>JBDVSG010000073.1:0-19892 GCA_039967155.1 Sulfitobacter sp. | reverse complement strand
GGGCCAGATTTCAACAGCCATCGAGAACATGCGCACGCTGCACGATTCCCGCGACCGTCATGTGACAGTGTCTTGCACTATGGGGATGGCGACCTATTGGCTCATGCCGCGCTTGCCATCCTTTTACGCCAGCAACCCAGACATCACGGTCAACGTGCAGGCCCCTGCATCAGACCAGCCCGTTCTGGCCCCCAGCGTCGACATCGCGCTGCGCTTTGGCAATGGCAATTGGCGCGAGGCGGCAACGACTCTACTTTTTCGCGAACAGATCTGTCCGGTGGGCGCGCCCAATCTGATTGAAAAGCTGCTGGCCGAAGGTACGGGTCTGGACGCAGCGCCGCTCATCCACGTCCGAAACCCCAACAACCCCCATTGGACAGGATGGGAAGAATACCTGCGCAGACGCGGTATCAAGCGCACGCGTACGGCGGGGCAAAGTTTTAACAATTATGTGCAGGCCGGACAGGCCGTGCATGACGGGCGCGGGCTGATGTTGGGGTGGCGGTCCATTACGGGGGGCGCGGAAAAGGAAGGCACGCTGATCCAGTGGCCTGACGCCCAAATTGACCCCACGGCATCCTATTACGTCACCTGCGCAGACCCGCTGTCAGAGAACGCCCACATCTTTTGGGAATGGCTTACCGATTCGGCCACTGCGTGATCCAATTCCCCTCTAACAAGAGTATGATACAACATATTGTGAATAATCTTCTTTTAAGAAGGACTTTTACCACCTGTAGTAGCTGTGCTAGCAAGGTGACCTAACGTTAGCGTATCAAGTACTGATTCCTGCCGGCCCTTTGCTGTAGTATTTTTTAACTGTCTGATGATTTTACGGGTTCGGCTGAGCTTTTTTCCCCTCTACCGTCTTAGCATGAAAATGCATGTTTATCGCCGCACACACAGGAAGAGCCTTGAGTAAATGACAGGAAACTTACGTGCCATTCTTCTTTCGGTTTTTACCGTTGCTGGCGGCGCGTTGCAGGCTGAGACCTGTGTGCCCGAATTCACCGTGCGGCAGGGCGATTCAATCTTTTTGCTGGCAGAGACGCTCTATGGGGACAGCACCCAATGGCCCCGCATTCTGGAAGCAAATCCAGCCCTTGTTGGCGTCAATCTTGCCCAGCTGGACGCAGGGATGGTTCTGACAATCCCCTGCGCAGATCAACTGGCAGCCCCAGCGCCCCCTCCCCAGATCACGCCTGTTGTACCTGCTGCCCCCCAGCCCATTGTCCCTGCCGTAGAACTTCCGCCGGTAGAAAAACCCGTGGTCAAAGAACCCGAAATCATTGCTGAGCCCCCAAAAGACAAGACGCTCAAACTGCTGACAAGCGCCCATTACGCCCCCCTTACGGGGCAGGCCACATCGCGCCACGGCCTGATGGCCGACATTGTCAAAGCAGCGTTGGAACGGGCGCCCGAAACTCTGGACGTCTCCGTGACTTGGGAGGAAAACTGGGCAACGCATCTGGACCCGCTGCTCAGCACGTCTGAATTCGATATGGGGTTCCCATGGCCGCAACCAGACTGCGAAAGCGACCCTACGGATCCCATATGCGAAGGCTTCTTGTTCTCAGAGCCGCTGATCGAAATGCCCGTGGGCCTGTTCGTCAGAAGCGACAGTATTTTTCGATTCATTGATAACGCCGACATTCTGGGCAAATCAATTTGCCGCCCCAAAGGGTATTCAAACTATGATCTTGATTCACCTGACCGCCGCTGGATTAAGGACGGAAAGATTGATCTGATCTTGGCCGACAGCTTTGAAGATTGTTTTGAGCAGGTGAAGCAGGGCAAAATAGATGCCGTTGCGGTTAACCTAGTTGTGGGGGCGAAACTGGTGTTGGACCTACGTCTTCGCCATGAGATCTTGCCGCTGGTCATGCCAATCGCGCAGCAGAAACTCTATGCTGTTACGTCCAAAGACAACCCGCAAGGGGCCCATTATATCAGCCAGCTCAATGCAGGTCTGAAGGCGTTGCGCGCCAGCGGCAGCTATCAGGAAATCCTGTTCCAACATGTCGCCGCCTTCACCGCACGACTGGACGCCCCAGACTGACCCCTTTCAAAACCACCCACCCGCAACAACAACAAACAAGTGAGACAGCATGGAGAACAGTGATCAAATGAAACGCCGTAGTTTTATCAAATTAGCGGGTAGTGTGTCCTTGGCCACGGTCGGCGTAATGGCAATCACCCCCTCCATCGCCGCGGCCGCCATTGATGTGAGCCATAAGATCAAAATCGCTGGCGATTTGCGGATGTTTACACAGCGCATGGCCCTGTCCGCCGCCTTTGTCATGCTGGATGTGAAGAAGGATCACTATCTTGAAGTGTTGCGTGAGGAATACGATGAATTCGGCGCCGACATTGATGCATTGCGCAACGGCGATCCTGCATTCTCAATGGAGCCAGAAACAAACAAATTGGTCAATGAAGCGATCAACACAATGGAATTCGGCTGGTCTGTTCTGGGCCCTGCACTGAAAGATGTGATCGACACCGAAACAGTGGATGAAGCCCATTTCAACAAAATAGAGAAAGTGAATGTGCAGGTCATGTCCTTGGCCGACAGCCTGATCCACCGCATTTTGCTAGAATATAAAGACGACGTTCCCACCGATCTGGCCTATCAGATCGACATCGTTGGATCGCTGCGCACGCTGTCACAAAAGATGATCAAAGAGGCCATTCTGGTTGCTCTGGAATTTGAGGTCGAAGCCCATCACGAGATGCTGGTCGGCTCCATGCAGCTGTTCCGCTTTGGGTTGGACAAGCTGGAAGGCAAGATGCTGCACAAAGAACATATGCTGCCAGCCGCCACCGGCGAAATCGCGTTGCATTTGAAAAAAGCCGAACATTGCTGGGTGAAATTGCAACCCATTCTGGAAAAGCTGGACCAGTCGCACAAGGCCGATCCTGCCGAAATTCTGGAATTGGCCAAAGAGGCTGACGTCATGCTTGCGGCTTTTGACGCCATGTCAGCCCTGCTGATTCAAGAGGCCGAACTGGCCTAAAATTATTATCAAAAATGACGCGGGAATGCTGCCTTCCTGCGATGAAAAGGACCTAAAAATGACGACTGTACCAAAGACCTTTAACCGACGAGAATTTGCTTTCGGGACCGCTGCTGCTGTTGGTGCCCTATCGCTGACGGGCACTGCGGCCCGTGCTGCGGGTGATGAATTCTCGGCTGTTGTCAAACGTGTCGGGCTTGCGGAGGAGCAGGCGGTCATCACTCAGCGCATTCCGATGTGCGCCAATTTCATCAAGCTCAACGTTGAACCATCGCGTTTCTTGGTGAACATAGAAAGCGCGGCCGCGCGGTTTGACCAAGTATTGTTGGGCCTGCGCAACGGCGATCCAGAACTGGGCATCACGGGCGAAACCAGCGGCGAAGTTCTAGAAGCGCTTTCCGCAGTAGAGGCCGTCTGGCCCACAATGCGGGCCGCCGTTGCGAAAATCGTTGAAAAAGAATTTGTAGAAGAAGCCGAATTTGACGCCATCGCGCGGGCCAGCTCGGCGTTGTTGTTCATGTCTGAGAATGTGGAAAAACGCCTGCTGTCGGTCTATGGGGATAACACCAAGAAACTGGGCATCCTGATTTCAGTTGAATTGGCTGCACGCCAAGAAATGCTGACACAGAAAATGGCCAAAGAAGTGGGCAACATCGCGTTGAACTTCAAGCCAGAGGAAAACCGGAAAATTCTGACGGGCACAGCAGATCTATATGAGAACTCCCTGCAGGCGTTGATCGGCGGCGTTGCTGCGCTGACCCTGCCGCCCCCGCCAGAGCACATCAAACTGGCTTTGCTGGAAGAAAAGAGCCGCTGGAGCGATCTAGGCCCCATCATCCGCAGCATTGCGGAAGGCGCCGAACCCGGCCCACTGGAGCTGTATTCAATTGCGTCACAAGAAGAGTCGCTCTTGGAAGCTGCCCAGCACATTGAGCATCTTTATGTCGAAATGGATACGCAGGGTTAATCCACCTTGTTGATACTGATGAATTTCAGGAGGAAGTTCCTTTGATGACCCGATCTATCCCAATGCATGATAAATTCAGTTCTAAGACCCCCTTAGTGGCAGGGACCTTGGCCTATCTGCTGGCTTTTGCCGCGCCTGCCTTTGCCCAATCCGAAAATACCGTTTTGTTGCAATCCAATGATGGCAGCGTGTCCATCACGGGCGCTTTGGTGGAAACTGACGCCGAATTCTTCACTATCAACGGACAGCTCGGCGTTATGAAAGTTCCGCGCACCGGCGTTGAATGCATTGGACAAGCCTGCCCAAGCCTAGAAGTCGCAGCGCCCGTCGTGGTCGAAAACCGCGCGGTGTCGCTGCATTCCAAAGATGATGAAACCCGCATCAATGGTGATCTGATCAATGTGGAAGGTGATTTCTACATCTTGCGCAATGCTTTGGGTGAATTCCGGATTGCCGTCGATAACGTGACCTGCGTCGGCAACGCCTGCCCCGTGGCAGAGGTTTTTGATACCGATCTGGCCTTCTACGGCGCGTCCCCCAAGGTGAACAACCTTTTGGTTGACCTGCTGCGGGACTATTCAACGCAAATGGGTCAAAGCCTTGAATTCAAAGTAAAAGAAGACGCCACACAATCTGTTCAGATTTTCTCGGGCGATGATAACGAACTGGTCGCAGACATTAACCTGCTGGTCGCAGATCCCGCCAGCGCCCTGTCCGCCCTGTCCGAGCGGACTGCGGATGTTCTGATCTATGATGAAGAAACCATCGACAGAAATATCGACGCTGTGGCGGGTCTTGGCACGCTGTTGCAAAACCCGTTGGCCTTTGACGGGCAGGTCATCGTGGGCCACGCCCAAAACCCTGTTCGCGACCTCAGCCTTGCGGAGATCGACCAGATCTGGAAAGGCGATATCACTTCTTGGCGCGATCTTGGCGCTGGGAACTTCCCGATCAACATCCATATGGTGGAAGACGCCGCTGGCTCTGCGGGGTGGCTCTATGGGCTGCAGGCGGCCAACACCCTTGGCGCGACAATCCACAAAACCGAAAGTCAGGTGATTGAGGCCGTCAAGGCGGACCGCAATGCGGTTGGTCTGGTTCATCACGCTGCGGCGAATAAAGAGCACAGCAAAATGCTGGCCGTGCGCAAATCCTGCGGCCTAACAGCAGAGCCCACGCAATTCGGACTGGGGTCCGAACATTACCCCTTTACCCAGCCGCTGAAAACATATGGACGCGGTGACAGCATTCATCCTTTTGCACAGTCCTTCCTTGAATGGACTTTGACCGATGCAGCAACGCCCAGCGTGTCCAGATGGGGCTACACATCAGCGGGCCTGCAGCGCACAAAAATTCAGGATATGGGTGTTGCAGTTGTCCATACAGCCGCGTTTGAGCCTGATTTTGACGGCGGTGAGTTCTCAACAATGATGAAAGAACTCCGCACAGCGGACCGTTTGTCGATCACCTTTACCTTCCTGACAGGCTCTACCGTTTTGGATGAGGTCTCACTCGATGCCGCCAAGGATCTGGCGCGGCGTTTGAAATCGGCTGAATTTGACGGCCAAGAGGTGCTCTTGGTTGGGTTCGCCGATAACACCGGCCCTGCTGCGCCGAACTCGGCCTTGTCTCTTCGTCGCGCCAAAACGGTACGCGATGCGCTTGCGCTGGAATTCGACGCGGCCACGCTGGGCCAGCTGAACCTGATCGATATGGGATTTGGTGAACAAATGCCCGTTGATTGCAACAGCACGGATTCTGGGCGCGCAAACAACCGCCGTGTTGAGGTTTGGGTGCGCGTCAAAAGCTAACCTGCAAAAAACGCCCGCCCCCCGCATGACCTTTGACAGGCGCGCGGGGGGCCGGGCACCACAGACCCCCACATTAAACGGAACGTGGCGTTGTGTGTTTAAGGCTTGATATCGCTGTGTAAGCTGGCAAACAGAAGACATGGGCGGACCTGCACCGGTTCTGACCCCGCTTTTGACATGCACGCCTGATGGCCGATCCAAGAAAGTACCCCAATGACGTCCCTACACCAAAGCCCCGATACCATCCGCACTGATTTCTCCGCTGCAATGTCGGCGATGTACAAAAACGAAGTCCCCGCCTATGGCGCGCTGGTTGACATCGTTTCGCAGGCCAATGGCGATGTTTTGGGTGGGCCGGCTGCAGGCGCATTGAACTTGACCCCCGAAGAAGACACTGACCGCATTTCCCAAGAACGCCACGGCGCCATCCGGTTGGGCACCACCGAAGAGCTGTCGATGATGGCCCGCATTTTTGCGGTCATGGGAATGTATCCCGTGGGCTATTACGATCTGTCGATCGCATCCGTGCCCGTGCACTCAACCGCCTTTCGCCCCATAAATCGCGAAAATCTGGCCAAGAACCCGTTCCGGGTTTTCACGTCCCTGCTGCGGCTGGAATTGATCGCGGATGAGGCACTGCGCGCGCAGGCCACAGCACTGCTGGCGGCGCGAAATATCTTTACCCCTCGCGCCATTGAATTGACCGAAAAAGCCGAAGCAGATGGCGGCCTATCCGCCCAAGACGCAGGCGTTTTTGTACAAGAAGTGCTGGAGGCCTTTCGGTGGCATGCGGATGCATGCGTGGATGCGGATACGTTTGATGCGCTGAACGCGGCGCACCGTTTGATCGCGGATGTTGTGTCTTTCAAAGGGCCACACATCAACCACCTCACGCCGCGCACATTGGATATCGACGCCGCACAAGCCGCGATGATTGCACAGGGCTTGCCCGCAAAGGCCGTGGTCGAAGGCCCACCGCGCCGCAACTGCCCGATCTTGCTGCGCCAGACCTCCTTCAAAGCCTTGGAAGAAGAAATCCGTTTCCTTGACGTCGCGGGCAAAGGAGCATTGGGCACCCACACCGCCCGCTTTGGCGAGATCGAGCAGCGCGGCGTTGCGTTGACCCCAAAAGGGCGCGCTTTGTACGACAGCTTGCTGACCCAAGTCCGCGCCACCATTCGCCCCGCCGCAGATGGATCAAACGCCCAAGACTACAATGAAACGCTCAGCGCGACTTTTGCGGCCTTCCCCGATGACTGGCGCGCACTGCACGACGAAGGCTTGGGCTATTTCAAATATTCCGTAACAGGGACCAGCGCAGCTGCCACGGGCCATGATCTGCAATCCCTGCTGGACGCAGGCGTTTTGACCCTAAGCCCTGTGATCTACGAAGATTTTCTGCCCGTCAGCGCCGCAGGTATTTTCCAATCCAACCTTGGGGATGGCGATGACGCGACCGTGCAGGCCAAAAGCAGCCAGCATTTGTTTGAAGAAGCACTGGGACGGCAGGTGGCAGATCAATTCGCTCTGTATGAAGAAATCCAAACCGCGTCTCTTGCCGCCTGCCTGCAGCAGGTGGGCACCGCGGGCGACACGGCCTAACCCAAAAAGAAAGCAGGCGCGCAGGGTCTCTCCGCGCGCCGCGCCGCCCCTAGTGGGTGTGGTCGTCATCCAAGGAGCCGTGGATCGCAAATTGGTCAAGCCCTGCATCGCGCGGCTCTACGATCCGGTAGCTTTCTTTCACGCCCGCCTCTGTCAGCGCGCGCGACACCAAAAACAGCGCGTTTGGCGCCTGCCCGTCGCAGATATCGGCCATCTGCTGGATCTCGTCACGCGCGACGCCCATCGCTGCCTCCACCGAAGGGGCGCCATAAACATCCACAAAATGCTGCGCCAAAGCACCGGCCAATGCGTCGACCTCTGACGGTTCGATCTGGGTGACCGCAACAACCGACACGCGGCCAAAGGTTTCGACCCCCAGCCAGCCGTTGGCAAAGGCCTGTCGCGCCTTGCCGACCAGATCACCTTCACCCCAGTTTGAGAACTCAAACCCGCCCGAGATGCACCACTCTCCTGTGCGGGCGGGCGCGTGGAAAATATTCATGTCGCTTTCATCAAAATGAATTGCGCGTGCAAGCATCATATCAGGAACCTTCCAGCAATTGGGTCAACGGGATCAAATGGGTCGTTGTTGAATCGCGCAGCAGCATGCCAAAGCGTTCATCCACGCCAAGAAAGCTGCCTTGGATATTGTTCACGACGGTCTGTTCGCCGATTCCATGGGCAAGGCTGCGCCAATCGCTGTGCAGGGCCACTGATCCTGTCTCTAGCCACGTGTTGATGCCCACAAGCGTGTGTTTAACCCATGATTCCAACAACCGCTCGGCGTTCACATCCGCGCAGCCTTCGGCGTATAGCGCGGTTTGGTCGGGCCTGTGCCCAGTGTCTTCGTCTTCTGGCCACAGGGGCAATTCAAGCCCGATCACCAGCCAGTGTGGGTCGGATTGCGGGTCCGTCTCCGAGGCCGCAGCGCGCAGTCTGCCGCAGATCGCGCCGTTGATCCGCATGCCGCCCCCCCAATCCAGATGCACGGCAACCTCGGGCGGTGCCAATGCCCCAAGCGCATTTTGAAACCCGACACCACACAGCGGCAGCATCGCCATCGCATCTTCTAGCGCCACATCCGGCGCAAAAACGATTGCAGCGCGCAGGGTCGTGGCGCCCAGATTATAGACCACTAATCCCGCGTCACAGCCGCGCGCCGCTTCTGCGCAGGCCTTATCGAACGGGTCGATCTGCCCTTCCACGGCCAGCCCGCTGAACAGCGGTGGAAAGCTGGGGCCGCTCACGCTTTGTTATCCGCAATCAAGGCTTTCGCCACATCACGGAAGGCTTTGGCCTGCGCGCTATCGGGTTTGGAGACCACAATTGGCGCGCCGCCATCAGCCGCCACACGGATGTCCAGATGCAACGGGATTTCAGCCAGCAACGGCACGCCGATCTTGGCGGCCTCGGCTTTGACGCCGCCATGGCCGAACACATGTTCCTCATGCCCACAGTTAGAGCAAATATGCGTGCTCATGTTCTCGATCATCCCGATCACGGGTGTGCCCATCTGGTTGAACATGTCGATGCCTTTGCGCGCATCCAAAAGCGCTACGTCTTGCGGAGTTGAAACAACAACAGCCCCATCCAGATGCGCCTTTTGCGCCAAGGTCATCTGCACATCCCCCGTGCCTGGTGGCAGATCAACAATCAGCACATCCAACGCGCCCCATTGCACCTGCGACAACATCTGCTGCAAGGCGCCCATCAACATCGGTCCACGCCAGACCACGGCCTGATCTTCGTTGGTCATCAGACCAATCGACATCATTGTCACCCCGAAATTGCGCAGTGGCAAAATGATTTTGCCATCGGGGCTTTGCGGGCGGCCAGAGACCCCCAGCATGCGCGGCTGGGAAGGCCCGTAAACATCCGCATCCAGAACACCAACGCGGCGCCCTTCAGCGGCCAAAGCACAGGCGAGGTTCGCGGTCACGGTTGATTTGCCCACGCCCCCTTTGCCCGAGGCCACCGCGATGATCCGGTCAATTCCCGGGATTTTCTGTGGGCCTGCGGGTTCGGCCTTGCGACCGGTTTGCAGGTCGGGCGGCGGCGCTTTGGCGCTGTGGGCGGTCATCACGATGGTGACGCTTTGGGCCCCCACCGCTGTCAGCTTGGCTTCGGCTTCGGCTTTGGCGGGTTGAAAGGGATCGGGCGTGTCGACCTCCATGACGAAACGCACAGCGCCGTCTTCGACATTCAACGCACGCACCAATCCAGCCTCAACCAGATCCACACCAGAGGGCGCTTTGACTTCTTTGAGGCAGGCCAGAACTTCTTCGCGGGAAAGTGTCATTTACGCGCCTTCAATCTTGCCAGTGACGACATGTTCCAAATCAACCCCGTCAATCGTCAGCACCATTTTTGCGTCAAATGTTTTGCCTTCGGTTTCAGGCGCGTCGCGCATGGCTTGTTCAATTGCCTGTTGGGAGGTCACGCCCACTTGTTTAAGAAATTTACGCATCGACATGTTGAAATCTTCGCTCATGGAGAAGTCCTTTGGTAGATATGGAATGTTGACGAACGCCCAAATGCGCCCTTAGTTTCATCCCAAAGCGGGGAGGCGCTGGGATGTACAAAATGGTAATGGCCGCATTGATCATGCTGGCCAGCCCCGCTGGGGCGCAAGACAAATCTTTTGTGCTGCAGGCCCCCGACAGCCTGATCCAGACGGGGTTCTTGAAACATCTTTTGCCCCGCTTCTCGCTGAAAACCGGCATCAGGATCACCGTTTCTGAACAGGGCGCACATTTTGAACAGGGCGCTCAGGCGTTTTTGGGCAGTGAGGGCACGCCCGTTTTTGCACAGGCGGACACCCTTTGGCATTTGCGAACAGATGCGCGGGCGGACACTGCGGCGTTTCAGACGTGGTTGTTGTCGGATGTTGGCAAGCGCACGATCGAGGCCTTCGCCCCCCAAGGGACGCCCCTGTTTAGCGCCGATGTCGCCGTTGCAAAACCCGCGCAGACCGCCACCGTCACCGGTGATCTGGTCCTTGGCGAAGCGGCCAGCCTGACCCATTGTGGACGCTGTCATGTGGTCAATGACATCAACCGTATGAAGGCGGTGGAGTCCACGCCCTCCTTTGCGCTGATGCGGACATTCCCCGACTGGCAAACCCGTTTTGAGACGTTCTTTCTGCTGGCGCCGCATCCTGCCTTCACCCAAGTGACCGGCATCACCGCGCCCTTTCCCGAACACCTGCCCTCGCCCATGTCGCCCCTTGTGATGACATGGGAAGAGGTCGAGGCGATCACCGCCTATGCAGGGTCCCTCCCCCCTGCCGATCTGGGACAGCCGCTGCAAACTCAGTGATCCTTACGCTTGGACAGATAGTCATCCGTGGTGCGCACGCGCGGGCGCGGGTTGCCTTGGAAGGGGTTGTTGGTGGAATGAAACTGCGTCTGGATGCGGCAGTTTTCGCACATCTGAATCATCTTGGCCGCCTCGGAGGTGGCGAACATAGCGTGTTTGCCGGCCAGCTTCTCGGTGATCTTTTCGATGGTGGATTTGGACCCGAACAAGCTGCCGCATTCGATACAGGCAAAGGGTTCTTCTTCGTGCAAGATCCGCTGTTCAAAGGCCGCATCCGTCAGGTTCATCTGGGGTTTCAGCGTGATCGCCTTTTCTGGGCAGATGTTGGCGCATAGACCACATTGCAGGCAGGCGTCCTCTTGGAAGCGCAGCTGCGGCATATCGGGGTTATCCCCAAGCGCCCCAGACGGGCACAGCGAAACACAAGACAAACACAAGGTGCAGGCATCCGTGTCGACCACCACCGCGCCATAGGGCGCGTTCTGCGGCAGCTCTAGCACGTGGGCTTCGGGCTGCAGGGCTTTGGCGGCCAAACGGGCAACCTGACGGCGCGACCCCATAGGCAAAACCGGATCACAGCTGACGGTTGGGTGACCTGCATATAGCGCTTCGCACAGCGCATCCGGATCAGCGGGGTGCAACAGTTGTACAGCCTGCGCGCCCGCCATTGCAGCCCCCAGCGCGGCCTGCGCGGTAACCACATCGGGTTCAGTTGAGGGCGACATCAAGACATCCACATGGGTGAAGCCACAGGCCAACGCGGCCAACATTTCCGCATGACCAAACCCTGACAGCGCATCAACTTCTAGCGGGATAACATCCGCAGGCAGGCCGCGACCGAAACGCGCCGCAAGCGAGATCATTTCACGCCCGTGTCCCGCATCATGCACCAACAGGCGCGCCTCGGCCCCGCCCGCCTGACGGTAGGTCGTGGCCAGCGTATTCAGACGCCGAAAAATCGTATCCACCGTTGGCGCGTCATAGGAAATCGCCCCAGACGGGCACACCGCGGCACAAGACCCGCAGCCCGCGCAAATCATCGGGTCGATCGCCACATGCTCTCCTGCTGAGGTGATTGCGCCCGTTGGACAGATGTTCAAACAATTCGAGCAGGCCGCCTGCTCTGCGCGGCTGTGGGCGCATTGGCTTTCTTCCAGCCGCACATAGAGAGGTTTTTCAAAGGTCCCCACCAGTTGCGAGGCCTCAAGAACCGCTTTGGCAACAGCGGGCGCATGGTTGGGATCGGCGCGCAGATAGCCTTCGCGTTTTTCGGGCGCTGGCACCAAAGGAACCGCCCCGCTGAGATCCAAAATGATGTCGCAAAAAGAACCCGCGCCGTCCTGTGCTGGCCCCAAATTGAACCCGCCACGGCCCCCAGGGGCAATTTGACGCAGCCCGTCAATTTTCACGTCAAACCCGCCCAAAGCACCCCCAACCGTGCGCACCTTGCCAACAACGCAGTCGAACCTGCGGTCCAGCGGCACCAGATCAGCATCAGAGGTCAAAACGGTAACGGCCAAAGTATCGCAAAGATCCAAGGCTGCGGCGACGGCGGCCTGGCCCCCGATGATCAGACAAGTGCCTTCGGAAATCACATCCACGGATTTGCCCAGAGGGAAGGCCAACGTGGCTTCGGCGGCCAAGGCGGCCATCTTGGGCGCGGCGTTTCCTTCGCCCCAACCTGCCCTGTCGCGCAGATCAACAAAGCCCGGGGTCTCTACGCCCAATTCCTCTGCAAGTTCTTGAAAAACTTGATGTTCTTGTTGGCACCCCACAATCGCATTTCCTTGCGAAATCTCAACGCCGGCCTGTTCAATCTGGGTGGTGCACAGGGCCGTGTAGATCTTGCTACAGGTGAGGTTTGCCTGTCCAGAAATCACATCGGGATCGATCATTTGGCTGCCCGAGCAATCACATAAAATGAGCCTTTTTTCCATCTGGAATTCTCCCTTTGGTGGTGCCCTATACAGTGCAATGGCGCGATTTGTTCAGGGGTTGTCAACCGTCAAAAATCGCCAACACCCCTTCCCTACGCCCGCACTAATTGCACGTCCAACCGCCCCCACCGTCCAGTACTTTCGTCGCATATCGGCCCCCCGCATTACCCCATATCATAGGGGTGAGTTGCCCATATTTCGGGGCAAAGGGAGAGACCAACCAAGTTTGACAGCTCCGAAAGTCTTTTATTTTCAAGAGCCTTCAACTAGGGAGTGTGACATGCACATGAATCGTTGGGAGCCATAATATCGGACATGGTCCACAATCCATTTCGATGCCCTTAGGCATCGTGATCAGACGCGTACCTGGCGTGACGCGTTGGGTGCCCTATGTCTGGAAGGCCGTTGCTGTGCTGCCAGGCGCGGGCGCCGCAGAGTGGAAGGAGCTGCGCCGCGAAGGCGATGCGGTTGAATTTCATGCCGCCACTGTTCCGTTAGAATTGTTCCGCACCGATACCGAAGGCTATCTCCACGGGCTGTCGACCCAAACCCCGTCAATCTATGTTGTGATGCGCGCGGATGTGGGGGATCACCCGCTGGATGTTACCCTTGTGACGGCCTCCCCCTATGAGGCGCAGGATTACGCCGACACGGGCGAAGAGCTGGTTGAAAAAGTCCCCATGCCCGAAGGATTGGTCGCGTGGATCAGAGACTTCATCGCGCTGCACCACGAAGACGAGGTATTTGTAAAACGCCGCCGCGATAAGACCCGCATCGACCGCAAGGAAGACGGGATCGGCGATGCGCGCATTCGTCAAACCGCTGATGTCTACCGCGCGCCCTCCTCAAAGGAGACATTCCATTGAGACGTGAAGGTGATTTCTGGGCCCGCCGCCGCGCGGGTGTCGCTGCAGAAGAAAAGGCTGACCGCGACGCCGTCGAAGCCCGAACCTTGGCCCAAGACCATGCCGAGCTAGAAGCCCTGAGCGAAGCGGAAATTCTTGCCAAATTGGATCTGCCCGATCCTGACAGTTTAGTGCAGGGGGATGATTTTTCCGTCTTTATGGCGAAAGCCGTGCCTGACCGCATCCGCCGCCGCGCCTTGCGCACATTGTGGCGGTCAAACCCTGTGCTGGCCAATGTCGATATGCTGGTGGATTACGGCGAAGACTTCACCGATGCTACAATGGCAGTGGAAAACATCCAGACCGCCTATCAGGTTGGAAAAGGCATGTTGAAACATGTGCAAGAAGTCGCACGCCAAGCGGAAGAACGTGAAACCCCCAGCCCTGCCGAACACCCGCGCCCCGCCGCAGAATCTGTGCCAGACTCAGATCCAGAAAACGAAACACCCCTTGATCAGGACCCGATTTTGGCGACCTCCGAAGAGGTTCCAGATCCAGCGCCTGATCAAAGCGCCGATGTTGCCCCAACACCGCGCCGCATGAAATTCAAAATCGAGGAACACGCGTGAACGCTGCCGCAGATATCACCATTGCATCAGAAGACCGGTTGCGCGCCGATCTTTATAACTTCTTGGGGCTGATGTTATCGGGCCCGCCAGATCAAATGTTGCTGGACCAATGCACCGCTTTATCGGGCGATGACAGCGCGCTTGGCCAAGCCATCTCAGGCCTGTCGCGCGTGGCAAAGGCCAGCACACCGCGCAAGGTAGAAAGCGAATTCAACGCCCTGTTCATCGGCCTCGGCCGAGGAGAGCTGCTGCCCTATGCGAGCTACTATTTGACTGGGTTTTTGAACGAAAAACCGCTGGCCAGCCTGCGCGCAGATATGGCGGCACGCACGATGACACGGGCGCCAAATGTCTATGAACCCGAAGATAACATCGCCTCTTTAATGGAGATGATGGCAGGGATGATTGTCGGCCGTTTCGGCACGCCTGCGTCCTTGGACGACCAAAAAGGGTTCTTTAACAAACACATCGCACCTTGGTCTGGACATTTCTTTTCCGACCTAGAGGCCGCGAAGAATTCAATTCTCTATGCTTCATTGGGAAGCGTCGGGCGCGAATTCGTCGAAATCGAACGCGAAGCATTTCGCATGACCGCCCGCTAGCGGCTGCGATATCAAGGGCGAGGATGCTCGCCGTAACCAAGGAGGGAGACATCCCATGACCAAGAAGATCGATGGCCAAAGCCGCCGCGACTTTCTCAAACTGGCTGGCGCAACTGCACCCGCAGCTGCCGTGGCACTGGGCGGAAGCACATCCGCCGCAGAGGCACAGCCCGTAGATCTGACATCTGAAAAGATGCAAGACACGGCGCATACCCGCGCCTATTTGGACAGCGCCCGCTTTTAGGACGGTGTTTTAGACGACCCGAAGACGACTGGTTGCGTGACGCCCGACTGTCTGAGGAAATTCATCGAAACCAAGCGAGCGCAGGAATTTTCCTGAGCGAGCAAGGGAGGAACTACAATGCTTAAGAAAAAGACCAACGGGGTTGCGCGACGCTCCCAGCGGACTGGCATCTTATCTGATATCGCCGAGAAATCTGTGGATCGCCGTGCATTTTTGCGCGGATCCGGTTTGGCCATTGGTGGCCTTGCCGCAATTTCAGCCACGGGTGGCACTGTCACCCAAGCCTCAGCTGCGACAGCGGCATCAGGCGCGGTTGAGACCATTAAATCCGTCTGCACCCACTGTTCAGTCGGCTGTACCGTTATCGCAGAGGTCAGCAATGGCGTCTGGACAGGTCAGGAACCTGGCTGGGACAGCCCCTTCAACCTTGGATCTCACTGCGCAAAAGGCGCCGCTGTACGCGAACACGCCCACGGGGAACGCCGCCTGAAGTACCCGATGAAAAAAGAGGGTGGTGAATGGAAACGCATCAGCTGGGATCAAGCGATCGACGAAATCGGCGACGGCATGATGAACATCCGCACAGAAAGCGGGCCTGACTCTGTTTATTGGCTGGGCTCAGCCAAGCATAACAACGAACAGGCCTATCTGTTCCGCAAATTTGCCGCCTATTGGGGCACAAATAACGTCGATCACCAAGCGCGTATTTGTCACTCGACCACGGTTGCGGGTGTGGCGAACACATGGGGCTACGGCGCCATGACGAACAGCTACAACGACATTCACAACTCCAAGGCGATCTTCATCATTGGTGGGAACCCCGCCGAGGCGCACCCCGTCTCGCTGTTGCACCTGTTGAAAGCAAAAGAGCAAAACAACGCCCCCGTCATTGTCTGCGACCCGCGCTTTACGCGCACAGCCGCGCATGCGGATGAATATGTTCGTTTCCGTCCGGGGACAGATGTTGCGCTGGTTTGGGGCATTCTGTGGCACATCTTTGAAAACGGTTGGGAGGACAAAGAGTTCATTCGCACCCGTGTTTGGGGCATGGACCAGATCCGCGAAGAAGTGAAAAACTGGACACCAGAAGAAGTTGAACGCGTCACCGGCGCGCCTGGCTCGCAGTTGAAACGTGTTGCGCGTACACTGGTGAACAACCGTCCAGGCACTGTGATCTGGTGCATGGGGGGCACGCAGCACACCACAGGCAACAACAACACGCGCGCCTATTGCGTGCTGCAGTTGGCTTTGGGCAACATGGGCACAGAAGGCGGCGGCACCAATATTTTCCGCGGCCACGACAATGTTCAGGGCGCCACGGACCTTGGTGTTCTGTCCCACACACTGCCAGGCTATTACGGTCTATCCGCAGGCGCATGGGGCCACTGGGGTCGCGTTTGGGAAGAAGACGCGGACTGGCTGAAGGGTCAATTTGCAACCACCAAAGGCGCAGATGGCAAAGAGAAATCTCTGCAAAACCTCACAGGTATCCCTGTGTCGCGCTGGATTGACGGTGTTCTTGAAGACCCCGACAATATGGACAACCCTAACAAAGTCCGCGCCATGGTTTTGTGGGGCCACGCGCCTAACTCTCAAACCCGCCAGAAGGAAATGAAAACCGCAATGGAGCAGCTGGACATGCTGGTCGTTGTAGATCCATATCCAACGGTTTCGGCTGTTTTGCATGACCGCACCGATGGCGTTTACCTGTTGCCGGCCTGTACGCAGTTCGAAACCCGTGGCTCTGTCACCGCGTCCAACCGCTCTATTCAGTGGCGCGACAAAGTTGTCGATCCACTTTTCGAGAGCCTGCCAGACCATGTGATCATGGGCAAGTTTGTGAACAAATTTGGCTGGGGTGACCGTTTCTTCCGTAACATCGAAATGGAAGACGACGAAACACCGGTCATTGAAAGCGTCACGCGCGAGTTCAACAAAGGCATGTGGACAGTCGGCTACACAGGTCAAAGCCCTGAGCGCATCAAAAAGCACATGGCAAACCAGCACACGTTTGACCGTACCACATTGCAGGCCATCGGTGGCCCTGCTGATGGGGATTACTACGGTCTGCCGTGGCCAACTTGGGGCACGCCCGAGATGAACCACCCTGGCACGCCAAACCTGTATGACATGTCCAAACGTGTCTCTGAGGGGGGCCTGACCTTCCGCGCCCGTTTTGGTGTGGAACGTGACGGCGACAACCTGCTGGCGGAAGGCGTCTACAGCAAAGACTCCGATATCCAAGACGGCTATCCCGAATTCACAATGCAAATGCTCATGGATTTGGGTTGGGACAGCGAACTGACAGCCGACGAACGCGCAGCGATCGACGCCGTCGGGGGGCCAAAAGCCAACTGGAAAACCGACCTGTCAGGCGGCATCCAGCGGGTTGCGATTGCCCATGAATGCGCCCCCTTTGGCAACGCCAAAGCACGCGCTGTTGTCTGGACGTTCCCTGATCCTGTGCCGGTGCACCGAGAACCGCTTTATTCTAACCGCCGTGATCTGGTCGAAGACTATCCAACATATGAGGACCGCAAGTTTTACCGCTTGCCGACCATGTATGCCTCGATCCAGAAGAACGACTTTAGCAAGGACTATCCTATCGTCCTGACCTCGGGTCGTTTGGTTGAATACGAAGGTGGGGGTGAAGAGACCCGCTCGAACCCATGGCTTGCGGAACTTCAGCAAGACATGTTCGTAGAAATCAACACGCGCGATGCCAACAACCTTGGGGTGCGCGATGGTGAACAATGCTGGGTCGAAGGCCCAGAAGGCGGCAAGGTCAAAGTCATGGCAATGGTGACCGAAAGGGTCGGCGAAGGCGTGGCCTTCATGCCGTTCCACTTTGGTGGCCACATGGAAGGGGAGGACCTGAGGAGCAAATACCCAGACGGTGCCGATCCTTATGTGCTGGGTGAATCCACCAACACCGCACAGACCTACGGCTACGATTCCGTCACCCAGATGCAAGAGACCAAGTGTACTCTTTGCAAAATCACTGCAGCTTAAGGAGACTAACCAATGGCAAGAGCAAAGTTTCTCGTCGACGCCGAACGCTGCATTGAATGCAATGCATGCGTGACAGCCTGTAAAAACGAACACGAAGTCCCATGGGGCATCAACCGCCGGAAGGTCGTCACAATCAATGACGGCTCCCCGGGTGAGCGGTCGATCTCGGTGGCCTGTATGCATTGTTCTGATGCACCTTGTATGGCGGTCTGCCCCGTAGACTGTTTCTACCAAAACGAGGAAGGCGTGGTTCTTCACTCCAAGGATCTGTGTATCGGTTGTGGCTATTGCTTCTATGCGTGCCCCTTTGGCGCGCCGCAATATCCGCAGGCTGGCAACTTTGGCTCGCGCGGCAAAATGGACAAATGTACATTCTGCTCGGGCGGACCAGAGGAAACTCATTCAACCGCAGAATTTGCCAAATACGGCCGCAACCGGATCGCAGAAGGCAAATTGCCAATCTGCGCCGAGATGTGTTCAACCAAAGCGCTGCTTGCTGGCGACGGGGATGTCGTATCGGGCATCTACCGCGAACGCGTTGTGGCACGTGGCTTTGGCTCCGGTGCTTGGGGCTGGGGTTCGGCATACGGTCAGCAGGGCGGGTAACACCGTTGTTCTGACGACAAAACAGATCAGGGCGACCCCAATGCGGGTCGCCCTTTTTCGCAAATATGAAACCAGAGGAAACCGGATGTTTCGCACGCTGACCGCATTGCTGTTCACCCTAATATTGACCATCACAGCCCACGCACAAACCACCCCTTCGCCTGACCGCACCGCCACCGGCGGGGCGCAAACGCTTGAGGACATCATGGCGCGCCAACGTGGCGAGGTCGTTGATAATAACTTTCGCTCAAACGCCACGGGCGACCCTGACAGCGCGGCCGCAATCGCCGCACAATTGGGCACACGCGGCGGCGCATCCGATCCAGAGCTGTGGCGCGCCTTGCGCTTTGGCTCAGCCGACATTCGGGCCTCCAACAACGGCCCTGCGGCCACAACTTTGATCCAAGACGGCGGCATGCGCTGGCTGCAATTCCGCCAAGGTCCGCTGGCCACGTATGGCGCCTATTTGCTGGGGGGGACCCTGTTGGCCATGCTGCTGTTCTATCTGATCCGCGGTCGCATTCACATCGACGGCGAAAAAACGGGCCATAAAATAACTCGCTTCAAAGCGATTGAGCGTTTCGGCCACTGGCTGCTGGCGGGATCGTTTTTGGCACTGGGGCTTACGGGGCTGATATCTCTTTTTGGGCGCAAGGTTTTGATCCCGCTGTTCGGGCATGACAGTTTTTCTTTCCTCGCTGTTGGGTCCAAATGGGTTCACAACAATATTTCATGGGCCTTTATTCTTGGGCTGGTCATGATTTTTGTGATGTGGGTTGTGCACAACCTGCCCCACCGCTCTGACATCAACTGGCTGCTCAAAGGCGGCGGCATCTTCACCAAAGGTCACCCCCCTGCGAAGAAATTCAACGCAGGGCAAAAGATGATCTTTTGGTCCGTCATTGTTTTTGGCACGACGATTTCTGTTTCCGGCGTGTCACTGTTGTTCCCGTTTGAGATCAACATCTTCGCAGCAACTTTTGCCAAGGTAAACGCCTTGGGCATCCCTGCCCTATTGGGGTTTGCCGATCTGCCGACCGCCTTGGCCCCGCACCAAGAAATGCAGCTGTCCCAACTGTGGCATGCCGGTGCCAGCTTCTTGCTGATGTCGATCATCATCGCGCATATCTACATTGGGACCGTCGGAATGGAAGGGGCGGCTGACGCCATGACAACCGGCGAAGTCGAGGAACAGTGGGCGCGCGAGCACCATTCGATTTGGGTCGAAGAAGTTGAGGCCAGTCAGAAGACTGCCGCAACCCCCGCTGAATAAATGTGGCGCGCACTGGCCATATCGCAGCT
>JBDVSG010000072.1:0-11034 GCA_039967155.1 Sulfitobacter sp. | reverse complement strand
CTTTTTGATATTTGCCTCGTGCGGAGTGGGTCGCGTAACGCTCATCCTCGGCCAATTCTGGTTGACCCATGGCGTCGGCCAGACGTTTGAACACAGTGTCTTGGTTCGCAGCAATCAGCAGCAGCTTTTCATCCGCCGTATCAAACACGTTCGACGGAGAAACATTGGGTAAAATTGCCCCCGTACGCTCGCGGACATACCCTGCGACGTCGTATTCTGTGACCAGCGATTCCATCATGTTCAGCACGGCCTCATAGATCGCGCTGTCAACGACCTGCCCCTTTCCAGTTCGCTCGCGGGCATGGATGGCAAACATCGCGCCCATGCAGGCATGGACCGCCGCCAGTTCATCGCCAATGGAAATGCCCATGCGGCTGGGCTGCGTGGAGGGGTCACCGACAACATAGCGCAGACCGCCCATTGCCTCCCCAATCGCACCATAGCCTGCGCGTTTCGAATAGGGGCCCGTCTGGCCAAAACCCGTGACCCGCACCATCACCAGACGCGGGTTAATCTTGGACAGCTCTTCATAGCTCAAGTTCCAACGCTCCATCGTCCCGGGGCGGAAATTCTCTATCAGGATGTCTGTATTCTCGACCAACTTACGGACAATATCTTGCCCGCCTTTCTCGCGCAGGTTCAGGGTCAGCGATTTCTTGTTGCGGGCCACGACAGGCCACCACAACGATTTCCCATGTGGTTTTTCACGTCCCCATTGCCGCATAGGGTCGCCAACACCGGGCGCTTCGATCTTAATGACCTCCGCACCAAAATCCGCAAGAAGCTGCCCACAGAAAGGCCCAGCCAACAATTGACCCATCTCTAACACCCGAAGATCGCTGAGTGCGCTGTCGCCTTTTGGTGCTGACATCTGAGTACCTCCCCCTGATTTACACTTGCATGATTCCAAACAATTCGTAATCTGTATACAAAAAACTGCAAGGAAAAACAAAAATGCCTGATTTCGTAGAAATTATCGAGGTATCAGCAAGGGACGGAATACAAAACGAACCAAAGATTATAAGTTCGGATACGAAATTGGAGCTGATTCAGCGTGGAATCGACGCGGGGTTGCGGCGTTTTGAGGTTACCAGCTTTGTGAATCCCAAGCGCGTTCCACAGATGGCAGATGCCGATGAGATTGCAGCTGGGCTACCCCGCAAAACAGATGCGCGGTTTATCGGGTTGACGTTAAATACACGCGGGTTTGAGCGCGCGATGACGGCGGAACTGGATGAAGCGAATTTCGTTGTTGTCGCCTCTGATACCTTCAACCAACGCAATCAAGGTGTCCCGACCCAAGAGAGCATCAACGCCTTTGCCAAATCCAAAGCTCTGGGAAATGGAAAGATCGACGTCGGGATCACGATTGGTGCGGCCTTTGGTTGCCCCTTTGAAGGTGAGGTTCCCGTCAGCCGTCTTATGCAGGTGGTCGAGAGCTGTATGGCGCATGACCCGTTTGAACTTGCATTGGCAGATACCATTGGTGTCGCCACTCCTAAGGACGTGAAAGACCGAGTTGCAGCCGTCAAGAATGCATTTCCCGACGTCCGGCTGCGGCTGCACTTGCACAATACGCGCAATACGGGATTCGCCAACGCGTGGGCCGGAATAGAGGCTGGAGCCAGTAGCCTAGATGCGTCTTTAGGCGGCGTGGGTGGATGCCCCTTTGCACCCAAAGCGACCGGAAACATCGCCACCGAGGATCTGGTCTATATGCTAGATCGGACCGGGATACGAACGAATGTATCACTGGATAAAGCAATCGAAGCCGCGGAATGGTTGGAAAAACAGCTTGAAAAGACAGCACCCGGTATGGTCATGAAAGCTGGGGGATTCCCAACTGGAGGACAGACAGCATAATGGATAACGGTAGCAGACCCCCAGCGACAGATACCGCTTATGATGCCCTTCGTGCACGTATCCTCACGGGTGAGCTTGCCCCAGGTGAGCGTTTGGTTGAACAAGCGCTGGCCGAGGCTCTGGGCATAAGCCGCACACCTGTGCGCGAAGCAATTCGTCGCCTTTTACATGAGGGTTTTGTCGAGAAGGGTCAGGGATATAGCACCCGGGTTGCTGAATTTCCTGAAGAAGAACTGACCCAGCTGTTTGAGATCAGACGACGTCTGGAATGTTACGCCGCAGGGCGTGCGGCAACCATGGCAACGGACAAAGAGGTAGCGCAATTGCGGCATCTTTCAGACCAGATGTCCAAGCATACGCCGCCAAATTCGCCAGAAGAATACAATATCATTTCTGCGGCCAATACGGAATTTCACCGGATCATCTATGAAGCAGCGCGTTCCCCCCGATTGACCGCACTGATTGCGTCAGCTGTAGATGTAGGTGTCGTAGCACGGACCTACTATAGCTATTCTGAGACCGACCTGTTGCGCAGCGCACAACATCACAATGAGATTGTTGATGCCATCGCCGCACGCGCGCCTGAGTGGGCAGAAAGTGTGATGTCCTCGCATATTTTAGCGGCGGCAAGATCCGCTTTTCAGGGGCAGAAAGAAGCGACGGAATAGCGGTGGAGTGTCGCGCCAGCATTCCGCCATCAACCAAATAGGTTGACCCCGCAATAATCGACGCCTCATCCTTGGCTAAAAACATTGTAACATTCGCGACCTCATCTGGCCCTGCATAACGTCACAACGATGTATTGGATGCCATTGCGGTTTTCACCTGATCCGGTGACCTGAGCGCCACGCCCCCTTATAACGATCGCATCATCAGCGGTTCTTCATGCGTTGAATTCTCCGTATTGACGCGAATGCCCATGGTCGCGACTTCTTTGGCAGCTGATTTCATCATGCCGATAAGCAAACAATGCTTGCGACGTCTTGGCCTGCTTTGACCTTGGACCACCTGTCTGACCGATACTCAAAACTCTCCATTGTGCTTGATCTCGACAGCGGCAGCGTTGCGACGGATGTGGAATTGGTAGGTCCGGTATTGGATCGATCCGATGTAGAACTCACGAACTTCGTCTCCGTTATCTCTATGAAATTTCTCAAAATACCAACCCTTCGGAACGGAAAGTTTCTCTTTTCAACAAATGCCAACAACAAATGATTGAGGACGAAGTCAGGCATGTCTTTGCCGAATTACCAAGCCCATATTCAATGATTGCAGACTATTGGGTGTATCCGAAGATTGGGAATACTGAGCAAAATAGAATCCTTGCTGAGTGGCTGAAAAACCGAGGAATGAAATCCTCATGGAGCGCCACATTCTTGGGTGATCTTCGTATCAACACCTTCAGACGCCCGCGCGAAGATGCTTAACGTCCGGTCTTAACTTGCTTGCTTTGTTAGCTCGCACCCGCAGCGAAGGCCCGGTTTCCGCCCATGGTGTTTTTTGCAGCGTCTGCGAAACGCGATCCAAGCTAAGTGAGTGGAGCGATGGCCCCTACTTGAGAAAATCCTGTACCACAGATGGCTTTTTTGCGATCAATGCCAAGAGCACCTGAGCGGGACCGGTTGGACTGCGTCGTCCATGCTCCCAGTTCAGCAACGTACCTTTCGCGACGCCGATGCTGCGTGCAAACTCAGCCTGCGACAAACCCGTTTGAGCTCGGATATCAGCGACGTTGATTTCAGGCACAGCAATCTCGTGAACAAGCGCATCATTCCCCTGCCCTTTCGAGAATTCTTTGGCTTCTTCCAAGCCTTGTTTGATGCTGTCAAATTCACTCATTGCTTGTCACTCCACATAGTTACAATCTCCGTGATCAAAAATATCGGCATATGGTCTCCACCAAAGACGTACTTCGTGCGAAACCCGCCACCTAACGAAGTACCCGCCTCCGGTTTTTTAGCAATCCAGACAACAGCAGCTTCTCGCTCGGTATCCGACATGATCGCTTTTGCACGGCGCTGGAATTCCGGCAGTTCAACAACAGTTTGCAACTTGCTCATAATGTATATGCCCGCGACATATACGTCAATGACACATTGACTCGATGCATTTTCATACACCTACCTCTAATATCCACTCTTCACGCCCCTGCCCCATTAAGCCGCCCGTAAAAACTTCGATCCAGATGCAGTTCGCCAATTTGCGCTTTCTCAATCAGAGCACGCAGGTACCCGCCCGGTGATTTCACCTCACCATCGGACGATTTATCCAGAATAAGCGCGATAGATGCCGCAGCTCTGGCTGGACCTAAGACCTTATTTGCGACGTTCCAAGCATCTTCGGAAATTCCCACCATCGGTCTGAGTGCCCCAGCGGCCCGATGTACATCATTCCAATCCTTCATGTACCCTTGGGTTCCATGTGCCATATCAGCAAAGTGCGGACAGGAAGCCATCAACGTCGATACATCAATATCTGAACTGCGTTTGTTGGTATGTGTACTCCAGCTGATATCAAGATTAACGTCTTCTATGGCCTCAACTGGCTCCGCCTTCAGTTTATTTGGCACAACGCCCGCCACGTGCTTTGTTTCAAAGTGATTACTATTTACAGATATAGGTTGTTTTGTAGTTAGTATGCGGGTCTCATTTTCGAGACTCGTGGGTTTCATATTTCTAGCTTCTTGTAGCTTCCTGTTTACGATTGAAGTCTGTGCAGTCTCAGATTCAACAGGCGAAACAAACGCACTTTCAAAGGACTTTTCTACAGTGCTTGAGAAAGCTTTGATATCGTCTAGGTAGCTCTCTAGCCTCCCCACCCTCACAGATCGCACTGGAAGGCCCTCTAAAAGCTCTCTGAACGCCTCCTGAAGGTTAGCCCAAGGGCCACGTAGGCCCGCATCGAGCGCCTTCTCGATCTTCGCGCGGATCATACGCCGTGTTACAGTGATCGCATTGCGCAAGGACGCGCAGAGGGCTCTTTCAGCCAGTAGGTGCTCATGGAGCGCCTCAAACTCTTCTGTACGCGCGGCCATTGGCGCAAGATCAAAGCCATAGGCTTCGACAATCACGCCGTCCGCATCTCTGCGCCCCCAACGCTTGCCGTTGGGGCTGTCTTTCATAGAAATCACCCCAACCTCACAAAGCCGCCGAACATGACGCCTCAATGTGGCCAAGGAGAACCCCGTCTGTTCCATTAGGAAGTGGTTTGAAGCCCAAACGATAGGCCGCCTGCCCCGCTCCCAATCTTGAGGCTGTGTGACCGCCCCAAAAGTATCGAGCAAAAGCAAGTCCTGTGATTTCAAGCCAATGGTCGCAGCAACTTTCTTTGTTGCCACAATCGCCCGTGTTTTAGGTATCGTTAGTTGTTCACCTAGCTCGGCAAAACGTTCGGCCTGTAACAGTTCGGGCGTCGGCTTGCGCCACCCATTTGGCCGCGATGCATCATTCGCATCACTGACAGAGTGCGTTGACCAATCTGGTCGTGTATCAAATTGTGCCATAAATTTCACAACGCAAAAGAAACCTGTTCGCCCAAAGGCGTTTTTTGTTGTGCCGTGATTCGGTGACTGCTAAGATTGAAGTGCGAAGACAATCAGCGCTTATGCGTTGCAGCCCTTGAAACTCCGGTTTCGAGGGTTTCTTTTTACGTTATCCTCCTTTTCTGCTCATATCCTCAATCATCCAGTTAACAGCTGTTAACTGGTCCTATCTTCCAGTTTCACTTTTAAACGACTGGTAAGATTCCTTGATCAGACGGTCGATGTTATCATCAAGCCACTCTGCAAATTCTCTGCTGTCCCCTGCTCGCTTTACGGTCAAGGAAACAGACGATCTTGTCGATTTAACAACAGCCCCAGAGACAGTTGAACGTTCCGTTGCGCGTACTTCCTTTGCGCCTCGCTTGCTCAACCCATCCAAGGCCGCCTGCAATCGCGCATCTGAACCAGCCCCATCCGGCACGTCAGCAAGGATCGTCAACAACTTGTCTTGCGACAAAATACCGGCTTCAAATGCCGCTGCCAAGGCCATCCATTTTGGACGACCCGCGCCATGCGCGGCCCCGATGGCAACACCCGCTGCATCGGGGATAAGTCGCGATACACGTTCAAGCTGGGACAAGGTATTTTTGCTAATCGACAACGCCTGTTGTGCTTCTTCACGTGTGTGACCTTGATCAAGGATTGCCTGCGCAAACCGCGCCCGTTCATAGAAACTTAGGTTTTGCCGGCTGGCATTCTCCAAGCCCTTGGCGATCAAAGCCTCATTGTCGTCTAGAGTCCGGATCAACGCGCGAACTGGAATACCTAGCTTCTGGCAGGCCAGTATGCGGCGTCTACCATAAATGACCTCGAACTTGCCGTCACGGTTATCTGCGGGTCGCAACAGCACAGGCACCTGTTGGCCACTGGTCTGAATACTGCTCAACAAATCTTCGGCATCATCGTCGCCGGAGTTAACAGCTGTTAACTCAAGTCTATCTTGTGGCCCCCAAGCAAGAATCAAGGCCGTATCGATCTCTTGAATTCCACCCAAACCGGCCCGTACAGACCCGACTGTACCCTTTGGCAAAGTGCGATGGGCACGCGATGCCTCAGGGCTCGCGCCAATCGGTGCCTTGCCTTCTGTCGCCGCTGTTATCGCAGCCATTATCCCGGTTTTGTTTCGATCAAGTGCCATCAGTCACGACCCCACGCTTTTTGAATCAAATTCGCAACGTCCGAACCAACAGCATCCATACTGCTACGCGCCCGATCATAAGTACTACGGGTCATATCCGCCCGCGCCACTTCATAGATCGACATCTTAAGCATAGAGGCATCGCCAATCGCTGTACTGCGCAGAGCCGTAGATGGAATGATCCGATCTTGAAACAGCGCACGCATCAACGAAACGATTTGTTGGCTTGGAATATCGCTTGGGTCATCTCTTGTTATCAAAAAGCTAAAGAAATCGTGGTCCATGCGTACGCCCGTATCCTCAATCACACCAAGATACGCGGACGTCATTTCGATAAATTGCTGTGTTGATGCAAGATCCAACATACTTGGTGTCATCGGCACCAACACTGAGGTTGCAGCGAAAAGGCCCGTCAGTGTGAGGAACCCGAGGGCAGGGGGGCTGTCAATGACCACCACGTCGTAATTCCCCTCGATGGGTGCGATCGCGCTGGAAAGCCGTTCAAAGAATGCGGCACCACGACCTGCGTTCACAGCTGTTTCGGTTTCAAACTCGCTTAAGATCAGACGGGCAGGGGCCAAATCCAAACCAGGGAAGTAGCTATCAACGATCACGTCCGATAAGGGCAGGGGGTCTTCATAGCGCAAAGCATCATAAATGGTTGGCCCGTCGAATTCCAGTTCAGTTTGAAGGCCGCAAAAACCCGTCAGGCTGCCTTGAGGGTCAAGATCAATAGCCAGCACACGATATCCGCTCAAGGCCAAATAGTGACACAAATGGATGGTCGCCGTGGATTTGGCAGACCCCCCTTTAAAGTTCATCAGCTGGACGACCTGAAGCTTGTCGCCCTCACGACGACCAGGCACGTATTTGCCCGCACTTCGCGAGCCTGCCTCTAGCGTTTGCCGCATCTCCCACATTTCAGCCCCAGAATACGAACGGCGCCCACCTTTGTTCACGGCGGGTTCCGCCAACGTGCCTTCGCTGTGGCACTTTCTCAGAAACTGCCCAGATACCCCTAACAGCGCCGCAGTCTCTGTTGCGCTGAATAGTCTCAAATTCTTCCGTTGATCCGGGGCATAAACTTGTTCTAGATGTGTCGTAAGCGCGGTCTTAAGGCGCGCAGCCATTTGCTCTGTAACGTCTGATTGAGAGGTAGCTGAGATAGGTGCCGTTTGAAACATAGTTGCTCTTTTCCTGCCTGATGTTGCCTATTTGCGCAACTTGATACCGTTAGGCAGTGATTCACACTTCTAAGTCAAGATAAATATCCACAGGTAGTGACAGAAGACGACGATTGCCCAAAATATGCCGTGGACACAGAGATGTTAACAGCTGTTAACCTGACTTACAGATAGGACGGGACTGTTGCATTAACTTGCTAACCGCTAATTTGAGGGAGGGCAGGGGCGAATATACGTAGAAAACAGCCATTCAAACGTCATCGTTTTCCGTCATTGTTTATTTTGTCCGCTGTAGGGATGTACCTGCGTTACCCGCTGTCTTATCAAGATGTCGCAGACCTTCTGGGGGAACGCGGCGTTGATGTGGATCGATCGACGGTCTTTCGATGGGTTCAGAAATTCGGGCCAGAAGTGGCAAAACGAACAGAACGCCACTTACATCGCGCCAATCTGAATTGGCACGTCCCCTCTCGGCAGATCACTGCGTGATCGCCTGCCGGGCAATGGATGAAACCTACATCCGAGTCGGCGGGAAATGGCGTTACGTTTGGCGAGCCATTGATGCGGACGGTCAACCTGTGGATTTGCCGACTGACTGCGCGGCCCGTTTCAATCTCCACAGACAAAGCGCCCACCTACCGCAAAGTCATACGGGATATAAATCATCGGTATGATCCACACTTTGATTACATCACGCATATCGACAAGAAGCATCGAAACAATCGGGTTGAAAGCACCCATGCTGCCCTCAAAAGGTTACTAGGTTACCGGCAAAGCTTCAGACCATTGCGGTCCGCCAAGGCGACACTGCAAGGAATGGAAACCATCAGGACGATCAAGAACGGACATATTCAAACCCGACAACCATGGGTTCGCGGTGAAGTCGCCTTTGTCACACAGCTATTTGGTCTGGTCTAAGTTTTCGCGACCACCTCTATCTGTTTGGCAACTGCTTCCTGTAACATTTAGCTTGGCTGCACTAATTGCACGCGCGATCGAGTGCCTTTGAGGCGCTGAGGAGCAGGACAGGACAGGACAGGTTTTTGGGGCCGCAGGCGCGGAGGCCGGTTCATACCGCTGCAGCGCATATCACGATCTCAGGCTCGCCTTTGGATTACGGCACGCGTGTGGAACGTGTCTTTGGCGCAACGTCGCCCTGTTTTGCCCGATTTTCTAGGAAAGGTAGCAGACTTTCATCTAAAAGCCACTAAAGATTGAATTGAGCAACCTCCATCACACGATTGTGAAGGGTGATTTGCTGCATGGGCGATGCCGTACTAGATGCAAGGGTGACTGATGACCGATAGTTTTTTCAATTCTGCGCTGAGCTCAGTTCGGGGTTTGGTCTGCTTCTTTCGAATTTTTGTTTTTGTCGCATTAGCCACGTTAGCAAACGTTGGTGTCGGGCAGGCGCAGACATTCACTGTTGGTGATTATGATGTCTATATAAACGACAAAGCCGGTTTCGAGGCGCTTGGGACGTCAAGCACAGCGGAAAACCCGCAGAATGTGGCCGGCACATCCTACAATGGCGGGATCACGATCTCCTCCGATTTTACGCTAGCGCGTAATACTTTCGCCCCTTTTTCGGTCTCTGGGAACTCAACTAGTGTGAGCCCGATAGCATCAGGTGACATTACAGGCACAACTGTTCTTACGGATAGCTCTGCTGAGCCTGCGCTTGGGTTTAGTATTGTAGATATCTTTGATCACGGCTCCGCGACGGTGAACCATTTTAGTGATGTGTTGACTTTTTCTGCCAATGGCACGCCCCTGTTTACGCTTTCTACAGGCACGGATACAGGGTCAGGAGAAACAGGACCTGTTGATGTTATCCCTACTGGCGGGACATCGATCGGGACGATCATAATCGGTCAGGCGACATCGACATTTATTGGGGTGGTTCACAACCGCGGCGGCGACATTAATACCTTAGAGATAGATTACGATTACGATCTCATTTTTCCAGCGGGACCCGGTGTAGGTGGTCAAGACCTTCACGGCATCGACCAATTCGTTACTGTCGCGCTTGAATCTGAGATCGGGATTGGGAAGACTGCTGGCACGCCAGTTCGTGGCCCCGGTGGTACCTTTGATGTCGAATACACCCTTGTTATTCAAAACACCGGCGATTTTGATCTTCAAAACTTAGAGCTGCTTGACGATCTTTCTACGCAGTTTGGTTCCGCGTTTAGTCCGTCCTCAGCTTCCGACGACGAAACCGGCATTATCGAAGCCCCTGTCGTTACTCTGGTAACGGACGCAGCGGGCACGGCTGCCGTTCTGCCCGTCATTAATTCTGGATACGATGGTACCGCGACAAATATGTTTAACGGGACCAGCGGTACTTTGGGCGTCGGGGATGTTATCTCTGTCACGTTCAAAGCGCGGGTTGATGGTTCGGCGGGGGGGAGTTTTCAAAACACTGCAACCGCAGGCGGCTCAAACCTAGCCGGCATCGCCGTTTCTGACCTTTCTAATAATGCCGAAGATCCTGATCAAAATCCGGGTGGGCCAGGTGTGGCCACTTCAGTGACAGCGCCGACAATCCCGTCGTTGCCCACCGCGTTGCCCGATCTTGCACCGGCCGCCTGTGGGGAAACGCTGGGCGAATCCTATTGGCTGGACGGTATGGGTATTGGCGCCGAGCAAAACTACCGATTGGGCGGAAGCAGCGCGACGCGCAACCCGGATGTATTCTTTGGGCCTAACGGGATTGAGCCGGGATACGTCAAAAATGCGAACGGCTCTGTCACGTATTACTTCGATGGAGAGCCTTCTACGGGATCCTACAGCGGCACTGACTTCACCACCTTCCCCTCCCTTAATAATAGGAGCGTCAATGGCAGTGCTCCAGACCAAACGGATGCGGCAGAATTCTGGCGCATGGCCATCAAACTTGTTGGTGAGCCGGGTGAGAACATTTCGCTGACTTTTGATAACGGTAATGCCCATGAATTCATTCATTATTGGGTCGAAGATTCATCCGGTAATATTCTTGAAACCAGTCTAGGGAAACCAGACACGGCAAACGGTTGGTTCTATGGTACGGGTGCTACCGCATCGACCAACGGTACAGGTGATGCCGTAGCTATTACTGCCGATCGTTTCACACCTGTCAACTTTACAATTCCCGCGTCTTCTACTGATGGTGAGGCGTATTTGCGGATTTTGGTGTTGGACCCGCAGGTGGGATGGGGCAGACTTGGCCTTGCTACAGACTATGAGTGCCCCGAGCCAGAATTGACTGTCAGCAAGAGCACAGGCACCGCGACGCTGAATCCTGACGGTACATTCGATCAGGCCTT
>JBDVSG010000071.1:0-7424 GCA_039967155.1 Sulfitobacter sp. | reverse complement strand
TCATAAAATCAAGCACAGACAGGCCAGAGGAGAACCGCGCCGAACGCGCCGTCGGCAACACGTGATTGGGGCCTCCGACATAATCGCCGATGGCCTCTGGCGTCCACTGCCCTAGGAAAATGGCGCCCGCGTGGGATATTTTGTCGCTCAGCGCGCGGGGATCTGCCACGCACAGTTCCAGGTGCTCGGGCGCGATGCGATCTGTCAGCTGGGCGGCTGTGTCCAGATCAGGCACGGTAATGATCGCGCCAAAGTCACGCCAAGACGGCCCTGCAATAGCGCTGCGCTGCAGGGTCTCGAGCCGTTTTTCAACGGCATCGGCCACGGCGCGGCCAAAGGCGGCATCGGTGGTGATCAGCAAGGATTGCGCGCTCTCGTCATGTTCGGCCTGCGACAGCAGGTCCAGCGCGATCCAGTCTGGGTCATTATCGGCGTCGGCGACCACCAGAATTTCGGAAGGCCCTGCGATCATGTCGATGCCGACTTTACCGAAAACGCGGCGCTTTGCGGCAGCGACAAAAGCGTTTCCAGGTCCGGTGATTTTATCAACGGGGGCGATTGTATCGGTGCCATAGGCCAAGGCAGCAACGGCTTGCGCGCCGCCAATTCGGTAGATTTCATCCACCCCAGCGATATCTGCGGCCAGCAGGACCAGCGGGTTCAACACCCCATCAGGCGTGGGCACGACCATGGCCAAGCGCCCCACCCCCGCGACCTTTGCTGGGATTGCATTCATTAAGACAGAGCTGGGGTAACTGGCCAGCCCGCCGGGCACATAGAGGCCCGCCGCCGAGACAGCCCCCCAGCGCCAGCCCAATGTTGCGCCAGCGTCATCTGTCCATTCCGCATCTTCGGGCAGTTGGCGGGTGTGGTAGGCGCGAATCCGGTCGGCGGCGATGTGCAGTGCCTCTTTTTCCGCGTCAGAGACCTCTGCCACGGCTTGGGCGATTTCTTCGGGCGTGATGCGCAGGGTTTGCGGCGTCAGCGTCAGGCGATCGAATTTTGCAGTTAGATCGATGACAGCTTGATCGCCGCGCGCGCGGACATCGGCGATGATCCCAGCGACGACAGCGTCTACATCGGGACTGTCTTCGCGTTTTGCGTTCAAAAGCGTGGTGAAGGCGGTTTCAAAATCGGCGGCGGTTGCATCAAGGAATACGGGCATGGGCGGCTCCTGTGGCGGGTTGCCACTTGGCGGGTTGGTGGAGGGTTTGGGGCCGGTGCTGTGGCTGTGGCTGTGCCAAAGGCTGCGGTTTTTGCACGGGCGGGATTTGAGTTTATTGGCAAAACAAAGAAGGGGCGGTTTGGGTTTTACGCCCTGTGGTCATCAAGGCCTGATAGGATCAGTCTGGATGGGTGGGGCGTTGCTTGGACGGGGCCACATAGGGGCGCGTGACGTCCTTCAGGGTGCAATCAAGTGCTTCGACCGTCAGGCGGATCACGCCATCGCCTGCGAGGGTCAGCATGATATGGCCAGAGGGGGCTTGGGTTTGTTCAAACGTGATGTTGAGCAAGGACAGGACTGTGTCGGCATCGCCCTGTGGCACGCCTTGGGACGCTACGGACTGCACAGTATTGAACATCAGGACGGACTGCACACGCTCTGGCGCGTGGCGGTTGGCGCCTTCGTCTTCCCAGCGCATGCGATTGAGCAGTAACGCAAAGCGGCCTTCGCGTTTCAGCCAGCGCATTTCAGAGGCGGGAAAGACCGCGTCTTGGGTCAGGGACGAGATGACCTGAAGGTCCTCGGCGTCCAACGCGCCGAGGTTCAGAGGCGCTTCGCCACCGTCTTCGAATTTTGCGTCTTCGGTCATTCGTCTTTGATCCGTTCGATGTTTGCACCCACACCCGAGAGCTTGGCCACCACGTGCTCATAGCCGCGATCAAGGTGGTAGACGCGCGATACTTTGGTTTCGCCTTCGGCAGCCATGCCTGCAAGGATCAGCGAGACAGACGCGCGCAGGTCAGTCGCCATAACAGGCGCACCTTTGAGCTTATCCACCCCAGTGACCACGGCCTTGCCGCCGTGCACTTCGACTTTTGCGCCCATGCGGATCAGTTCGGGGGCATGCATAAAGCGGTTCTCGAAGATCTTTTCTTCGAGTGTGGAGGTGCCTTCGGCCGTGCAAAGCAGGGCCATCATCTGGGCCTGCAGATCAGTGGGGAAGCCGGGGAATGGTTCGGTTGTGACATCCACCGCCCGCACACGGTCGCCGCGGCGTTTTACCTTGAGACCTTTGTCGGTTTCGGTCACTTCGATGCCAGCAAGGTCTAGTTTTTCGCAAAAAGCGCCAACCAGATCCATGCGACCGCCCAGCAGCTCAACCTCGCCGCCGCAGATCGCGGGGGCCAGCATATATGTGCCCAACTCGATCCGGTCGGTGACAACGGGATGGGTCGCCGCGCCAAGGCGATCAACGCCTTGGATGGTGATCGATGGTGTACCGTCGCCGTCAATCTGCGCGCCCATGCGGCGCAGGCAATCGGCCAGATCGACGATCTCGGGCTCGCGCGCGGCGTTGTTGATCACAGTGGTGCCTTTGGCAAGTGTCGCGGCCATCATGATGTTTTCCGTCGCCCCAACAGACGCGAACGGGAAGTCAATCACAGCGCCTTGCAAACGGCCACCCGCCGCCTTGGCATAAAGATAGCCATCGCGCAGATCGATAGAGGCGCCCATTTTCTCAAGGCCGTCTGTATGAATATCCATCGGGCGCGCGCCAATCGCACAGCCACCGGGCAGAGACACCTCGGCATAGCCTTCGCGCGCCAGCAAGGGGCCAAGCACCAGATTAGAGGCGCGCATTTTGCGCACAATGTCATATTCGGCACGGGTGTTGATATCGCCGTGACAAGACATAGAGATCACGCGGCCCTCTTGCAGGGTGGTGATTTCAGCACCCAAGGACTGCAAAAGCTGCGTCATGGTGCGAATATCCGACAAGCGTGGCGCATTGGTCAGCGTCAGCGGCTCTTCGCTGAGTAATGTCGCCGGCATCAACGCCAGAGACGCATTTTTTGCGCCAGCGATCGGGATCGACCCTTTAAGCGGGCCACCGCCCCGTACCAAGATTGCATCCATGCCTTACGTATCCTTTTGTTGCGCGTCTTGCGCGCTGCCTGTTTGTGCACCCTCTTGGGCCTCAGCGCGGCGGGCGCGTGCCTGCCCTTTGCGTCTGGCCATATTGGCCTTCAACGCTTGGGACAGCCGCGCCTGTTTGCGTGCTGCTTCTTCTGCCTTCGCCGTTTGGGCGGGCGTTTGAGGGGGCTTTTTGTCTGCCATGGCGCCTGTCTAACCCAGCAAATGCACGGGGTCCAGATTGAGCGCGAATTTGGCTTGCACGACGGCGAAATTGCCGCTAATCAGCCCCACATCGACGTTACATTTTTTGAAACGTCAGATGCTGTGGTAGCTCAGTGGTAGAGCGCGTCATTGGTAATGACGAGGTCGGGAGTTCAATCCTCCCTCACAGCACCATCTTCAATGTCCTCGACTAATCACTGTTTGTGCGAAATGCGCAACAATGCGCATCCTTTGGCGCCGCTTGACTGTTGGTTTGTTTCAGATTAGCCAAAGTTACGGCTGTAGACGCCGGCCGCCCGCTGACGATTGTCTTGGTTAAGTTCTATGGCTTCCAATCTCTATCGATTTCTTTCCGCATGTCGCGCGGATGGCAACGCGGGTCCCTTTCTAGTTTGCGCGATAAGCTATGAAGGATATGGGATATGTCAAAACCCCCAACCAATACATTTACTAAGGGCCCTCTGGGCGCCATCTATCTGAAAACCGCTTTACCCATTATTTTTGTGATGGGCATGAATGGCCTTCTGTCCGTTGCCGATGCGCTGTTCCTAGGTCTCTATGTCGGGCCAGAGGCGCTGGCTGCTGTCACGTTGATGTTTCCGATCTACATGCTGATCGTTGCCCTCTCAACGCTGGTTTCAAACGGTATGTCGAGCCTGCTGGCGCGCCATCTTGGGGCACAGGATATTGGGGCTGCAAAGGCGGTCTTTGCTGGCGCGCATGGGTTGGCTTTTGCTTTGGGCGCCCTCCTGATTCTACTGTTCTTCGCGCTTGGGGATCAAATAACCCTGCTTGCTGCGGGTGGATCAGCGCCGCTTGCGCAAATGGGGCTGGTTTATCTTCAGATTACTGTCTTCTTCTCCCCCCTCTTGTTCGTTTTGTCTGTGAATTCGGACGCTTTGCGAAATGAAGGCCGCGTGGGGTTCATGGCCGCCATGAGTTTGCTGGTCTCGGTGGCGAATATCGGGTTCAATTATGTCCTGATTGCCGTCCTTGATATGGGGGTTGCAGGATCCGCATATGGCACGGCTGCGGCCCAAGCATTGGCCTTTGCGATTGTCTGCAGCTTTTGTGTGTTCGGGACGACATCACTGCGCCCTTCGGCGTTGCTTGGGAATTCTTTGGCACATTCTTGGGGCGCGATCATTGCCTTGGGGGCGCCCCAAAGCCTGAACTTCATGGGTCTCGCTCTCAGCTCAGCTGCAATTATCACTGCACTGCAATGGGTCGGTAGCCCAACCTATCCCGATACTGTATCTGCATACGGGATCATCACACGTGTCGTTACCTTCGCTTTTCTACCTCTTTTGGGGCTGTCGTTTTCAATGCAAACGATAGTGGGGAACAATTTTGGCGCGAAGCAATGGAAGCGGTCCAATGGAAGCCTGCGTGTCGGTCTCTGGGTTTCGTTTGCTTATTGCAGCGCCGTGCAGATTCTTGTGCTTTGCCTTCCCAGTCAGATTGCGGGGGCATTTGTTGAAGACCCTGCCGTCATTGGGGAGGTTGTCCGTATTCTACCAGTGATGACCAGCGTGTTTTTTATGGTGGGCCCTTTGATGATGATTGCCAGTTACTTCCAAGCCATTGGATCCGCTCGCCAAGCAGCGGTTCTTGGCCTTAGCAAACCTTATGCCTTTGCAATCCCCGCCACGCTTATTTTGCCTATTTGGTTTGGGGAAATGGGTATCTGGTACGCTGGCCCATTGGCCGAAGTTATGTTGCTAGGGTTGACTGCCTTGGTGCTATGGCGATCCGCACAAAGAAGCGGGTTAGCATGGGGGCTGTACCAAAGAGACGTCAGCTAAGTGATTGGGGAGCAGGCCAAAGATGCGGTCTGCTCCTTTTATTGAGGGCCTCAATACGTCAAACGATACGCCCGTGGTGTAAGCGTTGCATCTGACCCCCTATTTAGCCTCTGACTTCGTAAATCACGTTATGGCATGCTGTCACAAAAGAGGTGGCAGCTATGGGCAACATCCCAAATTCATTCGAGGTCTATGGTTTTACCATCGAAGTCCACGCTGGTGGCCGTCGTGTTTGGCCACCCAGCTTCAAGAGATTCATTAAAGAAAAGTTAGATAGCGGTGAGCTGCACCTCTCTGACGTCATGAAAAAGTGCAACGCCTCACAATCGCTGATCTACAAATGGCGCGCTGACGTCAAAGCATCACGGATCAGGACAACGACCGTATCAGAAGACGCCTTTTTCTCTCAAGTTGTGGTCGAGGATAAAAAGCTCGCTGATACCTTGAGCGGTCCTGCCGCCAACATATTGCTGCGGGGGCGCGAAATTGAAATTGCTTTGCCGTCGACATATCCAGTGGCCGATTTAATCAAGGTCATTCTGTCGCTGGAGACCCGCGCATGATCTCGCCCTCTGGTAATTTTAAACTCTATTTGGCCTCGAAGCCCGTCGACTTTCGCAAGGGAATGGATGGACTCGCCGCAATCGTCATGAATGAGTTTGAACTTGACCCGTTCAATGGCGCGATCTTCATCTTTCGATCAAAGCGTGCGGATCGGCTAAAGTTAATTGTGTGGGACGGCACTGGACTTGTAATGACATACAAGAGGATCGAAGGCGCTGGATTTGTTTGGCCAAAGATGACGGACGGTGTGATATCCATCAACAGATCACAATTTGAAGCTTTATTTGAGGGCCTAGATTGGCAACGTGTTGTGCCAAGGCATGCCAGAAAGCCAGTAGCGGTATGAAATATGATACAGCGGTCATTGATGCAGAGCGCCGCGACTGAGCGCTGTGAGCCCTCTTTACCCTTTTCTGCAAGGCAGCTAATGTCTGCTTCCGCGTGCGGGCCAAAAACCTTCAACGACTGCTTGAATTTTGAACGGGTTTTTTGGCAGCCGAAAATAGGCCGTTTTTCTGTTGTTCCAAAAAGGAGCGTTTTTGGAGCAATCATAAGCGTTATCGCTTGGACAAATCGCAAGCCCAATGATCAAGGCGACTGCACGAATATTGCGCCAGTATCTTTCGGGCTATCAAAAAGAACGATTACAACCTGTTCATTCGCGGATGTGTAATAAGTGCCCGGGTTTTCACCGAAGAGGATCAGGTCCGCGTCGGCTGTGAGGTTGCGAATGCAGTTTTTCCCATCAAGTAGGGTCGCGCCAACACCAACAGACGTCTGAGAACGCATTTCCACAAAATCACTCATGGCTTCGTGGCGTGACCATAGGTTTCCGTTGGGCAAGTGTGCGCTCTGGTCCGTAAGATTGGCAGACGCCCCACGAGAAATCTCGAAAACAGCAACGGCTGGTCCAAGCCCGAGAAAACTCGTGCAGGTTGCAGTAAGCTGCGGCTCAAGGGCTGGTGGTAGCGCATCTCTCAATAGATTGATGAGATTGTCATCTTGTGTGCAAGCACTCAACGAGAGTGCGGTCGCTAATATGACACGTGAACGAATTAGAGGCATGATCTTCCTTTGGACGTTTCAACAGGTCAACATAATCAGCACAAAACATCAATATTCCGCACAGCTTTCGAGGAGTATGTATCGACGTCAATAACCACCGCTTTGGGAACGTTGGTTTCGAAAGCAGACTTTGGTTCAAATCCGAGCAAGGTCGGCTTTGAACCGCACAGCAGATCTTAATGGCAACATTTTTGAAGGTCTGCTTCTGCGATTCGCATGCCCTGAACGCAGATCTTTATGACGCACCTGATGTGATTGTGTCAGACGTCGTCAAACTGTTGGCGCAGCACGGTTTGAGCGATCGGGTTGTCATCTCCAGCTTTGATTGGCGCGTCCAAGCCGCCTGCGCCAAGCGTGCGCCCGCCATGACAAGGGGGTATCTCTCCCTTGAACAAACACACGGCACGACGATGGAGCCAAATGTTCTAGATGGCTCTCCATGGCTAGATGGAATTTCGCTGGCCGATCACAATAACAGCGTGCCGCAGGCGGTTGCAGATCTTGGCGGCAAAGTATGGTGCCCGTATTTCAAAGACCTTACGATTGCCGCGTTGAACCAAGCGCAGGAATTGGGGCTGCTGGTCAACGTTTGGACGGTCAATGACATCGCCGACATCAACCGAATGATCGAGATTGGTGTCGATGGCATAATCTCGGACTACCCAGCGCGCGTTCAAAACGCTTTA
>JBDVSG010000070.1:0-16581 GCA_039967155.1 Sulfitobacter sp. | reverse complement strand
ACATGCTGACATTCCCTGATGCGGCAGGCGCGGTTGCGGCTGTTTTGGCAGGAGAGGTTGAGATGGTTCTGGAAGTTCAGCCAACAGATTTTGCCCGTATTGAGGCCGCTCAAGGCGTGACAGCGTTGCGCACAAAATCGGGCCGTTTCCTTGATATTGTGATGGACAACTCTCAGCCGCCGTTCAACGACAAACGTGTGCGCGAAGCGCTGTCATTGTCGCTGGACCGTGAAGCGATTGTTGAGCTGGTGGCCGAAGGCTATGGCACGCCGGGCAATGATTCACCTGTTAGCCCTTCCTACCAATACCACGTGGATGCGCCGCTGAAACAATACGACCCCGTGCGCGCCAAAGAACTGCTTGCCGAAGCGGGCTATCCTGATGGTTTGTCGATGGAGCTGGTTGCGTCCGTCAAGCCAGGCTACCGCACATCGCTAGCGGTTGTTGTGCGTGAAATGACCAAAGCTGCGGGCTTTGACATTCAGGTGCAGACGCTTGATCACTCAACCTATCTGGATCAAGTCTGGAAAAAAGGTAAGTTCTACATCGGCTACTACAACATGCAGCCGACCGAGGGCACGATCTTTAACCTGCTGTTCACGTCCCAAGCTTCTTGGAATGAGACAAAATGGAACAACACCGATTTTGATGCCTTTGTGAACGAAGCCGACCGGACAACCGATTCGGCCAAACGGGCGGATCTATACACCCAAGCGCAAGAATTGATGCGTGAAGACGTTCCCGCAATTGTGCCTGCCTTCTTTGACCTTCTGGGTGCACAGGCTGATTATGTTGAGGGCTATGTGCAGCACCCACGCGGTGCAAACTACGGCATGCACAAGGTCTCGCTTGCGGCGGATGCACCAACGCGTTGATTTAAATGCCGTCCGTGGCCTGCCTTAGGCCACGGACATTTATTGAGTACCTAAGGAGTCGCAGATGACGGCCAGCTTTCTCTTAAAACGTCTGCTCTATCTGATGTTGACTGCTTTTTTAGTCACGTTGATCATTTTTGGTGTCACCCAGATCTTGCCCGCGAATGCTGCGACGATGATCCTGGGTGAATATGCAACGGACGAAGCGCTTGCAGCCGTTAACAAAAGACTTGGCTTGGATCAGCCTGCATGGCTTCAATATTGGTCGTGGCTGTCAGGGGTGTTGCAAGGCGATTTCGGCATTTCCATGCGGACAGGCCAACCCGTTGGCGAAACCATCTTTGCCGCTTTGGGGCGGTCCTCAATCCTTGCGGCGCTTTCTTTGGTTTTGGTCAGTGTGCTGGCAATTCCGCTGGGCGTTTGGGCCGCTGCGCGCCGCGGAAAAGCGGCTGATTTAGGGGTTTCCCTGATCAGCTATATCGGTGTTTCGCTGCCCGAGTTTGTTCTGGCAACTTTGTTGCTGGTGTGGCTTGCGGGCCCTTCTGTCGGGCTTTTTCCGGCTTCTGGCTACACATCGTTTTCCGAGAACCCTTTAGACGCATTGCACCATATTGCCTTGCCAGTGATCACGTTGACGATTGTTCTGACCGCGCATATCAGCCGCATGGTGCGTTCTGAAATGGTCGACACATTAGAAAGCGATTTTGTACGGGCTGCGCGGCTACGCGGCATCCCGCGCCGGCAGGTGTTGTTCGGGCACGCGCTGCGCAACTCGCTCTTGCCTGCGATTACAGTGATTGCGTTGGATGTGGGGTATTTGATTGGTGGTGTGATCGTGGTGGAGGAGGTTTTCTCTTTCCCCGGGATTGGGCGGCAATTGATTTTGGCGATCCAAAACCGTGATTTGCCGATGTTACAGGCGGGCGCGCTGATCATGGCGCTGACTTATGCTTTCGCAAACTTGGTCGCCGACCTTGTTTACGGGATGCTGGATAAAAGGATCCAATACCAATGAAGGGCTTCTTTTCTTTGATAAAAGCGGTGACGCGAACGCCCCATGGCATGCTGGGTTTGATTGGCGTTTCCTTCTTGATGGTTGTGGCCATCATCGGGCCTGCGGTCGCCCCGCAAGATCCAGAGAGCTTTAACTATGGCACCCGTTTTGCGGCGCCTTCCGCTGGGCACCTTTTGGGGACGGACTGGTATGGTCGCGACTTGTTCAGCCGCGTGCTGGCGGGGGCGCAGTCAACGATTTTGCTGGCCATTCTGGCGACGATTATCGGGACGGTTTCAGGCACATTGGCGGGAATTGTTTCGGGATATGTTGGAGGGCGTTTTGATGAGGTCACTATGCGGGTGATTGATGCGCTCATGGCCATTCCGGGGCTGTTGTTTGCGCTGATGATCATTGCGGTTTTGGGGTCGTCTTCGTTGAATGCTGTGCTGGCCATCGGCATTGCCTTTGCACCGGGAATGGCGCGCATCGCCCGTTCGGTGACGCTTCAGGTGCGCAGTACGGATTACGTAGCCGCAGCGCGGTCGCGCGGGGAAGGGGGCGTATGGATTGTGCTGGCCGAGATCCTGCCAAACGTCATTGCCCCCGTGATTGTCGAGGCAACAATCCGCGTTGCATTTGCGATTATGACCTTGGCGACCCTGTCATTTCTGGGCTTGGGGGCGCAGCCGCCTTCACCTGAGTGGGGCCTGATGATTGCCGAGGCGCGCGACCATCTGTTTCGCAGCCCTTGGCCCGTCATTGTTCCAGGCGGCGCCATCGCTTTGGTTGCTATTTCTTTCAATCTTTTGGGTGACGGGCTGCGAGATGCCCTGAACCCGCGCGCCTGAGGTGAACACAATGACAACAGCATTAAGCCTGACCGATTACGCCCTGACCTATGCCAGCGTTGCGGGTGATGTGCGCATCCTTGACCGCATCAACCTGTCCATTGAGCGCGGTGAGGTTCTGGGTCTTGTTGGGGAAAGTGGCTCTGCCAAATCTTCGCTGGCCAATGCGATTATGCGCGACTTGCCTGGTGTGGTCTCTAATGAAGCGGGCCAGATTGATCTGGCGGGTGACAACCTGATGCAGATGAACGAAGGCCAGCTGGATCAAGTGCGCGGACGTCGCATTGCCATGGTATTCCAGAATGCGGCAACGGCGCTGGATCCGGTGCAAACCTTGGGCGACCATTTGTTGGAAACCCTGACCGTGCAAGAGCCCGACTTGGACGCGAAATCGCGCAGGATCCGCGCAGAAGAGCTGCTGGCGCTTGTGGGCCTGCCCGATCCACAAGGGATGATGTCGCGCTATCCGCATCAAGTTTCCGGAGGAGAGAAGCAGCGTGTTGTTTTGGCACTGGCGTTTGCCTCTGATCCTGAACTGATTTTGTTTGATGAACCGACATCCGCGTTGGATGCGACCACGGCGGCTACGTTGTTGGATTTGTTTCGGGATTTGCAGGCCCGTACGGGGGTCGCGGCGCTGTTTATCAGCCACGATTTGGGCACTGTTGCAGGCATCGCTGACCGTGTTGCGGTTATTTATGGCGGCAGGATTGTCGAAGAAGCCCCCGCTGATGTGTTGTTTTCGTACCCGCGCCACCCTTACACGCGCGCCTTGGTGGCCAGTTTGCCGCGACCCTCAGACAGCCGCACGGGCCGTGCCTTGAACACCACCGGTGCAAAACCTGCACCCCGTTTGACGGCTCCGCCCAACTGTATTTTTGCCCAAAGCTGCGCTGAATTCAAAGCGGGCACATGCGATGAACATGTCGTTGATTTGGAACAGCAAGGCGATCGCCTGTTGGCATGTGCGCGGGGCGGTTTTCACGGGACTGATGTCGCGGCACAGCGGGAACAGGTTGTGTGCGACACCCAAGATGCGCCTCTTCTTGAACTTAAGGGCCTAAAGGTCAGTTACGGCAAAGACAGCATTCTCAGCCGCCTTCGCGGGCGCGGATCTGACAAAGTGCAGGCGGTTCTGGGGGCAAATTTGACCCTGCACCGCGGTGAGACGCTGGCCTTGGTCGGTGAATCGGGGTGCGGCAAATCTAGTTTGGCCCGTGCTTTGGCGGGGTTGGAACCGTTTGAGGGCCAGTTGGAACTGGGCGGTGAGGTGGTTGCAAAACTCGATACTGCTTACCGCGCCCGCGTGCAGATGATCTTCCAAAATCCGGACAGCTCGCTGAACCCGCGCCACACTGTCGGCACGATCCTGTCGCGGCCCCTAAGTCTCTATCGTCCCGATGTCGCCAAGACCGAGCGGGCCGCCGAAGTCGGTGCCATTCTGGAAAGGGTCAGCCTGCCCGCCAGCTATGCCACACGGTTTCCGCATGAATTGTCGGGCGGTGAAAAGCAACGGGTGGCCATTGCGCGTGCCATCGCGGCGCGCCCCGAAGTGATCATTTGTGACGAGGTGACCTCGGGTCTTGATGCGGCTGTGCAGGCCTCTATCGTGGCTCTGTTGCGCGACATTCAGGCCGAAAACGGCACCGCGCTTATTTTCATCACGCATGATTTGGCCATTCTGCGCCACATCGCCCATAAAGTCGCGGTGATGTATCTGGGCGAAGTGGCTGAGAAACGGCCCATGGCTGGCATCGATCAGGGCCCGTACCACCCCTATACCGAAGCGCTGCTCTCCTCTTCTCCTTCATTGGATCCGTTTAGCACAACGCGGCGGGTGCGTTTGACAGGGGCGCTGCCCCATCGCACCAAACGCCTGCAAGGCTGCCCCTTCGAGACCCGCTGCCAGCATCGCGTGGGCGACATCTGCAAAACAAATGCCCCGCCTTTGAACACCACAGGCGAACATTCCATTCTTTGCCATATCGACAATGACGGGCTGGGCCAATTGCCCCCCGTCTGGACCTTTAAAACCGCTGACTATGAAACGGAACATAGCGTATGACCCCCGAAGACATTCTTTCCCATGTTGACGAAAAAGCGTGCTTGCAACGTTTGGCCGATCTGGTTCAGCACAAAAGCTATTCCGAGACCGACGACGAGCGCGCTTTGGCGGTCAAAGTACATGACACGTTGATCGAACTGGGTCTTGAAGCGGAACTGCAGCCGGTCGAAGGCCAACGGGTCAATGCGATTGGTCGTTTGCCCGGCAGCGGAACGGGCGGCAAGAGCCTGTTGTTCAACGGCCACCTTGATACCAATCCCGCGACTTCCGGTTGGACCGTCGATCCTTGGGAAGCTTTCATGGATGATGAATTCATCTATGGCATTGGCGTTTCCAACATGAAGGCAGGGGATGCGGCCTATCTGTGTGCGGTGGAAACCTTGCTGAAAGCGGGCGCGAAACTGCGCGGAGAAGTGATCCTCAGCTTTGTGGTGGGGGAATTGCAGGGCGGCATCGGGACGGTGCGCATGATCGAACAAGGTGTGCGGGCCGACTATTTTGTCAACTCAGAGCCAACAGACCTTCAGGCGTTGACCCTGCATGCGGGGGCGTTTTCCTATGAAATCAATCTAGAAGGTGACACCCGCCATGTTTCAAAACGCCACGAAGCCTGTGATGCTTTGGCGGCGGCGGCGGCGCTTGTTCCGCGGATCAACAACATTACCTTTTCAGGTGCAAAAGGGGTCGAGCATAAATCAGTGAACCGAGGCCATGTGGGTGTGATGCGCGCAGGGCTGGGGCCGGAGTTCCACGAATGGCGCCCGCCACAGGTGGCCGATAACGCCAAGATCTTGGGCACTTGTCGCTACGCACCCAGCCAGACCATCGACAGCGTTATGGCGGATCTTACACTTTTGCTGGATGCGTTGGTGCTGGAATTCCCTGGGTTGAAGTACAATATTGGGTCCCATGATTTGCGCAAAAATAAACCGCAGATGCCGCCCTTTGAGGTTTCAAAAGACAGCCCAATCGTGAAAAGCCTGAACCGCGCCCACCAACAGGTGCGCGGCGCTGCACAACCCACAGGGGCCATCAAACCCCCCAGCTTTTTTGGCACCGATGCGGCGCATCTGTCGAAGGCAGGAATGGAGGGGATCGTCTGCGGTCCGGGTGGTGAGTTTAACACAATGCCCGATGAACGTGTGCGCAAGGCCCAGTTCCTCGACTGCGTCCGGATGTATATTCTGGTGATCTGCGACATTTGCGGTCTGGAAGAATAGCAAGCCCGCACAGGGTTTCGACACCTCAATAGGGGCGCTGCCGCTGTTGAGGTGTAAGGACAGGCCCTATTTCAAAACCCTGCAAGACGCCCAAAGGGGCGGCGCTAACTTTCGGTTTTCGCCATCTGGTCATTTTGTAAGACGACCTCGGGGCGGGGCCGTTTATCGATGTTGAGCTGAAAAATATCGGGCCTGTTGTAGTGACCGGTGGTATCGAGCAACAGTTTTTCTTCGACACACCGCTGCAGGTCGATCTCGCCGTAGATGATGGCCTCTTTGCCTGCAATCGGACCGGAAATCCATTCGCCATCGGGGCCGATAATGCCCGAATTTCCAGGAAGAATTTCCTCTGCGCTGCCCCCAAGTTCGCCAATGGCGGCGATCGCGTCAAAGAGCTCGAAGTCTTCGGGAATGTCGCGCATGCATTGATACGACCCAACGCAAATCACATAACACCTGCCTTCAAACGCGTAGTGCTGGCTGGCCAGTTGATGGCTCTTGGAGACGTCAGGCCAAGCGGCGATGTGAACATGTTCATTTTGAGAATGCATTGCGAAACGTGTCAGCGGCATCCAGTGTTCCCAACAAATCAACCCTCCGACACGGCCCTGTGGCTGATCAAACACGCTGAGCGTGCTGCCATCCCCGTACCCCCAGACGTTGCGTTCTGTATAGGTCGGCATGATTTTACGGTGCACGCCCAATAACGCGCCTGTCTCGGATATAAAGAATTGCGAATTATAGATCGTTCCCGCATCCCGAGACAGTTTTTCATTCGCCCCCATCACCACCATGACACCCGCATCATGGGCCGCGGCACACAGCCGGTTCAGGGGCTCTGCGCCGATCATCAACGCGCTTGCGTGCAGTTGGGCATAGGCGCGCGCGGCGGCCCGATCCCCCCAAGCGGCTGCGCCAAATATCCACACCGGATAGGAGGACACCCAGCTTTCGGGGAAGGCGACCAGCTTTGCGCCCTCTCTTGCGGCTTCGTTGATCAGCAGGATCGCTTTATCAATTGTCGCATCAAGATCGAGGAAGATGGGGGCGGCTTGGACTGCGGCGGCGATGTAGTTTTCATAGCGGCGGGGTGAGATCATGTTGGGTTCATTTCTGTTGGCTGAAGTGTTCTGATTTTCAGGCTGCCGCTGAGGCGAACCCAAGGTCGCGTTGCATCCGTTGGCTGATGGATTGCGTAATGCGGTCTGCCGTGATCGCGACGATGGCCATGCCGATGCCCGCGGTCATCCCGACGCCAAAATCGCCATTGCCCAAGCCGATATAGACCTTTTGACCCAACCCGTTTGTCCCGACCAAAGCGGTGATGACCAACATGCCGATCCCGTAGATGATTGTTTGGTTTAACCCCAACATGATCGCGGGACCTGCGAGGGGTAGTTTGACTTTCCTCAAGAGCTGCCAACGTGTGGTTCCCAAGGCTGTAGCGGCCTCGATGACATCAGAGGGGATGGCGCGCAGGCCATGCTCGGTATAGCGGATCGCGGGGACGATCGCATAAGCCATCACGGCCAGCAGGGCGGTAAATTCGCCGATCTTAAAAATCATGACAAAGGGGATCAAAATCACAAAGAGCGGCATCGTCTGCAACGTGTCCAAGACGGGGCGCAGCCCCCGCGAGACCACTGTGCTTTCTGACGCCAAAACGCCGATTGAGGTGCCAAAGATAAAACACATAATGACGGCCACGCCGCACAGATACAGCGACAGCATCGCCTCAGCCCATGTTCCCGACAGCAGCAAAAACGCCAAGCCTAGTGCGCTGCCTATGGCCAAATAACGTCCTGCAGAAACATAGGCAGATAGTATGATGATGCTGCACAGGGCGATCCACGGCATGTTTGTAAGCCCTATAAACAAGATCACCCCGATTAATACTGTGAGGGCCGCAGCATTCCAGCGGCGCAACCGCATCAAGAGCGCCGCGATGCCGCACACAAGTACCGTATAGGCTGCGCACAACGCCGGTGTTAACGCGATCCCCCATGTAAAGGGGCTGATTGCATTTTGCAGGCCGATCTTGGCGGGAAGCATCAAAAAGAAGACAACAGAGGTTTTCGCGCTTTGGATGGTTTCGGCGTTGTGGATGACAAAACGTTCTAGCGCGTGGTTTAGGGCCTCGGCGGGATAAAAGGTCAGGGCCTCGGGGAAGACGCGCAAAAAGGGCAGGACCGTCGACAGGATGCACAGGGTTGCAAGGGCGATACCAGCAGCGGTCCAAAAAGAGGCACTGTGCCTTGCTTGCTGGTTTCGCGATGCGCAAGCATAAGTGGCGCGGTCCAACGCCATCGCCATCAGCGCAATGACAAACCCTGCCAGCAAGCTTTCCCCGAATTGCGCCTTGCGCATTTGTGACAGGACTTCCCAGCCGATGTCGTTCGTGCCGCCAATAATGGATGCAATAATGACCATAGAGAGCGACGCCATCGTCGTCTGGTTCACCCCAAGTAGGATTTGTTCTTTGGCGGAAGGCAGGCGCACTTTCCAAAACAGCTGCCAAGGCGTGGCCCCTGACATCACCCCCGTTTCCCTAAGGCTGTCGGGCACCGCCGTGAGGCCAAGGATGGTATTTCGAACCATTGGCGCGAAGGCATATAAAACCGATGCCACCAGCCCAACCGCCGTCCCGAAACCAAACAGGATGAGAATTGGTAACAGATAGGCGAATGCTGGAATCGTCTGCAGCAGGTCTAGTGTTGGAAGGATGATCCGCCGTGCGCGGGCCGAATAGAAACCCCAAACCCCGATCAAAAACCCAACGCCAACTGCGGCTGGTACCGAAATTGCCACGATGGCAAGCGTCGCCATGCTTTCTTGCCAATACCCAATGCCCGCCATGTAAAGCAGGGTGAAGGATACAAAAATCGCCAGCCGCCCCCCCGCAGCTGCATAAGTAAGGGCAATGAACAACGCGGCTAGGACGCTCCAAGGGAGGGCGGTGAAGATATTTCGCAGGGTGATGATCGGCCATTCCACGATCTGCCCAATCACTTTGAACATTGGACCAAAGAGGGCCACAAAACCGTTCATGACCCCATTGAGGGCATCGCTAACTGGCAGCACCCATGCGGCAGGGAATTGAACCAAAGCCCCCAGCGGTGCTGGACCAAAGTACAAAGCCAACGTGAGACCGGCCAAAACCAGCCAGAAAAAAGCCAAGCGGCGCGTCTGCATCATTGGGCCTCGGCCTGCTCGGGGCGCTTGCCTTTTACGGCCAACGCTTTGATGACCGATGTCGCCGTCAGCGCGCCGATTTGGCTGCCGTCTTCGTCGCGGACCAAGACGCCCGCATCATGCGCGCCCAAATACGGCAGCAACTGTCCAAGGGATGTGCTGGCCGTGACCTCGCCCATGCCAGCAACCGAGGGTATCCCCTGCTCGGCGATATCCCCCGCTGTCAGCACCAATTCTAACGGAACATCATTTGTAAATTCGCGGACGTAGTCATTTGCGGGGGTTAAAATCAGATCGACGGGCCGCCCGATTTGAACAATTTCGCCATCCCGCATGATGGCCATCCTGTCGGCAATGCGCAGAGCCTCCATGAAGTCATGGGTGATGAATACAATGGATTTACGCAGGTCATTTTGGATGCGCAAAAACTGATCCTGCATCTGACGTCGGATCAAAGGATCCAGCGCGCTGAACGGTTCATCCAAAAACCACAGATCAGGGTTCGTGGACAAGGATCGCGCAATGCCGACCCGTTGCTGTTGTCCCCCTGACAGCTGGTGAGGCAGGCTGTTTTCACGACCCGTCAGGCCGACAAGCTCAACCATTTCCATCGCTTTTGCGCGCCGCTGCGGCTTTGGCACACCCTGAAGCTCTAGCGGGAACGCGACATTGTCGAGAACATTTAGATGCGGCATCAGCCCAAAGCTTTGGAAAACCATTGCCATTTTATGGCGTCTGTAGTCGATCAACGCCTTTTTGTCGGCTGTCAGCAGGTTTTGACCGTCAAATAGAATTTCGCCCGCCGTCGGCTCAACCAACCGCGATAAACACCGCACCATGGTTGATTTGCCTGATCCAGATAGGCCCATGATGACAAAGATCTCGCCTTCATGAACGTCGAAACTTACATTCGCAGAAGCTACGATGTGGTTTTCGTTTCGTATTTTCTGCGCAAGGTCTGGGGGCTGGGCGCGGGTTTTGGCGGCCTTTGATCCGTCTTGGAAAAATCGGTTGGGGTGCGCGCCATATACTTTCCAAACATCACGACAGGAGAGTTTTACATCCCCAACAGGCATTTCGGTTTTCTTCATGACAGTGCCTTTGTTCATCTAGATGTGGATCTGGTGCAGACAGCATGGGGCGCTGAAATGAGCGCCCCATGACCGGTGCTCAGTTTTGCCAAGAAGTCCAAACAGCTTGGTTCTCCGCAAGCCATTCAGAAACGGCGTCCTCCACGGATTTGCCTTCTTGGTCGACCTCTAGGATGAGAGCATTCTGCGTGGCATTACTGATCGTGAGCTTTTCCAGCATTGCAAAAGCATCGGGCCATTTTTCGGCCACATCACGGGCGACGACCTTTTGTACTTCTGCGCGTTGAAACCCACATGCGTTGCCCCGCGTCTGATCAAGCGGCTCTGCGCAGTCAGCATCAGAGGCATCCCATTCCACCAAATTCAGCTCGGCGGTTGCGTGTATCCAATGAGGTTCCCAAAACATCATCAACAAAGGCTGCTCGGTCGCCAAGGCTGATTTCATCTCTGCCAGCATTGCGCCTTCGCTGCCGCCTGGAACGGGTTGGAATGGCAATCCCAGACCCGCCACCAGATCTTTTGACCGCGTGCCCCAATCTGCGGGGTAGGTGATCAGCCGCCCGTTGGGGAATGTCTCAGCCGAGGCAAAGGCCTGCGCGCATGAAAACAGCGCGTCATAGTTTGGCAAACCTGGGCAGGCCTCCTCCATATAGGGCGGATAGAACCACCCTTCTTTCGGCTCGATCCCCAAGCTGCCGATGACAACAATGTCGCCTGTCTCAATCGCTTTTGGGAAGATTTCGCCAACGTTGTTGGTCCAAATCTCTGGGCTGATATGCAAACTGCCGTCTGCAAGCGCGGCAAATTGCGGAACGGCGCCTGCGGTCACGTATTCTACCGAGTGCCCCATCTCTTCCAAAACGGCGCCTGTAATTTTGGCCGTGATGTTTTGGCCTGTCCATTCATTCATAGCGATTTTGATTGATCCCTCTTCAGCGAATGCGGCGTGGGACGTCAAAATCGCCAGAGCAGCTGTAACAAGTACCTTCATAAAACTTCTCCATACGGACTACTGATAGCAAACACTGACCATTGGTTTGTTTTTGTGTCAAGTGGTTCATCTTGCGGGGGGCTGGAAAAGTCTGATACGCAAAACGGGATAGAAATGCGGGACGGTTATGGCCAAGGCGACAATCAAAAGTGTTCGACAATCAGAACTGTCCAAGGCCGCGTTTGCGGTGCTTGTTGAAAAGGGCATTCGCAACACAACAGTGGAACAAGTCGCCGCGCGGGCGGGTGTCTCCAAAAGCGTGGTTTTGCATCATTATGGCGATAAAAATGCGTTATTTCAGGCGGTAATGAGGCGGGTGAATACCGTTCTGCGCGACGGTGTCGTTGAGCTGCTGAAAAATGCAAACACCCCAATGGAGCGGTTGGCCGCCATCATTGTGGGCAACTTTTCCTACCCGATTTTTGAGCAAAAAGTATGCCATGCGTGGCTGAATCTGTGCGGTGATGTCCCTTATAACACTGACAGCCAGCGCATTCAGACTGTCATTGCATCCAGAATGCGCAGTAATTTGGTGCCCGAACTGCGCAAACTACCGCTGAAATTTGAATTAGAAAGCGTGGCCTCGCAGATCAGAATATCCATTGATGGCATTTGGTTACAGGCAAGCCTGCAAACAGAACCTCTGTCCAGCCGCGAAGGCATTGACGCCACGCTTGAAGCGACAATCAGATTGGCTGGATTTGACGATAAGGTGGCGCAAGAGCTGTTCGCGGCGGCACGCACTATGGAAACAGTGGCTGGGATCGTTCTGAAAAGCAAAGCCTTCAACGAAAAGCTATCCTAGGTTAGCGGCGATGCCCCTTTGGGCTTGCCTTAGATTTATGCGTGTCTGACTATTTTTGTAGCGTTTCAAGATAGTCGAGTAGGTCTGTGAAATCGACCTCCAGACTCTCTCCATCGCTGCCGCCGTTCGGATAAACATGGCTGAGCCCCGTTTTCGCGAATTCAGGCATGGCGGCATCGGGGTCGGTTTTCTCGATCAGTCCCAAAACGTAACGGCGGACAAATTCATGCGGGAAGACCCCACCATTCCCAGCAGAAAGCATCGTCAGGTTGGGTGGAGCATCCCCCAATCCAAGCGAGGCGGCCCCGCCTCCTTCACCTGTGATGCCATGGCATTGCGCGCATTCTTTCAGATAGATGCCTTGCCCGTGTTTGATTGCGCGGTGGTTGATTGCGGCCGAACTGGTGCATGCGGTGACCAATGCCGCGCCGAAGCCGACCGTGATGAGGGTTCTTGTAAGCATGGGCTGGGGTCCTTTGGCTGCGGTGGATGGTTGGAGTCACCGTGGCACAAAAGAACAGCGCAGTGTTTGATCTAAATCAACAGGCGCTGAAAACACCATGCCCCGGTCTATTTAGGGCATGGTGAGGGGTGTTGAGACGCGTTGCGATTAGGCGCCTGTGAGCAACGATGCCGCTTTGGCCAATGCTGTGATCTCATCCCATTTTTCGGCTTCGATCAAATCATGGGGCGCAACCCAGCTGCCGCCGGCGCAAAGGACGTTCGGCAGTTTCAGATAGCTCGCTGCGTTTGACGGGCTTACGCCGCCTGTCGGGCAGAACGTGATCTGGGGCAGGGGTCCGCCAATCGCCTTGAGAGCAGGGGCGCCGCCCGCGGCTTCTGCTGGAAAGAACTTCTGCATGTCATAGCCACGTTCAAAAAGACGCATCGCTTCGGAGGCGCTGGCAGCACCAGCCAGCAGCGGCAGGCCTTCGCTTTCGCAGGCGTCCAGCAGCCGATCGGTCGCCCCTGGAGACACGCCAAAACTGGCGCCGGCCTCTTTGGCGGCAACAACATCTTCTGGTGTGACCAGCGTGCCGGCCCCGACATAACCGCCTTCAACGGTTGCCATCTCACGGATGACATCCAACGCGGCAGGGGTGCGCAGGGTGACTTCCAATGCGGGCAGGCCACCCGCGATCAGGGCTTTTGCCAGGTTTTTGGCATGGCGGGCGTCATGCACTACGATCACAGGCACAATCGGGGCAAGGCCGCAGATCTCGCGGTTACGGCGGCTTGCTTCTTGGGGGGTAATAGACATGTTCTAGGCTCCGAAAATGGTGGCACCTGTGTCGGCGGCGCCAACGCTGGTGCGGAAATTGGCAAACAGTTCGCGGCCTGTGCCAAAATGGTTGGCACTTAGGTCTGCCGTGGCGACTGGACGTTCCATAACGCCTTCTGTCAGGATTTCCAACGCACCATTCACCGCGTCTACGCGCAGCAGATCGCCGTCTTGCAGCCGCGCGATCGCGCCGCCGTCGACCGCTTCGGGGCAAACATGGATTGCTGCAGGGACTTTGCCCGAGGCACCAGACATGCGTCCGTCGGTCACAAGCGCAACCTTTTGGCCGCGCCCTTGCAGGATTGACAGCAGCGGCGTGAGGCTGTGCAGTTCTGGCATGCCGTTGGCTTTGGGCCCTTGGAAACGCACGACGACAATCACATCACCGGTGAATTCGCCGGCTTTGAAGGCGGCTTTTACATCTTCTTGTGTGCTAAAGACGCGGACTGGCGCTTCGACCATGCGGTGTTCTGGCGCCACGGCCGAGACTTTCATGACCGCCGTGCCAAGGTTCCCCGTGAGGCGCGACAGCCCGCCGGTTTCTTGGAACGGATCAGAGGCAGGGCGCAGGATTTTGGTGTTCAGGCTTTCGCCAGCGCCCTCAACCCACGTGAGTTCGCCGTCTTTCAGCTGTGGTTCTTGGGTATAGTGGTGCAACCCGCGGCCCGCGACTGTTTGGGTGTCGTCATGCAGCAGGCCAGCTTCCAGCAGTTGGCCAATCATATACCCCAAACCGCCTGCGGCATGGAAATGGTTCACATCGGCCAGACCGTTTGGATAGACACGGGCCAGCAGGGGGGTGACTTCGGACAGCTCAGAGAAATCATGCCAGTCCAGAATGATCCCGCCCGCGCGCGCCATGGCGATCAGATGGATCAGCAGGTTGGTTGATCCGCCTGTGGCATTCAATCCGATGATCCCATTCACGAATGCTTTTTCATCCAGAATATCACAAACAGGCGTGTAGTTATTGCCCAAGGCGCTGAGCCCCAAGGCACGTTGTGCACCTTCGCGGGTGAGTGCGGCGCGCATGTCGGTGTTGGGCGTCACGAAGCTGGAGGCGGGCAGGTGTAGCCCCATAAATTCCATCAGCATTTGGTTGGTGTTGGCGGTGCCATAGAAGGTGCATGTGCCGGGGCCGTGGTAGGCCGCCATTTCAGCGGCCATCAGCGCGGCGCGGTCCGCTTCGCCTGTAGCAAATTGCTGGCGCACTTTGGCTTTTTCATCGTTGGACAGGCCGCTGGTCATCGGGCCTGCGGGAAGAAAGACGGCTGGCAAATGGCCAAATGTCTGTGCGGCAATCACCAAACCAGGCACGATTTTATCGCATACGCCCAAGTAGACACTAGAATCAAATGTGTTGTGGCTGAGCGCCACCGCCGCCGCGAGGGCAATCGCGTCACGTGAAAACAGGCTCAGTTCCATGCCTGCTTCGCCTTGGGTGACGCCATCGCACATGGCGGGCACACCGCCTGCAACCTGCGCGGTGCCGCCCACTTTGCGTGCGGCGTCGCGGATCATCTGCGGATAGGTTTCAAACGGCTGATGCGCCGACAGCATGTCATTATAGGCGGTAATGATGCCCAAATTGCCAGCGTCTTTGGTGGCGAGATTGTCTTGGTCCTCGCCTGCGGCAGCATAGGCATGGGCCTGCCCGCTGCACGACAGATGCGCGCGGGCAGGGCCTTTTGATTTGGCTGCGGCCATACGTTCCAGATAGGGACCACGTGTTGCCGCGCTCCGTTCAATGATCCGGTTGGTGATACGTTCGACGGTTGGGTTCAGTGGCATAAGGTGCTTCCTGGATATGTGTTTCGGCCGCGCATGTGGTTATGAATTAGATCAGCTTACCCATCTGGCGGCCTGTGTCGATCATTCGGTTCGAGAAACCCCATTCGTTATCATACCAGCTGACCACACGGATCATGCCGCCGTCTGTCACGGTTGTTTGTGCAGAAGCAAAACATGAGGAATGTGAGTCGTGGTTGAAATCAATCGAAACCATCGGGTCTGTCTCGTATGACAGCACGCCCTTCAGCGGACCCTCTGCTGCGGTTTTGAGGGCCGCGTTAATGTCTTCCGCAGTTGCGGATTTTTCAGGAACAAAGCACAGCTCGACCATCGACACATTCGGCGTTGGCACGCGGATGGCAGAGCCCTCCAATTTGCCCGTCAGCTGTGGCAAGACCAAGGAGATCGCCCGCGCAGCCCCCGTGGACGTTGGCACCATGGACAAGGACGCCGCGCGCGCGCGGTAGAGATCTTTGTGGTTGCTGTCATGGCTGGGCTGGTCGCCGGTAAAGGCGTGGATCGTCGTCATGTAGCCTGTTTTGATCCCAACAGTTTCATCCAGCACTTTCGCAACCGGCGCGAGGCAGTTGGTGGTGCAAGACGCGTTGGAAACGATGAGGTCTTCGGCGGTCAGTTCAGAGTCGTTCACACCAAAGACCACAGTACGGTCTGCGTCCGTTCCTGGTGCAGAAATCAGCACCCGTTTCGAGCCATTGGCCAGCAACCGCTGCGCGCCTTCGCGTTTGGTGAACAGGCCTGTGCATTCATAGGCGATGTCCACGTCCTGCCATGGCAGATCTTCTGGGTTGCGGATCGCAGTCAGCGCGATGCTGCGCGTGCCGACAATCAAGCGGTCGCCTTCTACTTTGACCTCTGTTTTCAGGCGGCCGTGCACACTGTCGTATTTCAGCAGGTGGGCGATCGTTTCTGGGTTGGCAAGATCGTTGATGGCAACCACCTCAACGTCGGTCACCTGACCTTCGATAAGCGCACGTAGAACGCCGCGGCCGATACGTCCAAAGCCATTAATTGCGATTTTCAGTGTCATACCATTCGTTCCTTTTTGTCCGTTATCGTAGTGTGTTTAGCTTGATAGCGCTAACATTCGAGGTCGTGTAACATCTATTTTCAGGTTTGTCTTCTATTTATAATTCATGCGCCCACGGCGGATTGGCGCCCGCCCGCGATACGGTGATTGCCGCCACCCGGGCCCCAAATGAAAGCGCATCGTTCAGGTTGTCTTTTGTCAGTGTTTTCAAGGTATTCTTCTTCAAAAGACCCAACTCTGACAATTTCGCTAAAACGCCAGCATTAAAAGTATCCCCCGCGCCAACAGTATCGGCGACCGTGACTTTTTGTGCGGCGGCGGTGACCGCGATGCCGCCCTGCAGATAACCTGTCGCACCTTCACTGCCACGGGTGAT
>JBDVSG010000069.1:0-5079 GCA_039967155.1 Sulfitobacter sp. | reverse complement strand
CGAGATATGAAGTCGATTTGTGACCGCTTGAACGGCACACCCAGAAAGTGCCTGGGATGGAGAACACCAACGGAAGCCTTCAGGGAAGAAATGATGAAACTGAGATAGCGGAAACCGTCGCAACGACCCTTGAGAATCCACGGCGCGCGCTACTTCCAACTGCGGCTCTTGTTATAAAACAATACGTTATATGACGATAGAAACCGATATGGGAACGACTTACAAGCAGTTGAGCATCACAGAACGGTGGAGACACGCAAAGGTCCCTGTCGACGATATTCAGAGAACTGAAGCGTAATCATTTCCGCGACGAAAGCATGTCCAAACATGACGGTTACTATGGTGCTGCCGCCCAGCTGATGGCGACGGATCGGCGCGCCCGAGATCGTAAACTGACCAAGTATCCTGATCTTTCAAGCGTGTGATTGAACTGATCAAGAATGGCTGGCCCCCTGAACAAATCGGCAACCGCATGATCCATAAACGCGCAAAACCACGCGTTTGCCAAGAAACGATTTACCGTTACATCTACTCCAAGGGAGGCATGCGAGAGGATCTGTGTTGGTACCTACCGACGCAGCGCGTTGCCCTCCGTCCACGGCGTACCAGAAAACGCAGGGAACCTAAATTCCACCGTGATGTCAGTATTCTATTCCGCCCAGACGATGTGGCGCATCGTCGACAGTTTGGTCATTGGGAGGCTGATTTGATGTTGTTTAAACAGAAGCTTGGCCAGTCCAATGTGACCTCGCTCGTCGAGCGCTTCAGCCGCTTTACAGTGATCCTTAAGAACCCGAACAATCGCACCAAGCCTGTCATGGGTAAGGTCATTGAAGCCATCAAAAACCTGCCCCATTCAGCACGCAGATCAATTACCTTTGATCGTGGTTCAGAGTTTATGAACTGGCCACATTTTCAGGCTGAAATTGGTACACAAACCTGGTTCTGTAACCCTTCATCACCGTGGCACAAGGGAACGGTGGAAAACACCAATCGGAGGGCTCGACGGTGGCTGCCGCGCAAACGCGACATCAGATCGATGACAGATCAAGACATGCGGGAGATCTGTGACCGGCGGAACAATACGATGCGGAAATGCTTGGGCTGGAAGACATCTGCTGAAGTGTTCCGCGAAAAGGTGTTGGAGGAAGTGGAATGATACCCCTACCCTGATCGTAACAAGAGTCGCGGTTCAGGTGTCCCGCACACCACAAAGCTAAAATGTCACCAGTAAGAAATTCAGGAATGCCATTCTGTCCTCAAAAACAATTGAGAGTGATCAGACATGGGATGGCTGTTATGAGCGAGCGCGAGTTGAACCGTGTTGAGGTTTTGGCCCAGGTCGATGATCTGATTCAGATTGCACACCACGCGTTCAGCGGGCAATGATAAGTCGACGTTAATGGATAAACCCCCGCGATTGAAGTCATCCTGGACGCTCAGCAGCCGTCGGCCAACTGATCCGCCAAAATCCATAGGTCAAGTCTCATTGCGCCTGTCAGGCACCGCTAACAGCCTTGGCTTGTCCCACTTCAAGCGCATCTTGGGCTTGATTGTTAATCCGCAGGGCATAGCGTAGCAATGTCCCGAGAGGGGCGCAGGTTCAGTTCAAATTCATAATAGATACGCTTATGGTTCCAGCTAACCTGGACCTGTCACGCTTTAGTGCTGCTGTGTTAAGTGTCGGAGGTGTAGTTCCAAGCGTCCTGGACAATCTGATCGAGCGCGCTGTGTGTCGCTTGCCAACTCAAAATTGCCTGAGAACGGGTTGCATCCGCCACCAGATTGGGCGGATCGCCTGCACGGCGGGGTGCCTCGATGACGGTAAATTCCTTGCCGGATATCTGGCGGACGACATCAATAACCTGCCGCACGCTTTGCCCTTTCCCTGTGCCCAGATTGATCGGGGTCAGGCCTGGTTCATCCCTATTTAGAAGGTGGTCCACTGCAGCTAGGTGGCCTGTGGCCAGATCGCACACGTGGATGTAGTCACGGATGCAAGTGCCATCGGGGGTCGGGTAGTCGGTGCCGTAAATTTTGATGCTGTCGCGCTTGCCGCGCGCGGCTTCGATAATCAGCGGGATGAGGTGGGTTTCGGGGGTGTGGCGTTCGCCCGTGCGTCCCTGTGGATCTGCACCAGAGGCGTTGAAATACCGCAAAGCAATGGCCTGTATACCATGGGCGGAAATGCAGCTTTCTAATATGGTTTCCACCATGGCTTTGCTGTCGCCATAGGGGTTCACCGGCGCTTTGGGCAGCGCCTCGTGGAGCAGCGGCGTATCGGTGTTATTGCCGTAAACCGCCGCCGTCGAGGAAAACACAAGGCGGCTGACGCCGGCTGCGTTCATCGCGGTGAGCAATGACAATGTGCCCGCGACATTGTTTTCAAAGAAGGGCAGGGGCGTGAGCACCGATTGCCCGGCCTCGATCAGTGCGGCGAAATGCACAACACACGAAATCTCATATGTGCGCATGGTCTGTTCAAGACGTTCGGTGTCGGCCAAATCGCCCTCAACCAGATGCGTGCCAAAACATGCATCACGGTGGCCTGTCGAGAAATTGTCGTAGACAACAACAGTATGTCCCGCGGCATTCAACGCCAGTACGGTGTGCGACCCGATATATCCGGCACCGCCAACGACAAGAATATTTTTATTCAATGGCACTTCATTCCCCAGTTCTTGCTGGCAGCATGGATAAAGCCAGCGTCAGTGAGCTTCAGTTAGTCAGATTCAAACAAATCACGGGTGAATACACGTTCGGCGACATCCTCAAGTTCTTCAGACATGCGATTGGCCACAATAACGTCAGCACGCGCCTTTAGCGTATCCAGATCATGCAGGACATCCGAGCCATAGTAGGAACTATCCTCCATCTTGGGTTCGTAGACAACCACTTCGATGCCTTTCGCCTTCAGGCGTTTCATAATCCCCTGAATTGAGCTTTGCCGGAAGTTGTCTGATCCAGATTTCATGACCAAACGGTGGATGCCTACACATTTTGGCTGCAACGTAAGGATTTGCTCTGCAATGAAATCTTTGCGCGTACGGTTGGCATCCACAATCGCCTGCATCAGATTTTGTGGCACGGATGCATAGTTGGCCAGCAGTTGTTTGGTGTCTTTTGGCAAACAATACCCCCCGTAGCCGAAGGAGGGGTTGTTATAGTGACCGCCGATACGTGGATCGAGACTGATCCCTTCGATAATTTCGCGACTGTCGAGGCCAAATTTCAAAGCGTAGCTGTCGAGCTCGTTAAAATAGGCCACGCGCATGGCAAGATAGGTGTTGGAGAACAGCTTGATCGCTTCGGCTTCAGTGCTGTGGGTCATTAGCACAGAGATATCTTTGGCCAGCGCGCCTTCTTGTAACAGTTCGGCAAAGCGATGGGCCTGCGGGGTCTGGGCGCCTACAATGATCCGGCTGGGGTGCAGATTGTCATACAGCGCACGGCCTTCACGCAAAAACTCTGGGCTAAAGATCAGGCGGTCCGTGTCCAGCCGCTGGGCTAATTGGGCGGTAAAGCCCACAGGCACGGTGGATTTAATCACGATGCTGGCAGTGGCATTCAGACGCAAAACGTCCTCGACGACACGCTCAACTGATGTCGTGTCAAAGAAATCGGTCTTAGGGTCATAATTGGTCGGCGTGGCCACAATCACAAAATCCGCATCCGCATATGCGGTGGCGGGGTCTGTTGTTGTGTGTAAATCCAGCGCGACCTCAGCAAGGTATCGTTCAATTTCAGGGTCACTGATCGGGCTTTTGCGGGCCGCGAGCATTTCCATACGCGCGGCATCAATATCAAGGGCAGTGACGTGATTATGTTGGGCGAGCAGAACCGCGCTCGACAGCCCTACATAGCCAACACCAGCCACAGTTATTTTTAGATCGGACATTTCTCGTCTTTCTTTAGGTTCGGGCCGGATTGTCGCGCATTTGGTAGATGCTGACAATCGAGTCATGTCGATTATATGAGAACCGTGACCTAATAACCTAACCTATTAATATATAACAAATTTATAGGTTCTTGTCGGTAAAATTTTCTCGCCAATGAACGAGGAGATTTTGATGAAACAATCGAAGCACAACGAAGCCCAAATCATGGATATTTTAAACCTGTCTGACGCCAACGTTTCTCATCGGTGTAGTTGACAACAAATGCCCGTATCGACTGCGCCTCATGCTCCAGCGCAAACTCAATCAGATCATCGCAGCGGGTGTCCGGAATGCGGTTCCAGACTGATCCAGGGCGTGGCGAATGATCTACCAATGCGTCTACACCACCATCAACATAGATGATCGTATCATCGGTAGAATGCGCTGCGCCGAATGCACAGCACATTAAGGGTCAGTTCTGCTACGCACCCCTTCTGCACCAAAAACTCTGAACGCAACTTCTTCACTTCAGGTGATGTCGCCTGCCGCACAGTATCGCCCGACAACCATCGTTGGCCTGCTTCAAGGAACTCTTTGGACCAGCTATAATACAAGCTCTCAGCCCCCCCCTTGCAGCTGTAAAGAACAGCGATGCTATCTCCGCCACGCGAGCCGGCCAAAACAATGCGGATCTTATCCTCAGGTAAGTAAGCTTGACGCGTCTTGCGACGGAAGTTCTTAACCACTTTGTCAGCGGCGTCTTTTGATGCAGTCGGCTTCTTCGTCATCTCGATCTCCTAATCGATAAGATGAACCAGAAATCCCCCCCTACTCAAATCCTCAAACCTGTCCAACGGGTACTGACGTCAGACACTGATGATCCGTAAGGGGCGATAACAGACTGACCTGAGCCCCAAGTTCTCACGGCTGAAGTCATCGACAACGGCCAAGATACGGAAGCGACGCCCGTCTGTCAGCGCATCGGATACAAAATCCAACGACCACCGCTGGTTTGGGTGATCTGGTAGCATCATAGGCTGCCTTGTGCCCAAAGCCCGCCTCCTGCCGCCTCTGCGGCGCACCTGAAGCTTCTCTTCACGATAGATGCGCCTGACCTTCTTGTGGTTCACCACAAAACCCTCCCGTGCGATCATCACGTGGATACGGCGACATCCAAACCGTCGCCGTTCACGTGACACGC
>JBDVSG010000068.1:0-41670 GCA_039967155.1 Sulfitobacter sp. | reverse complement strand
CGGCGAACCCTTCCATGGTCGAAACCTGCTCCCCTCCATAGACCCGTACAGATCCTGTTGGCAGCAGGGTCGCCTCTAGCCGTTCGGCCAATGCTGCCGCATCGCCTTTGGCTGTGAAATCCAGTGGCGCGCCTTTGAAATGGGCCATCTCTATGCGGGCAATCGCCTCGGCGCCCCATGCTTCGACCAAAGGACCGCGCAGCCATTTGGGCAGGCGCGGCGCACGGCGGGCGGTCCATGCCTCAGGGCCTTCAGCGGCGACTTTGCGCAAGACCGCATTTGTCAGGCCCTTAAGGTGGCTCAGGTGGCGATCCCCCGCCACGACAGAAACCATCGCGTTGACCACGCCATGCGCGGCCCCGCCTGTACACAGCTCTACCGTGCCGACGCGCAGCGCGTTACGGACCGTCAGGGGCGGGTATTTGTTCAGATGTTTTTGCAAAATCCTGTCCGCGCGTTCCATGCCGCGCAGGGTGTCTTGCGCCAGCCGTTGGGCACGTGCACGATCCTCTGGCGCAAGGCGATCCAGCACCCCTGCGCCCAACAGCTCGGACATCAATTTGCCCTCGCCCAAAATCTCATCGAGCAGGAAAACAGCGGATTTGCGGGCGGCTACGCCTGTGTCGGACATGATGCGGGCTTTCTTTTGGCGGTCAGACTGGTGTCTGGGGCAAGCTACGATGTATATCAAGAGTAGATTGAGAAGGGAACGACCATGACAGATGCGCCAAAAAACCCAGAACAACCTTTTCCTGACGTCCCTCAGGCCGATTTGCCCCCTGCCGCCCAGCGCGCCCTTGCCGAAGCTGCAGAGCGGCGCAAGGCAGGCAAAACGCAAGAGCTACCAGCCGAGTTAGGGGGCCGCGACGGGCCAGAGCCTGTGCGCTATGGCGATTGGGAAAAGAAGGGCATCGCGGTAGATTTTTAACGCCTGCCCCGCTGTATCGCGACCCTAGTCGTTCAGACCAAGCACATCCAACATATCATATTCACCCGCGTCACGCCCCTGCCCCCATAGCGCGGCTTTGAGCGCCCCACGGGCAAACAACGCGCGATCAGATGCGATGTGGCGCAGGATAATACGTTCGCCCGCGCCTGCGAACATAACGTCATGTTCGCCCACGATGTCGCCGCCGCGAATGGCAGAAAAACCGATATCGCCGCGTTTGCGCGCCCCTGTGATCCCGTCACGGCCCGAATCGCTCACCTCTGACAGCGCGACACCTCGGCCTTCGGCAGCGGCTTCGCCCAGCATCAACGCAGTGCCTGATGGCGCGTCAACTTTTTGGTTGTGGTGGGATTCAATGATCTCGATTTCGAAATCTTCGTCCAGTGCAGCCGCAACTTTGCGGGTGAGCAACGTCAGCAGGTTAACCCCCAAGCTCATGTTGCCCGCACGCACGATCACCGCACCTTCAGCAGGGGCGCGCAGCTGCGCGATCTCATCCGATGTCATGCCTGTGGTGCCGATCACATGTACAATGCCCAGCGCCGCTGCGGCCGCAGCAAATCCAATGGTGGCACGTGGCGCAGTAAAATCAATCACCGCCTGCGCTTGCGCAAATCCTGCTTCGGCATCGTCTGTGACCATGACACCTGTTGCAGCACCGCCCATAGCAAGGCCCAAATCTTGGCCGACCCAATCGTGGCCAGCCCGCTCTACTGCGCCAGCCATATGCATCTGCTCATGCGCGTTCACTTCGCGCACCAGCATTTGCCCCATACGGCCAGAGACCCCTGTGATGGCGATACCTATTGTCTGTGTCATGGGCTGGTCCTTGCTGAAATCTGTTCCTTCGCGGTGTAGCGCGCGCGCAGCCGCTTGGCAAAGAAGATCAGACCGCTTAGATGGGATATATGGCAAAGAACAAATCACATGAGGGCCGAGGCCCGACCCAACGACAACTGCGTGTCGGCGAAACAATTCGCCGCGCCCTAAGCGAGGTTCTGTCGCGCGGCGACGTGCATGACCCTGATCTGGGGCGCATGTCCATCACTGTGGGCGAAGTCCGCACATCGAATGACCTAAAGGTCGCGACGGCCTATGTTCTGCCCTTGGGCGGCAAAGGTCAGGAAGATCTGCTCAAGATTTTGAGCCGGAACAAACATGAGCTGCGCAAGCTGGTGGCCAAAAAGCTGACGCTGAAATTCTCGCCCGAGCTGCGGTTTCAACTGGATCGCACCTTCGACCAGATGGATGAAACCCGCCGCATGTTGGCCCAAGATGCTGTGCGCCGCGACGCTGATGCACCTGACCGCGATGACGACGGGGTCTTTGACGGGTGATGTACCGCGCTGCCTTGGCAGCGATGGCGCTGCTGCTGACGCAAACTGCGCAGGCGGCAACCTGCCGCGAAGACACTTATAGAGGTGTCGAATATGCAATTTGCGAAGTCGACCTAACCCAAGACGTATTGCGCCTGTTTCTTTATGATCCAACCTCAGAGCGCCCTTATGGGTATTTCAGGACGCTGAACGCGGCACTCGAGGAAAAAGGCTATGCGCTGGGGTTTGCGACCAACGCGGGCATGTATCATGATGATCGTTCTCCGGTTGGGCTGTATGTTGAAGATGGCAAAACAGAGCAGAAGATCATTACCAGCGCAGGGCCTGGCAACTTTGGCTTACTGCCAAATGGCGTATTGTGCCTACGTCCCCAGCGCGCGGATGTGATCGAAACCATCCGTTATCTGGCCCAAGCGCCAAGCTGCACCAGCGCCACCCAATCCGGCCCGATGTTGGTGATCGACGGCGAACTGCATCCGCGGTTTTTGCGCAACTCCACATCCCGCTATGTTCGAAACGGCGTCGGAACCAGCGATGACGGCACCACCGCCGCCTTCGTTATTTCCAACAGCCCTGTTACCTTCCATGCATTCGGCAGTGTCTTTCGCGATCATCTTGGGATGAACCAAGCGCTCTATTTCGATGGAAATGTGTCACGGATGCGCGCGCCTGAACTGGGGCGCAGTGATATCGGCTTTGGCGCTTTGGGTCCGATCATCGGCGTTGTAGAGGGGCAAAGCCCTCCTCCACCGCTTGGCCCACAAGACGATCAATCCGCCCCAAGCGAATAGCACCCGTTGCACCTGCGCGCGCAATCTGCAAAACGGCGGTTCATCTTTTTACTCCCCAACTCTCCGAGGATTCTACATGGCACGTAAACGTAAAGGTCGCGATATTTCTGGCTGGGTTGTGATCGACAAACCCGCGGGCCCGACCTCTACCACGGTTGTGAACAAGGTCCGTTGGGCGTTTGATGCACGCAAAGCTGGGCACGCGGGCACGCTGGACCCTGATGCGACGGGCGTTTTGGCCATCGCCTTGGGCGAAGCCACCAAGACCGTGCCGTTCATCACCGATGCGCTGAAGGCTTATGTATTCACTGTACGCTTGGGGGCTGCCACCAACACCGATGACCTAGAGGGCGAGATCATTGCAACCTCAGACGTTCGCCCCGACGATGCCGCGATCAAAGAAGCCTTGCATGCCTTTGTCGGGGACATCGAACAAGTGCCTCCGCAATTCTCTGCCGTCAAGATTGATGGCGAACGCGCCTATAAACGTGCCCGCAACGGCGAGGAAATGGAGATTGCAGCGCGTCCGCTCTATGTGGACAGCTTGGTCATGCTGGATCGCCCTGATGCCGATCACGTCACCCTCGAGATGGTCTGCGGCAAAGGCGGTTATGTCCGTTCGATCGCGCGCGATCTGGGCGAAGCGCTGGGATGCAAGGGTCATGTGCGTGAATTGCGCCGCACATGGTCTGGACCGTTTGAGGTCGAAAATGCCCTGACGCTGGAACAGGTGGATGAAATGGCCAAAACCACGGCGTTGGATGAATACCTTGCCCCCCTTGAGATGGGATTGCAGGACTTACCCCAAGTCTCCGCCAGCACCGAGGGCGCAACACGGCTGCGCAACGGCAATCCTGGCATGGTTTTTGCAAATGATGTGGATTATGGCGATGAATGCTGGGCCGCTCATGAGGGTCGCGCCGTAGCTGTTGGAATTTTCAAAGGCGGTGAATTGCACCCTTCTCGGGTTTTCAACACCGGCGAGTAGCGTCAAATATTACAAAGTGTCATCCAGCTCACGCGTCTGTCAGCGCGTGGGCTGTTTTATTTCACCAAATGTTACAAAAATGGCTGTATTGATCAGCCCTATGTGAAGTCCCCTGCACATCATACTCAAAATGCACCATCTTAGATTGAGCAGACAAAATATCGCATCTCAAAGGAGGCCCGCCCCATGAAACGTACTCTCTTTACCCTGATCAGCGCCGGCGCAATCGCGACCATCGCGTTTGACGCTTACGGCCAAGGCATCAGCCCTGCAATCGGTATGGCAAAATTGGCCCCTGTTGGGCTTGCCTCCAGCACATTGAAATCCGTCTTTGGCGCCAGCCCTGCAGGTTTCGCACACCTGCTGCATGCCGTTACTGGCCTGATCTTCTATGTTTTGGGATACTTCCTTGTTGCGCGTCCCTTGCAGCGCCGGATTTTGCCGCAGCTTCCGTGGCTGGCAACCGCTGTCCTGTACGGGGTCGTGCTGTGGTTCTTCGCCCTTTATATCATGGCGCATCTCGTTGCCGGCATGCCTGCGTTCCTCGGTTGGAGCGGGATCACCTATGTCGCCCTTTATGGCCACATCATCTACGCCGTTGTAGCAGCTTGGGTAATTGAAGCGCAGGGCCTGTCGTTTGAATTCAAATCTCGCGAGGAAGTCTCGCTGGCCTAAAGGTCATGTAAACCTGCCCAAGATACTGCCTCCGCGGGTTCTCCCCGCTGAGGTTTGCTTTTGTCCATTGTTCTGGCACAAACCTCCCCATGATTACCCGCAGCCATACCAAGGGCGACGCCCCCTCGACCGCCGTTTACTCAGACTGCGAACGCTACCGCTACAGCCTGACCCGCGTGTGGGACACAGACGCTGCGCGCGTGGCCTTTGTGATGCTGAACCCTTCAACAGCAACCGAAGTTCAAAACGACCCCACAATCGAGCGGTGTGAGCAACGCGCACGGCGGTTGGGGTTTGGCGGGTTTCGGGCCGTGAATATCTTTGCTCTGCGCGCCACCGACCCCCGCGACATGCGCGCCGCGGAAGATCCTGTGGGGCCAGACAACAGCCAAGCATTGGCGGGTGCCGCACAATGGGCCGATATGGTTATCGCCGCTTGGGGGGTGCACGGCGCGCACCGCTCCCAAGGCCCAGCCGCTGCCGCCGCCCTGCGCGCTGCGGGGCACAGGCTGCATCATTTGGGTCTTACAAAAGCAGGCCATCCGCGCCATCCGCTCTATTTGCCCTATAGCGCCCAACCCGATCTTTGGATCGACGGCAGTAAATTAGCCCCGCAATGAGGTCACGTTAACCATTTCCCCCTTACAGTTTTGACGATTCGTGTCATTTCTGTGCTAGTGGACTCGGGTAGGAAGCAATTTTTAATGGATCGTTCAGTATGTTGTGGTTAGCGGGATTGATGGGGTTGATGGCAGTGGGCGCTGTTACAATTGTTGAACCCTTGCCCAATTCGGACGACGAAGACGATGCTTTTGGGCCCCAAACCGACCCCGACGATCCAGAACTAGATGACCCAGACACGCAAACATCAATGGAACAGTCCGAAATTGAAACGGCTGATGACACGTTTGATCCTGACTACGATTCGCGCGGGGGCGATGACGCCGCGCTGCTTCCTGAGGTTGATCCAACAACGCAAAGCCAAGTCACTTTGACAGTCGGTACTGAAGCTGGTGACGAGATTGCTGGCGATCAGGACGACGACCGCATTCGCGGGCTTGCAGGGGCGGATACACTGTCGGGCGGTGACGGTGATGATGAACTGAGCGGCGGCGACGGCAACGACGAGATCTTTGGCGATGCAGGGGATGATACACTGCATGGCCATGACGGCGGCGATGTTCTGCGGGGCGGTGAAAAGGATGATGTGTTATTTGGGCATAATGCCAATGACACCCTGTTCGGCGATGCCGCAAATGACGCGTTACAGGGCTCTTCTGGCCATGATGCACTAGCAGGCGGCGTTGGCGATGACACCCTCCAAGGGGGGCTGGACAATGATACGCTCACCGGTGGCGCTGGCGCGGATGCACTGTTTGGCGGTTGGGGTAACGATGTTCTGGATGGCGTCCTGCGAAATGACGCGGGCATCGACGAAGATGCGGGCGACTTCCTCAATGGCGGCGGCGGTGATGATAGCATTCTTGCAGGCTCTGGCGATATTGTCACTGCTGGCACCGGCGCAGACGAGATCGTTCTCGGCGATTGGATCAGCGCGGACAATGCTGCACAGATTCTAGACTACACCGCTGAAGACGATAACTTGGTTCTGATTTGGGACGATAGCAGCCCCGACGATGTTGAGCCGCAGATCACCCTTTCAAATGATCCCGATGCGGACGACCAAACCTTAGTGATGATGGATGGCGTTGTGGTCGCAACCGTTAACGGCCTTGACCTTGAACCAACTGACATCGCGCTGATCCCGCTCAGCACGGCTGCGCTGGTGGGCTTTGCTGCCAACTAATCCCTACATCTTCAGTAAAACTCTGGGCATAGATGCAAAAACCTTTGCCAAGCCAGCCAATCCCGCCTATACGCCCCCATCGCAGACGTCTGTTTGCGATTCCTCCATGGGCCTGCACTGGACGACATCCCGGGCTGTGCCATCCATTTTAACCTTTTGACAAGGAGACCCCGATGTCGATTACGAAAGAAGAAAAAGCACGTGTAATGAAGGAATTCGGCGCCAAAGAAGGCGATACCGGTTCCCCTGAAGTACAGGTTGCCGTTCTCAGCTCGCGCATCGCGACACTGACAGAGCACTTCAAGACCCACAAAAAAGACAACCACGGCCGCCGTGGTCTGTTGAAAATGGTCGCAACGCGCCGCAAGCTTTTGGACTATGTTAAGGCCAAAGATGACGCACGTTACCAAGACCTGATCAAACGTCTGGGTCTGCGCCGCTAATCACTTTATTTCCTTAGGAAATATTTGATTTTCGGACTACCAAGCACTGCTTGGAAAAACCGATATTATTAAGACTGCGCCTTCTGCTTGGGGCGCAGTTTTTTTGTGGGCCCCCTGTTGCCAGACCAGCTGCGCCCCCATGCAGGTGACAAATCTCCCCCGTTTTTCACCTTTCGAACGGCCTCTCTTATTCGCAAGGAATTGGGTAACCAACCGGAGGGACCCCATGAGGCCAATTTTCATCGCAAGCGTCGCCATTGCTACGCTGCTCACATTCTATTCAGCGCTTTGGTTCAAATCAGAGAAGATCGAAGCAGACATCACACAACGCGTCGCCAATGATTTGGCTGCAGCTAACCCAAAAGCGATCACTGTTGCAGTTGACGGGCGCCACGTCACGCTCAGCGGTATCGTCGACGACACCCAAACCGAGACAACCTACCTGAACATCGCGGATGAAACCTATGGCGCGCTTGGACCGATTGATGGCCTGACCCTGCAAAACAACGCAGGTTTCGTGAAGGCCGTGAAATCAGATGCTGGGATCACGCTGATTGGCGCGGTTCCATCAGAAGATGACCGTGCAGCACTGCTGGCCGCAGCCGCCGAAGGAACGCAAGGCGAAGTCATTGATGAGCTCACCGTCGGGGCGACTGATGGTGCGTGGACATCCGAAGCAGGTTTTGGCCTGTCGCAAATGGGCCAGCTGTCTTCTGGCGCGCTGTCTGTGACGCCTGACAGCTATACATTGTCAGGCACAGCGAATGGAGATGCCTCATCCCTTCGCAGCGCGGTTGCCGATCGGGCGGGTTGGCAGACATTTGTGTCCGCTCCGACCATCGAATCTGATCTGTCGAACCAACTATCTGCGTTGCAGGCCGATGTTTCCGAACGCGACGCAAGCATCGCTCGGGTCAGCGGCGAACGCGATACGCTTGTCAGGTCTGTTGCCGCTTTGACAGCAGAACGCGATACAGCCACAGCTGATCTGGAGACCTTGCGCAACAGCTTGGACGATACACAATCAGACACCGCATCATTGCGTAACGAATTAAGTGGCGCGAAGGCGGCACTGGAAACAGCATCGGGCACAGTGGCTGAACGGGACGCAACGATTGAAGGCCTGAACGGATTGGTCAGTGACCTAACCGCCAATAGCGCCGCGCTCTCTGAAGAGCTGGAAGCACAAAAAGCATCGTTGAACAGTGACCAGCAAGCAGGCACCGCCCTGCGTGCACAGCTTGCTCAACAGTCGGCCAACATTGATGCTGTTTCAGGCGATCTGGCGGCGCGCGACGCGACCATCGCCACATTGGAAGGCAAACTGGACGAGGCGACAACAGCCCAAACCGCATCCGCGGAACAGATTGATGCGCTAACCGCAGATGTCACCGCACGGGATGCCGTGATTGCTGGTCTCGACGAAAAAGTGCTCTTGGCCAGCGATGCGCAGATAGCGTCGCAAAGCCAGATTGCAACTTTGACTGACACGCTTGCAACACGCGACGGCACTGTTGCAACTCTGACCGACACGCTTGCGACCCGCGACCGCGAAGTGGTTGATTTGACCACACGCTTGGAGGGCCTATCACAAGACACAGCGAAGCTGGCCGATCTATCCGCGCAAATCCAAACGTTGGAAGACAGCAACAAAGGCCTCACTTCCGAGGTTGCGGCCTTTGGCGCCGTGATCGCCAGCAAAGATGCAACAATTGCAAATCTACGCACCACTGCGGCAACGCCAGTGACCGCGAATGTGCCTGCAGGCACCGCCGCGTTTGCAGCCCAATGCAGTGCGCGTGCAGGTGAAGTTCTTGAGAATACCAAGATCAATTTTGCCAGTGGGACCGCCAACATCCAAAACAGCTCCATCGATGTTTTGGAACGTCTGACGGGCATCACGTTGGCCTGTGCAGACAGCGGTTTGGGTGTGGAAATTGGCGGTCATACCGACAGCCAAGGGTCGGATGAAACCAACCAAACACTGAGCGAGCGCCGCGCAACGGCCATCGCAGATTTCATGTTTGACCGAGGCGTGCCAACCTCAGCGCTGACCCCTGTTGGTTACGGCGAGACACAGCCCATCGGCGACAATGCCACCCCTGAGGGGCGCGCACAAAACCGCCGCATCTCATTTGAATGGCAGACGCGCTAACCCGCGGCCGCCCCCTCACACATCAATATTCAGGAAAAAATATGACTTATCTTTTGACACAAATCTTCCTCTACATGCTGGTTACTTTCCTTTTGGGTTTGTTGCTGGGTTGGCTGCTATGGCGCTATGGACGCCCCACCAGCGGCGAAATCGACGCCTTGCGCGATGAAAACAAACGCCTGCGCGCAGATCTGGAAGTATGCACCATCAAGAAAGCAAAACTGGAAGCCCACGCAGACGCCCCCGCACCCGTCGTTGTCGCCGCCCCCATCCCTGCGCCAACAAGCGAAGGCACCTACACTGGCCCATCCAGCAAACCCCAAGGCCTATCTGCAGCACGTGACGGCAAAGCCGATGAACTGCAGCAGATCCACGGCGTAGGCCCGAAGATGGAAAAACTGCTCCACTCGCTGGGGTATTACCACTTTGACCAAATTGCATCTTGGACAACATCGGAAGTTGCTTGGGTTGATAACAATCTTGAAGGTTTCAAAGGCCGTGTGACGCGCGACGAATGGCAAAAACAGGCAAAGGCATTTGCTAAAAATTGATCTGTAGCCATGTGGTTGAAAAGAGCGGGTTGCGAAACCCGCTCTTTTTCTTTGCTCGGTTGATTATTTCCGTCTACCCAGATTGGAGAAACAGCGATCGGAGGCCGCCATGACAAAAACAATCGTAAACAGCTGGAACGAATGGGACCCCCTTAAACACGTCATCGTCGGGCGTGCAGATGATTGCCACATCCCACCCGAAGAACCCGCGCTGGACGCGAAGGTACCCGAAGATAGTGACATGCGCGGCCAATGGGGCCGCCGCCCGCAAGAAACGATCGACCGCGCGAATGAGTTGTTGGATAATTTTGCAGGCATGCTGGAAAAACGCGGCGTACGTGTGGACCGCCCTACGCCGATAGACCACTCCGTCCCCGCAACCACACCTGATTTCCACACCGAGAGCCAATTCGGCTGCATGCCGCCGCGCGATGTGTTGCTAACCGTTGGCAGCGAAATGTTGGAGGCGACGATGTCCTATCGCTGCCGTTGGTTTGAATACCTCAACTACCGCCCCTTAATGCAGAAATATTTCGACGAAGATCCAAATTTCCGCCATGAGAGCGCGCCAAAGCCCCGTCTAACAGATGCCGATTACCACCCCGACTATTTGTCCGATAAAATTGGCGATACAAAACGTCTTGAATGGGCGGCCAAGAAGTTCTTTGTCACCACAGAAGAGGAACCACTGTTTGACGCGGCTGATGTGTTACGTTTTGGCCGTGATCTGGTGGTTCAGCACGGGTTTACCACCAACCTCAAAGGGATCGAATGGCTGCGCCGTCACTTTCCCGATCACCGCGTGCACACGGTCAACTTCCCTGGTGATCCCTACCCCATCCACATCGATGCCACTTTCACGCCGCTGCGTCCGGGCCTGATCTTGAACAACCCGCATCGGCGCCTGCCAGAAGAACAGCGCAAGATGTACAACGACAATGGCTGGGAGATCGTGGATGCTGCGACCCCCGCGCATAACACGCCGCCGCCGCTGTGCTATTCGTCTACATGGCTCAGCATGAATGTTCTGGTGTTGGATCCAAAAACGGTCTGTGTGGAAAAATCCGAGGTCTATCAAGCCGAGCAAATGGACAAGCTGGGCATGGAAGTAGTCGAAGTTGAGCTGCGCGATGCTTATGCCTTTGGCGGCGGCCTGCATTGCTGCACGGCCGATGTCTTCCGCGAGGGGGCCTGCGAAGATTACTTTCCCAAACTCGGCGCTTAAGCCTCTGGGCCGTGATCAGTGCAAGCGGCTTTCGTGTCGCTTGCTGATTTGGCCAGTCAACGTGGCATCACATATTGCCTTTTCATTTTTGAGGTGGCGCGAGATCAATTGCTTTTGCGCACGCCCAGACGGAATCAACGCAGCAGAGACCGCTTGATAGTCAACGTGGCCTAGTTCTGGAAACAACGCCTCTAGCTCTTCTCTTGCTTCGCTGGGGACGGATTTTAACGCCTCTGGACCGGTGAACAGGCTTTCGCTGAGGGCGCCCTCGGCCCAGATGACCTCATGCTGGTCAAAAAGGATATGGAAATACTCAACCTCATCCGCCTGCTCATCCACAAAAATACCTGGTAGGGCTGTGAGCTTAATCGCCGAAACAAGCGCTTCTTTTGTGCCAAACATGCGCTCGGCCACTTTTGAACACACCAACATCCTGTGCTGGCGGCTGACCAACAAATCCCGCAGCGGCAGACCGTTGCCCAACGCACCTGCCGTGATACGCACGGGCCGCAGCTTTGGTTGACGTTTCAATGTCTGATGGTTCACTTTGCTAGAGCTGATCCAGCGGATGCGTCTACTGCCGCCGCGGCCAACACGCACGTCATCCCCGACCCGCAGGCTTTCGACCGCGCATTGCCCCCGCACCGTGTCAATCAACACCCCACGGGTGAAACACAAAACTTCTTCGACGTTCCCAAAAAGTGTAAAAACATCTGCGGGCGTGATGTTTGCGTTGTTTGAACCTGTGTAAAAATCCAGCGGGATGGTGGAGTAAAAAACATTCCCTGATCCAACTGGATAGGTGAACGCGACGATGTTGTTGGGATTCGACGTGGTCAGCAGAGGTACAGCACCGGGCGGCAACGAAGCCAACGTCACAAAACCGTGGTTTGAAAAATTACCATTATCGAACGTGCTGTCTGTGATTGTGCCATTTGGCCCGTTGATAAAACTGCTCGGCGCGCCCGCCGCAACGTTCACGTCAGTGCCGCTGCTGAAATCCCTTAGGGATGTGATACTGCTACCGCCAGGTAAGATGGTCTGCGCATTGGTGACATAGCGGTCGAAAATAATTAAATTCATCCCCCCGTTCACCGCAGCAGTGATATCTGGGAGGTTCGCAAGGTACTCAGACCCAAAGCTGCTATTGCTTGGGTTCACGACATACAACGAGTCTAGCGCGCTTAATTGCGCGGTATTTGGTACAGTGACATTAACAGCCGTATCGCCGTTGTTGGTGATTTCATCAACTTGACTAGCGATCCCCTGTCCATTGGTCATTGAATAATAACCGACCGTGGCCATGTATGGATTCCTCAAATTCTACACTGTCTACAATCGTGGGACAATGGGGTCGAATTAGGGCGCCACTGGGAAACAATTGCGTCCAATCCATCGTGACTGTACCTGAAATCGCCCTATTGATTACGAATTCCTTAACAGCGATGTCCTGCTGGATTGGGAAAGGGGCCGCATTGAAGTTGCTTGCTTTCCCATCTATGGAAATGGGCCTGCCACCAAAGGAATGCACCATGAGCCCCCCAACCGATGTTACCCAGCTTCTTACTGATGCCGAAGCCGTTGCAAATGACGCAACTGCAACGCCAGCACAGATTGAGGCAATCGCGGTTGAGACCGTTTCAGCCTTTGAGGCACGCCTGCAGCACCACTTTGCCCGCGGTCCGTTTTTTGTGAAATTGCGCAATAAGCTAAAGGCAGACGGCCACGCCGATCTTGCTCAAACCGTTTATCATTACTACCTCGCCGCCAATGTACTGAAACACGGCGGCGGAAAAAGTTATCGAGAGTTAGAGAAGCTGTCGGATCAGCCCTTCACCTTGCAAGACGAAGAAGGCAAAGCCCTGATCGACGTGGCGACAGGCGGTTTTCTGACAACGCTCTTAAAAACGTTGCGCGACGCGCATAGCGTTCTGGAAGCCAGCTGACCATAAGGCCACCCCAGCAACACAACAGTGGCGAAACGGCGGCCTGTGCTGCCGTCTCATCTTCACAGTCAGGCCAAGAGCGGGCCTATGCAGACGCCTTATAGCCTCCATTGTAGGCGTCGCTCTTTCTGCGGATCTGGGAATGTTCCACGATCCGCTCACGCGCGATGCCTCGGAACTCTTCAATTGAGGCATGTCCCTTGCGCTGCAAATAGTCGGTAAGGTCCTGCTTTAGCTCTTGGATCAGCTTCACCCCTACGCCGCCGCTGCCTTTTTCTTCCATTGCTGCGGTGCAGATCTGCAAATTGCCCGCCCCGTGCACGATGAAATTAAAGGCCTCATGGAAGCCTCGGATCCCGCCGATGCCGGAAATTTCCTTATTGGGCAGCGCGCGCGAAATATCGGACACACGTTGCAAAGCTTGGTTCAAAATGGCCAAGCCCCCCTGCCCGCCGGACGTTACAAGCCCGTCAACCTCGACCTCGAACTTCAGGGTTTCCGGATCCATCAAAGGCAAGGACGGAAACGTGTTGCAAACCGATATTGCGGATGCGCCAGCCGCGTAGGCAGCTGTTGCGCCATCAACAAGGGAAGAATTCGCAGGTGTCAATTTGACCCAAATCGGCACGCTAACCACGCTTTTTACGGCCGCCAGAATTGTGCGAATAATGTCTTCATCATTGGCAACATTGGCGCCCATATCTTTGCGGTCCATATGGGGGCAGGACAGGTTCAGCTCTAACGCATCACAGCCAACATCCACGCAAGCGGTTGCCAGTTTGCGCCAATTGTCCATTTCTTCTTCGCTGCCAGCCCCTGCCATAATGGATGCGATCAACATACGATCCGGATAGGTCTGTTTGATTTCTTCTAAATCCGGCAACCACTGTTCAAGCGGCTGATCCGAGATCAACTCCCAATTCCACGAGGAATGAGACACCGTATCTGGGCGCTTCATGCGCGAAACGCTAGGTTTGGATTCGCTTGTGCGTTGATAGATTGTCTTGGGTCCTGCCACATTTTCGACGGGATGCAGGCCGATTGTTTTGGTCACGACCCCGCCCCAGCCAGCCTCAAAGGCCTTTAGGATTTTACGTTTGCTTTCCGTCGGCGGTGCGGATGCCAGCACGAACGGATTAACAAACTCAAGGCCCGTAAAATTTGTAGTAAGTGCATTCGACATGGGACTTCCTCAAATTGTTTAAGGTGAGGATGGTCACTTTTTACCAAAAGGTCAAATTTATTGACACCCTCTACAAGCACAAACAACAATGTCGCATATTTTTTGATCAGCCCCAGCGCGCGTGCTCCCCCAACCTTCGCGGCGCAATCAGACCCCCAATCAGGGTGGCAGAACCATGCCGACCCGCAAAAATGCCCCTCCCTTCCCATCGCCCCCATTCTGCTATACACGCACCCCTATCTGAAAGCCGGCGCTCGGACCCCAGCGCCGACCAAACAAGATACTGGGGTCGGAGGGAATACGCCCTCCATGCAATGGCCAATGGGCCAACACAGGAAACGATGATGTTTAACGAAGTTAAAAAATCTATGAAGTGGGGCGAAGAAACGCTCACACTAGAAACAGGAAAAGTCGCGCGTCAGGCCGATGGGTCCGTCATCGCCACATACGGCGAGACATCCGTCATGGCGAACGTCACTTTTGCACGCAAGCAAAAGCCGGGTCAGGACTTCTTCCCGCTGACAGTGCACTACAACGAAAAATACTACGCCGCCGGTAAAATCCCTGGCGGCTTTTTCAAGCGCGAAGCGCGTCCGACTGAAAAAGAGACGCTGACATCCCGCTTGATCGACCGCCCAATCCGTCCTTTGTTCGTCCCCGGCTTCAAAAACGAAGTTCTGGTGATGTGTACGGTTCTGAGCCACGATCTGGTTAACGACCCTGACATGGTTGCGATGATCGCCGCCTCTGCTGCGTTGACCATTTCTGGCGCGCCGTTCATGGGTCCGATCGCTGCTTGCCGCGTGGGCTATGAGGGTGGCGATTACATCCTGAACCCTGAAATCGACGACATGCAGGACCTGAAAAACAACCCTGATCAACGCCTTGATCTGGTTGTCGCAGGCACCAAAGACGCCGTGATGATGGTTGAATCAGAAGCTTACGAGCTGACCGAAGAAGAAATGCTGGGTGCTGTTAAATTCGCCCACGAGCAGATCCAACCGGTTATCGACCTGATCATTGATCTGGCCGAAGATTCCGCAAAAGAGCCGTTCGACTTCCAACCTGTTGATTACTCCGCGCTGTCCGCAGCCGTTGCAGCCGCAGGCGAAACCGAAATGCGCGCTGCATTTGCGATCGCAGACAAGCAAGAGCGCACCGCCGCTGTAGCCGCTGCACGTGAAACAATCACAGCCGCGCTGACCGAAGAACAGCTGGCAGATTCCAACCTCGGTTCCGCAATGAAGGGGCTTGAGGCCTCTATCCTGCGCGGCGACGTTGTAAAAACCGGTGTCCGCATCGATGGTCGTAAGACTGACGAAATCCGCGACATCGTTTCCCAAACAGGCATCCTGCCACGTACGCACGGGTCCTCCCTGTTTACGCGCGGCGAGACGCAAGGTTTGGTCGTGACCACATTGGGCACCGGCGACGACGAACAGTTCATCGACGCGCTGCACGGCAACTTCAAATCCAACTTCTTGTTGCACTATAACTTCCCTCCCTATTCGGTTGGTGAAGTTGGTCGCGTGGGCCCTCCTGGCCGTCGTGAAATCGGCCACGGTAAACTTGCATGGCGCGCTCTTCAGGCCGTTCTGCCAGCAGCCACCGATTTTCCATACACGATCCGCGTTGTGTCCGAGATCACAGAATCCAACGGCTCGTCCTCCATGGCGTCCGTTTGTGGTGGCTCCTTGTCGATGATGGATGCGGGCGTTCCGCTGAAATCCGCCGTTGCGGGTGTTGCGATGGGTCTGATCCTTGAAGACAGCGGCGAATACGCAATCCTGTCGGATATCTTGGGTGACGAAGACCACCTCGGCGATATGGATTTCAAAGTTGCCGGTACCGAAGCAGGCATCACCTCCTTGCAGATGGACATCAAGATCGCAGGCATCACGCCAGAGATCATGGAAAAAGCATTGGCTCAGGCCAAAGCAGGCCGTCTGCACATCCTTGGTGAAATGAGCAAAGCCATCACTGGCGCGCAGGAATTCTCTGTACACGCTCCTCGCATCGAGACCATGCAGATCCCAACGGATAAAATCCGCGAAGTGATCGGTTCTGGCGGTAAAGTCATCCGCGAGATCGTCGAAGTGTCCGGCGCCAAAGTCGACATCAACGACGAAGGCATCATCAAGATCGCAAGCCCGAACGGCGAAGCAATCAAGAAAGCCTACGACATGATCCACTCGATCGTGGCCGAGCCTGAAGAAGGCATGGTCTACACGGGTACGGTTGTGAAAATCGTAGACTTCGGTGCATTCGTGAACTTCTTTGGCAAACGCGACGGTCTGGTGCACGTATCCCAGATCGAAAACCGCCGCCTGAACCACCCTTCAGATGTTCTGAAAGAAGGTCAGGAAGTGAAAGTGAAGCTTTTGGGCTTTGACGATCGCGGCAAAGTACGCCTGTCCATGAAAGTGGTTGATCAGGAAACTGGTGAAGAAATCAAAGAAGAAGCCAAATCCGAAGGTTAATCCCTGTAGATTTTGCAAAAAATTTGAGGCCCCGTCATTTTGTGACGGGGCCTTATTTGTTCCAGCCAGTAGGCCCGAAAACCAATCCATTGCCGCCACCAGTTGTTATCCTAGATCACACACGGCAATTCACCTCTCATCGTCAGAATTTCGAGATGATCCTCACCTGAAATCATGCCAAAAGACACTTATGCAAAGCACAGACACCACCCCGCCTATCCTGATTTTGACGATGAAATGGGGCACCCTCTATGGGCCTGAATACGTCAATAACCTCGCACGTGGGGTGGCACGGCATTTGTCGCGGCCGCACCGCTTTATCTGCTTTACCGATGATGACACCGGATTGATATCCGATGTTGAAACCTATCCCCTGCCCGAACTGGGGCTGCCAGAGGGCAATAGCGACACACGCTGGCAGAAGCTCGCCCTGTTTGCGCCACAGCTGTTTGATTTGACTGGCACCGCGCTGTTTCTGGATCTGGATCAAGTGATCGTCGGAAATATGGACGTCTTCTTTGAGGGTGGCGCCCCCTTCCGCATCATCCGTGACGATGATCTGTTTCGTAACAAACCCCTGCGCGCCCTTAACCCACAGCGCGATGCCTTCCTTGCCTCGGTCGGGAATTCCTCTGTCTTTCGGTATGAGATCGGCGCGCACAGCTATATCCTTGAGAATTTCATCGCCGATCCTGCTGCTGCAACTGAAAATTTCGAGATTTCACAACAATTTCAAACCGCCCAATTGGCCGAACAGGGAAACCTGAACTATTGGCCCAAAGACTGGTGCGTCAGCTTTAAAAACGATTGTGTGCCACGGGGCATAAAAAGCTATTTCAAGGATCCCAGCCTGCCAGACGGTGCGCGGATAGTGGTGTTTGCTGGCTCCCCGAAAATGCATGACGCGCTGAACGGCAAAGGCAGCCGCCTGCACAGGCGCGTGGGCGATGTGGCGTGGTTAAAACAAGCATGGGAAGCGCCATAATGACCCTACGTGACGCCTTTCGCGGATTTAAACACCGCCGCCGCATTGCCAAGGCTCTAAGCGCGCTTAACACCACTGCCCCAGTTGCAAAGCCCCACGGACTGGACACGCCGCTTGTTGTCTCGCTTACCAGTTACCGCCCACGTTTCGTCAATCTGGCACTGACATTGCGCTGTTTGCTCCGACAATCCATGCAAGCTGATAAGATCATCCTTTGGGTTTCCGCCGAGGACGCCCCCCATCTGCCGCCTCAGATTAAAGAGCTCGAAGTTGCAGGTCTCACCATCGGGATTTGCGAAAACATGCGGTCCTTTACAAAAATCCTGCCAACCCTGCGGGACCATCCTGATGCAACGATCGTCACGGCAGATGACGATGTCTATTATGCCGACAACTGGTTAAACGATCTGGTGGACGGGTATCGGATCACTGATGCAAAAGTCGTCTGCTGGCGCGCGCATAAGATGCGTTTTGCCCCTGATGGCACCTTACTGCCCTACACAAAATGGCACACGAATATTGACGGGCCGCTACAGAGCCCCCTCCTGTTCCCGACTGGCGTTTCTGGCGTTCTATACCGCCCAGATGCATTGGACCCACGTGTTGCTGACTATAATCTTGCGCGGTCTTTATGCCCGCAGGCCGACGACATCTGGCTGTATTGGATGCAGCGAATGGCGGGAACAACGCCTTGTCTACTTTCCGGTCATACACGGGTTATTGAATGGGAACTTGAACCAACCGAGTCATTAAGACGGGACAATTTGCACAAAGGCGGCAATGATGCGCAGATCGCAAATATGATTAAGCGATTCGGGCTGCCAACCAAGTAAACCGTATTATTTATGCGTCGACTTGGCATTCACGGCACCCTCTTTTTGTAAATAGGAGACACTGCCATGTCGTCATTTTTAGACCGTCGATCCCTTCTTCTTGCAGGCGCAGCAACTGTTGCCGCTGGACCAGCATTTGCCGCTGTAGACAGCTATCAAGTCCCCCACCACCTGCGTCCACGTCTGGTTGATATCAAAGACCGCTTTCGCGCCAATGAAATCCACGTGGACCCAGGCCAGTTCGCGCTTTACTGGACATTACCTGATGGCAAAGCGATCCGCTATTCTGTCGGAATCGGCACAGCTGGCCGGTACAAATCCGGCACTTTCCGCATTCGCCGCAAAGCTGAATGGCCAAATTGGACACCAACGCCTGCCATGATCCGGCGCCAACCAGAAATATATGCCAAACATGCCGCAGGCATGAAGGGCGGTGGCCTGAACCCGCTCGGTGCACGCGCGCTCTATCTGTATAGTGGTGACCGCGACACATATCTGCGCATTCACGGAACACCCAAGCCACAGACAGTAGCCGCGCGCGTGTCCAACGGATGTGTTCGAATGATCAACGCCCATGTCATCGATCTGTATAACCGCGTGCCAAATGGCACCCGCGTTGTGCTGCACTAAACAAAAAACGGCTTAAAACAAAAAAGCCCCGCAGTGCTGCGGGGCTTTTCTATTTTAGGACAGAGCTTTACTTCGCCAATGTCGTCGTACGCAGATAGGGCAGCACGGTTGTGAATTCGCCGAACTTCGCTTTGGCATCTTCATCCGAAACCGTTGGTGGGATGATCACATCGTCGCCAACGGTCCAATTGGCGGGTGTCGCAACACCGTTGCCAGAAGACATCTGAAGACCGTCCAACGCACGCAATACCTCAGCAAAGTTCCGGCCAACGGACATGGGATATGTCATGGACAGTTTCAGCTGCTTGTCTGGCCCAATGATGAACACAGAACGTACCGTTGCGCTGTCAGCTGGTGTGCGGCCATCTGGCAGATATGCTTCTGCAGGCAGCATGTCGAATGCTTTGGACAGGGTTAGATCCGTGTCAGCAACAATGGGAAAGCCCGCCTTTGCACCCGATACAGTTTCAATATCTGTTTTCCACTTTTTATGGTCTTCAACGCCATCCACCGAAACACCCAGCACTTTTGTGCCACGTTTTTCCCATTCATCGGCCAATTGCGCGACTGCACCAAATTCCGTTGTGCAAACAGGCGTAAAATCCTTGGGATGCGAGAACAAGATGGTCCAGCTGTCGCCCACAAAATCATGTAGTGAAATGGCTCCTGTGTCCGTTTCAACCGTAAGATCGGGAATTGTGTCGTTAATACGCAAACTCATTTCTTCATTCTCCTATTAAAATATCGTCACCACTTAGATAACCTTCCGCAACCCAACTTCCAGAGCCATCTTGCAGCCGGTTTGGCTGGGTGACAATTCTAACGCAGACCAACAACTAGGAACACACCATGCTTGAGCACCGCAATTTCTACATCAACGGTCAATGGACCCCGCCAGCGGCCGCAAATGATTTTGCCGTTATTGACCCTTCGACCGAAGAACAATGCGCTGTAATTTCACTGGGAAATGAACAGGATACAAACGCGGCGGTGGCCGCCGCACGCGCCGCCTTCGACAGCTGGTCCCAAACGCCAAAAGAAGAACGCGTTGCGCTCCTTAAAAAACTTGCTGCAATCTATGACGCGCGCAGCGAAGAAATGGCAGTTGCCATGTCCACTGAAATGGGTGCCCCGATCTCGATGAGCCGCCAGTCGCAGGTCGGTGCAGGCGGCTGGCACATCGAAGGGTTTTTGCAGGCTTTTGAGAATTTCGAATTCGAAAGCGACTACACGGCAACCGAACGGTCCATCAAAGAACCAATCGGCGTTTGCGCTCTGATCACACCATGGAACTGGCCGATGAACCAAATCACCCTCAAAGTGATTCCTGCCATCGCAACAGGCTGCACTGTGGTTCTCAAACCCTCCGAGATAGCCCCCCTTTCCGCCATCCTATTTACAGAATTTATGCATGAGGCCGGCTTCCCCGCAGGTGTCTTCAACCTTGTCAACGGGGATGGTGTGGGCGTCGGCAGTCAGCTCAGCGCGCATCCAGATGTCGACATGATCAGTTTCACAGGGTCTTCCCGCGCGGGCATCGCGATCTCCAAAGCAGCGGCTGACACATTGAAACGGGTCTCCCTTGAGTTAGGCGGCAAAGGCGCAAACATCATCTTCGAAAGTGCCGATGAAAAAGCAGCCAAGCGCGGTGCAATTCACTGCTTTGGCAACTCCGGTCAATCGTGTAACGCACCGACACGCATGCTGGTCCACACATCCCGCTATGCCGCTGCCGTCGCTGACGCGACAAAAGTCGCCAACACAACCAAGGTTTCCCCCGCCTCAGATGAAGGACGTCATATGGGCCCCGTCGTCTCCGAAGCCCAATACAACAAGATCCAAGGTTTGATTGAAATAGGCATGTCCGAAGCACGCCTGACAGCGGGCGGGCTAGGCCGCCCCGAAGGCCTGAATAGAGGCTACTTTGTAAAACCTACGGTCTTTGCCGATGCGACCAATGACATGACCATTGCACGCGAAGAGGTATTTGGCCCTGTCTTGACCATCATTCCATTCGAGACAGAAGAGGAAGCGATCTCTATTGCTAATGATACGCCCTATGGCCTGACAAACTACATCCAGACCACAGATGAAGATCAACGCCGCCGCACCGCGCGCCGTCTGCGTTCTGGCATGGTCGAAACCAACGGTGTGGGCTTTGCAAAGGGATCGCCCTTTGGCGGATACAAACAATCGGGCAACGGCCGCGAAGGCGGCATCTACGGTCTTGAGGAATTTCTCGAAGTCAAAGCCGTCTCAGGTTGGTCAATGCCATAGCCAAAATTGGCCAAACAAAGGGCTACCTTCGGGTGGCCCTTTACGAATTCGACCTCAGCGCGCGTTAAAGACAAGTGACTGAGATTAAATAAAAAATGAAGAAATTCAAAAAACGCATACTCCGCTCCCGTATGAATTGCAGGAACGGAGCTTCTTCACTTTGCACGCGGTGTAGCTTTCCAGCGGACCGCGCATCGAAAGGGTAGCGAAACATGGTAAACCAAAGTTTAACCCGCAACGCCCGCTTCTTTTTTGCCTTTAAACTCAAATCCCGCAGCTACCGCACACACAAAATCTTGCGTTAAAACGGAGCCTTGCTGCGTATCTTTGTCGTGATCCCACCGTCAGGGTGCTTAAAGCGGAGCTCTTCTGAGTGCAGCATCATACGCGGATATTCCAACGCCTCACCTGTTGCATAAAACGGATCCCCCAAAATTGGATGGCCGATGCTCAGCATATGAACGCGCAATTGGTGGCTTCGACCAGTGTGCGGGGTCAGGCGCATTCGAGCTGTTGTGCCTTCGTTTTTTGTCATCCGCCAATCGGTTTGCGCCGATTTACCCGTTTCATGGCACACCATTTGCCGCGGGCGGTTCGGCCAGTCCACGATAAGCGGCAGATCTATCGTACCTGTTTTTTCCTCAGGCACGCCCCAAACGCGGGCCACATAGGTTTTCTTGGTCATTCGTTTTTCGAACTGCAGCCCAAGATGCCTTTGGGCATAGGGTGTCATGGCAAAAATCATTACACCTGACGTATCACGATCTAATCGGTGCACCAGCAACGCATCGGCAAAGGCTGCTTGGACCCGCGTCAGCAGGCAATCAGCCATATGTTCGCCCCGCCCCGGGACCGACAACAACCCAGCAGGTTTATTGACCAGAATGACTTCGTGATCGAGGTGCAGAACCTCAAGCGGGTCCATCGGCGGAGAATACGTTGCGTCCATAGCTGCTTCAGTCCCATGTGTTGGGTAGGTTTTCAACCCATCACGTGGCAGGTTTTTACAAGCAAGAGCATGTCGGGAGGACAACCATGCACCCAACAATTCAGAAGTTCCACGACCTTGTGCTGGCTCATAACCACAAGGACATTGCCTCTTTGATGGCGCAGGATATTACGTTTCAGCCCCCCACCTATTGGGCCACTTGGACGGGCCGCCCGGCTGTTGCGGCTGTATTGGGTCATGTAGGCGCGGTATTCACCGATTTCGAATATCGCCGCGTTATGGGCGCACACAAAGATTGGGCGTTGGAGTTTCAATGCAAGGTCGATGGGCTCGACTGTGTCGGGGTTGATCTCGTTACCCTCAATGAAGACGGTCTCATGCAGCATTTTGAGGTCGTGATGCGCCCTTATAAAACGATTGGTGCTCTTCGCGCCGCGATGAACGAACGCGTTGGGAATGATCCGGCATTCTTGCAGCACAGGTCCGCTCTGGCCTAGGGTCGCTTGGCCCGCATTTGGCGCACCATCGAAACGGTATAGATAACAAGCCCCAGCCAGATCAACGGCAATGCAATCGCCCTTGCGCGGCCGAAGGGTTCCCCGAAAATGAACACTGCATTGAGCAGTATCAGCGTCGGCGCGATATATTGCATGATTCCAGTCGTCGAGAGACGCAGCAGCTTCGCGCCGTTCGCATAAAGCAGCAAAGGCACAGCCGTTACCAACCCGCAGCCAAGCAACAACCAAGTATCAGACGCATCACCAGCCATGAAATGTGCGCCTCCATTCACTGCTTGATAAATGACATAAGCCAAAGCAACCGGCAGCATGACCAAGACCTCTAACAAGAAACCTTGGTTTGGACCGATGGGCAGGCTTTTTTTGGCAAGCGCATAAAAGCCGAATGAAAGCATCATGCCAAACGCCAACCACGGGGTCTGATCTACATCCAAGATCAAGATGATGACCGCAACACCGGCAATTGCCACTGCAATCCATTGCGCCAATTGCAGGCGCTCTCCCAGCAGCACTGACGCCAAAAACACGCTAAACAGCGGATTGATATAATAGCCAATGGCAGCATCCAATGCGTGCCCTTCAGCAACCGCGTACACATAGATACCCCAATTCAGCGAAATCAATGAGGCCGTCACACAACCCATCGCCAACATCCGAGGATTGCGAAAAGCCTCACGCATGCTGGCTGTGCGCCCCAACCAGATCAGCACAATAGACGCCACAGGAACCGACCAGATGACACGATGGGCGATCACCTCTGCGGTCGGAACATGGGCCAGCAATTTCATATACAGGGGCAAGAACCCCCACATGACAAATGCACCGCCTGCAAAAAGCACCCCTTGGGGGCTGTCTTGGTCCGTGGCCGGAGTGGTATCATTCGGGCTGCGCATGGAAAGTCTCCTCGCCATCACTGCTAGGGCAAGATTGCCCCCCCCGAAAGCGATAGATTGTACCCGTTACACCTTTACGCGCTCGGACGTTGGGTCATACATCGGCTTGAGCGACACTTCCGCCCGCACCCGTGTGCCCATCACGTCAATTTCATAGGTAGAGGCCAGAACATCGGCGGCTGTCTCCCCTTTGCACGGCACATAGCCCAGCCCCATAGCCGCGCCAAGGTGATGACCATACGCCCCCGAACTGAGAAAACCCACAATCTGGCCATCCCGCAAGACCGGCTCATTATGATAGAGCAACGGTTCAGGATCGGTGAGCTTGAATTGCAGCATCCGCGCCTCCAACCCTATCTCTTTCTTTTCCAGTACTGCTTCGCGGCCGATGAATTTCGGTTTGTCCGTTTTTACGGCAAAGCCCAGCCCCGCCTCGAGCACGTGATCTTCGCAGGTGATGTCATGTCCGAAATGGCGGAAGCCTTTCTCGATCCGGCAGCTGTCCATCATATGCAGCCCGCATAGTTTCAAATCAAAATCCTGCCCCGCGTCAGACAGCGTCTCAAACACATGGCCCGCTTGGTCGGCGCTGACGTAGATCTCCCAGCCCAATTCCCCCACATAGGTGACACGGTGCGCACGGGCGTGGCCCATGCCGATTTCGATCTGCTGCGCCGTGCCAAAGGGGTTGCTGGCATTGGTGAAATCATTGGGCGACACTGCTTGCAGTAAGTCCCGTGCGCGCGGGCCCATAATGGCCAGCACCCCTTCGCCTGCGGTAATATCTGTGAGGACTACGTTAAAATCGCCCAAATGGCGGCGCATCCAAGTTTCATCCGCCAGACGCGTGGCTGCGGGAGTTACAATCAGATAGGCATGCTCGGCCAATCGTGTCACGGTCACATCAGCTTCAATCCCGCCGAGGCGGTTGAGAAATTGTGTGTAGACGATTTTACCCACTGGGACTGAGAAATCACCGCCTCCGATATAATTCAAGAACGCCTCAGCATCGCGGCCCTCGACACGGATCTTTCCGAAGGACGACATATCGTACATGCCGATATTTTGCCGCACGGCGCGGTGTTCTTCAGCAACGTTTTCAAAGAAATTCTGCCGCTTCCATGAATATTCATACGCGGGCTTTTGCCCTGTGCCCGCGAACCAATTGGCACGTTCCCAGCCTGCCAATTCGCCCATCACGGCACCTTGTTCCAGCAAGGCATTGTGGAAGGGCGTGCGGCGCACACAGCGGGCGGTTGCCTTTTGCCGGTACGGAAAATGATCAGCATAGAGCAAGCCCAGCGTCTCTTTGCTGCGTTCAAACAGATAGGTCTTATTGCCCTGAAACGGTTGCATGCGGCTGATGTCCACATCCCCCAGATCAAAGGGTTTATCGCCTGTGTCCATCCATTGGCTCAGCGCCATGCCAGCGCCCCCAGCCGATTGAATACCAACCGAGTTAAACCCCGCAGCGACCCAAACGTTGTCCATCTCGGGCGCGAGACCTAGGTGGTAGGCATCATCTGGGGTGAACGATTCAGGTCCATTAAAGAAAGTGTGGATGCCTGCTTCGGCCAACATGGGCATGCGGTTTACTGCGGCCTCTAGTATGGGTTCAAAGTGATCAAAATCTTCGGGCAATTGATCGAATTCAAAATCAGCGGGGATGCCATCCATCGCCCAAGGTTTTGCATGCGGTTCAAACGCGCCCAGCAAAATTTTGCCTGCGTCCTCTTTGTAATACGCGCATTCGTCGGGGACGCGCAGAACCGGCATTTGGGTCAGCCCTTCGATGGCTTCGGAAACGATGTAGAAATGTTCACACGCATGCAGTGGGACGTTGGTGCCAGCCATTCGACCTACTTCATGCCCCCACATGCCGCCGCAATTCACAATCATATCAGCGGCGATGTGGCCTTGATCTTGGCCGCTTTTCCAATCAACACCCGTCACGCGGCGGCCCTGTTTGGCGATGCCTGTCACGGCCGTGTGCTCTATCACTTTGGCGCCGCGTTGCCGCGCGCCTTTGGCTAATGCTAGCGCAATGTTGGAAGGATCGCCCTGACCATCTTTGTCCAGATAGACCCCGCCCTTTACGCCATCGATGTTCATATGTGCGTAGCGATCCAGCACTTCTTTTGCTGTTATTTCCTCTACGTCCACACCAAAAGCGCGGGCCATGGCCGCTTGTCTGAATATCTCCTCGCGGCGCTCTTCTGTCAGTGCCACCGTGATGGAACCGCATCGCTTGAACCCTGTGGCAACTCCGGTTTCCTGTTCTAGACTGCCGTAGAGCTCCTGCGAATATTTTGCCAGTTTGGTCATATTCGCCGTGGCGCGCAGCTGTGCGATTAAACCTGCGGCGTGCCATGTGGTGCCAGAGGTTAGCTGTTTTCGCTCCAACAAAACAACATCATCCCACCCAAGTTTGGTCAGATGATACGCAACAGAGCACCCGACAACCCCGCCACCAATGATGACGACCCGCGCATGCGATGGAACAGCAGCCATAAAGAACCCTTTCTAGATGATCGTGTGCCCTGCCGCGCGCAGGCGGCGGGCGATTTCAGCAATATGTGCGGGACCGACTTCGCAACAGCCGCCGACGATCAATGCCCCAGCCTCGACCCATTCCATGACAAAATCTGCATAAGCGTCGGGGGTTAGATCATTGCGCGCGCTCAGCGCATCGACCGTTGGCGCGTCTTCTTTGAACGCCTCAGTGATCTTGGTGAACCCGTTGGCATAGGCGCCAAAGGGGACGCCGCAATCGGTCAGTGCGGGCAACCCTGCTGTGATCGCCTCTGGCGTAGAGCAGTTCAGCACCACAGCAGCGGGGGCATAATGTTTCACCATTTCAGCCATCACGGACAGCGGCTCGCCCGAGCGTAGATTGCGTCCGTCTGTGTCATCGACCGAAAACCCCATCCAAAGCGGTTTGACTGTGCCAGACGCCACATAGCCCTGAAACACGCCTTCTGCTTCTTGCAGTGAACAGACTGTCTCGGCCAGCAGCAGGTCAACGCCGCTTCCCATAAGGGTGATGATCTCGGCATAGCGTTCGGTCGCCAAACCGACATCCGGCATTAGATCAGGGCGGAAACTGGCCAACAGTGGCCCAAGCGCCCCAGCCACGCGGCCACTGCCATGCGCATCGCGCGCGGCAACGGCTTGGTCCACGGCGGTGACGATCAGCGAGGCGAGTTGATCCTCCAGATCCAGACGCTCAAGACGGCTGCGGTGAACGGGGTAGGTATTGGTCGTGGCAACAGTGGCCCCCGCAGCAAAATAATCCGCATGCACAGCCCCGACCAAATCAGGCGCTTCCATCATCACGCTGGTCGACCACAGTTGCGTTGCTGGACCTGCAGAGCGGATGACCAGCTCTTGCCCAATCGCGCCATCCAGAAGGGTTATTTCAGCCATTTCACTCACCGTTTTTTACTAAGGATCAGGCGCGGATACGCGCGTTTTCTGGGTCCCACAATGGCGCATCATCCTGCACGGTCGCTTTATAGCGCTGCCCGTAAATATTGATTTCCAGTTCAGTCCCCGCGACCGCCAGATCCGCGCGCACAGTGCCCAGCGCAATTGATTTCCCGATGCGGTAGCCCCAGTCACCACTGGTCGTCTCGCCCACAACCTCATTGCCGCGATAGACAGTCGACATATAAGGCGCGTCCTGTTCGCCCGCCTCGACAATCATTGTTACAAAGCGTTTCTTCACGCCAGTTGCTTTTTGGGCTGCCAAAGCGGCCTTGCCTGTGAAATTTTGCGGCTTGTCCAGATTGACCCAACGGTCCAGCCCTGCCTCTAGCATTGTGTAATCTGTGGACAGGTCGCCCTTCCATGTACGGTACCCTTTTTCAATCCGCATGGAGTTAAGCGCATACATCCCGAATGGCGTGGCTCCTGCGGACAATACGCTGGCGTATAGATCTGGGATATCCGCTATCGGAGCGTGGATTTCCCACCCCAGCTCACCGGCGAAAGACACCCGCGCCAAAAGACAATCAACACCCGCAACTTTGGCTGACTGGATAGACAGCCACGGCGCCGTCAAATCTGCGTCCGTTTCCAACCTCTGATATAGGTCACGTGCTTTGGGGCCTGTGACAATCAGGGTAGAGATTTCTTCCGTGTGATCCTTCAGCTGCACGCCGGCCGGCAAACCGTTATTCAGCACGTCAAAATCGTGCCATTGCGCCATCGCTGCCGTGATCAATGTGAACCGATCTTCGCCCTGCCGCATGATCGACATCTCTGTCAGAATACGGCCTCGGCTGTCTGCGAAATAGGCAAGGTTCATCCGCCCGACCTTGGGCAAGCCACCTGTGATCCGGCCGCGCAAGTATTCTGCCGCCCCCTCACCTGACAGGCTGAACCGTGAAAACCCGGGCAAATCCAGCACGCCGACACCATCGCGCACGGCTTCGACTTCTTCCTGTATCCGCACAGCCCAAGGGCCGCTGCGGTCCCATGTTTGTGTGGCTTCCTCAGAGGTATCATCGCCCTCTTTGGCAAACCAATTGGCCCGTTCCCAGCCGTTATAGGCCCCCATCTGCCCACCCAAGGCACGGATCCGTGCGTCAACTGGGGACAGTTTTTTATCGCGGCCCGCAGGCCATTCGTGGCGAGGGAAATGCATCGCGTATTCGTGGCCGTAAGTCTCTAGGGCTTTGGCAAGCGTGTAGTCGTGATCGGCATAGCCTGTATAGCGGCGCGGATCGACGGCCCACATGTCCCATTCAGTTTCCCCGTGCATGATCCATTCAGATAGTACTTTTCCAGCGCCGCCCCCCTGCGCGATACCAAAGGTGAAACTATGGCCTTCAAAGGCGTTTTTGACTCCTGGCATGGGACCGATCATAGGCAACCCGTCAGGGGCGTATGGTATGGGCCCGTTGATGTTGCGGCCTACACCTGCCGTGCCCAGCACAGGAACCCGCGCCATCGCATCCTCTATATAATACTCTAAACGATCCAAATCGTCGGGATACAGCTGGAACGAAAAGTCCTCTGGCATTGGATCATCGGGGGTCACCCAGTGGGCCTTGCAGTTGCGTTCATAGGGGCCAAGGTTCAGACCACTTTTGTCCTGTCGCAGATAATAGCTGGTATCGACATCGCGGATCAGGGGCATTTTATGACCCTTTTCTTTGGTCCACGCCTCTAGCTCAGCGATTGGTTCTGTCAGAAAATATTGGTGCGACATGACCACCATCGGCACAGTGCGCCCACCAAAAGGTTTGAACATCTCGCCCACACGCTGGGCGTAGTAGCCCGCGCAGTTCACGACATATTGCGCGCGAATGTTGCCCTTTTCGGTCTTCACGATCCATTCATCGCCATCCCGATCAAGGCCAATCATCGGGCAAAAACGTTCAATCCGCCCGCCCGCATCACGGGCGCCTTTGGCCAATGCTTGGGTCAGCTGTGCGGGATCGATATCGCCATCCAGCGGGTCCCACAGTGCGCCCTCTAGGTCGTGGGTCTCCATAAAGGGGTTGTAGTGCTTCAGCTCATGCGGACTGAGAATCCCCATATCAAGCCCTTGATACGCGCCCATCGAGGCCACTTTCTCAAACTCCATCATCCGTTCACGCGAATGGGCTAAACGCAATGCGCCTGTCACATGGTAGTTCATCGGATAATCCACATCCGCGCCCAAGCTCCGGTACATCTCTAGACCGAAACGCTGCATGTTCATCACCGCCCAAGAGCTGGAGAAGTTCGGGCAATTTCCCGCCGCATGCCATGTAGAGCCGGCAGTGAGTTCGTTTTTCTCAAGCAAAACACAATCGTTCCAGCCTGCTTTGGCCAGATGGTACAGCGTCGAAGTGCCCACGACCCCGCCACCAATGATAACAACACGTGCGGTGGTTGGAAAATTACTCATGCGTCTTGCTCCTGTTGAAAAGGAATGTTGATTGGGGTGGTTCCGTCATTTTTTCTGGTCTCATGTTCCACGTGGAACCCCTTGATGGAGGCCCCCCCTTCTTATCCCCGCGTTGGTGTCGTGCTGGCCCCTAAAAGGAAGCCATAGATGATAAAACACACCGCCATCACACGGCGCACCCAGACATTGAACACCGCGCCCAGCGCCGCACGTCCAATCCCCGCGCCCAAGGCCGTAAAGCCCGTATAGCTAAGCGTTGTCAGAACGAGAGCCGTTGGGACAATCACAAGCATCTGTTCAGAAATCGGCACATCAGGCTGCACGAATTGGCTGAAGGCCGCTAAATATCCGGCCACGCTTTTGGGGTTGATCGTGGCGATTGCAAAGGCGCGTAGATAGATCGAAGTCGCTGGCCGCGTATCTATTTTTACGGGCTTTTTAGAATTCAGCCAGCCCCGAACACCGACGTAAATCAAAAAGCCAGCGCCAATCAGTTTTGCCACCCCAAACCCTATAGGGGACGCCGCAATAAGAGCCGTGACCCCAAGCGCTGACAAAGCCAGAAACAGCATAGCTTGTGTGAGAATACCCAACACCCCCACCATAGCCCGCCGCATCCCAAGGTTCATGCCGTTATTGATGCAATTCACCGCATTCGGCCCAGGGGTGGTGACGAAAACAACCCAAAACAACGCAAATACTGTCCATGCCTCAAAGTTCATCCAGTGTCCTTTCGTCAGTACACAGGGGGCGCAATGACCCAGATCGCCACGACGGGATCTGAGGTGCGATTGGCCCAGCGAAAAGATTCACCGCGAATGCGGAAACTATCGCCTGCGTTTAACGAAAATACGGTGCTGTCGATCTCTATCTCCAGCGTGCCTGAAATGACATAGCCGACCTCTTGGGTTGGGCGCTGTACCAGATCCTTTATGCGACTATGAGGCAGGAAGGTGGAATGCACCATTTCGAAATCATCCGTCAGATCAGGAGACAAGAGTTCCTCCACCAACCCCGTCATAGAGGAGCCCATCGCGCGGCGTGCGCCAGAACGAACGACAAAGCCTGCCTCCTGTGCGGGGGCGGCTTCATGGCGGAACAGGATTGAAACAGGCACCTCAAAGTATGCGGCCAACTGGCGCAGATCCGTGATGGAAGGGTCTGATTTGTCGCGCTCGACTTGGCTTAGCCATCCAACAGAACGCCCCAGCGCTTCGGCTGTCTGCGCTAATGTTACACCTCTGGCACGGCGCAAGGCGCGCAAATCAACACCAAGCGTGCTGGATGCTTGTGGCAAATCGTGACGCATGACACCTCATTCTAGACAGTACAATTTTCAACTGGGCACATGGGGTGCCGCAGCAATGCACAATTCCTGTCAGAGGTTCGTGAAAAAATCTAGAATTATTTCACGTGACTGAATGTTTTCTTCAAAATATCATGCAACGCATCAGCATCAGATTGGGAAAATGCATCTGGTTGATTGCTATCAATGTCCAAAACCGCCAGCAGCTTCCCCTCCTGACCAAAGACGGGCAACACCAGTTCTGACCTTGTTGTGCTGGCACAGGCAATGTGATCTGGGAATGCATCAACATCTGCGACCAGCTGCGTTTGTCCTGTACGCGCAGCAGCCCCGCAGACACCGCGAGAAAATGGAATGACCAAGCAACCGTGCCCGCCTTGGTAGGGTCCGATTTTTAAGATCTCTGGTGCTGTCACGCGGTAAAACCCCGTCCAGTCAAACCGCGCATCGCTGTGATGCAGTTCACACGCCACGGTCGCCATCAGGGCGATTGTGTCTTCTTCCCCCTCGGTCAGAGCCGCAATCGTTTTGGCGAGGGTTGGATAATCTACGTGCATGTTTTGCCTCGCATCAATGTGGGATCGGCCCCTAAGGGCCGATATGAGTTTAAGGGCAAAATAAAGAAGGCTTTAGGCGCGTTCAATCGCTATTGCTGTGCCTTCGCCGCCGCCGATACAAATGGCAGCGATACCACGTTTTAGATCGCGTTTTTCGAGCGCATTGAGCAGAGTGACCATGATCCGCGCACCAGATGCACCGATCGGGTGGCCCAATGCACAAGCGCCCCCGTTCACGTTTACAATGTCATGGGACAGGCCCATCTCCTGCATGAAGGCCAACGGCACCACGGCGAAGGCTTCGTTTACTTCCCACAGGTCAACGTCTTCCTTTGCCCAGCCAAGGCGCTGCAACAGTTTTTGCGCAGCTGGGACTGGCGCTGTTGTAAACAAGCCTGGTGCTTGGGCGTGACTGGCATGGCCAAGGATATGGGCGCGGATTGTAAGGCCTTGGGCCATCGCGGTCTCTTCAGCAGCCAGAACAAGCGCAGCAGCACCGTCGGAGATGGAAGACGAATTGGCCGCTGTAACGGTGCCCCCGTCGCGGAAGGCTGGCTTCAATTGAGGGATTTTATCGGGACGGGCGGATTTTGGTTGCTCGTCAGTCGCAATGGTTACCGACCCTTTGCGCGACACCACGTCCACAGACGTGACTTCATCAGCAAAAGCGCCATTCTCTTGGGCTTCCAATGCGCGACTGAGGGAAGCCAGCGCATATTCGTCTTGCCGTTCTCGGGTAAATTGGAAGGTTTCTGCGCAATCCTCGGCGAATGTGCCCATCAAGCGGCCTTTGTCGTAGGCATCTTCGAGCCCGTCTAAAAACATGTGATCGATCACCGCATTATGGCCTAGGCGCGCGCCACTGCGCATTTTCGGTAGGACATAAGGCGCGTTTGTCATGCTCTCCATGCCCCCTGCGACCATTACATCCGTGTGGCCCAACGCGATCTGATCAAAGCCAACCATCGCGGCCTTCATACCGGATCCGCACATCTTATTGAGGGTTGTTGCGGGCACGTCTTCACCCAACCCTGCAGCAAAGCCTGCCTGACGTGCAGGGGCCTGCCCTTGGCCAGCAGGCAAAACGCAGCCCATCAAGACTTCTTGCACAATTGCATCCCCAGCCCCATCCAGCGCGGCGCGAATAGCAGCCCCGCCCAGCTCGGCCGCTGTCATATCTGAAAACGCACCCTGAAAGCCCCCCATCGGCGTTCTGGCCGCCCCCGCTATCACTACTTTGCGCATCTCCATCTCCCTTTTCTGTTGCCGCTTACAACTTCTTAGCCATTTGGTTTTAGCAAGGGGTCGCACGCAATCTTTGCAGGAATATATCATGGAACTGACAAGCTCAAAAGAACCCGCATTACAGATCGTCACGGTTCAAGAACAACGAATCGACGCTGCTGTTGCCTTATCTTTCAAAGACAAAATGCGGGAAATCACTGAGGGGGGAACCGATGCGGTTTTGCTCGATCTTAACCATGTGCAATTTATTGATTCCAGCGGCCTTGGGGCTATTGTTGCGGCGATGAAAAACCTAAGCCCTAGCCGCCGGTTGGTTCTGGCAGGTCTGACCCCTACAGTGGACAAGGTTTTTCGCCTGACCCGTATGGATTCTGTTTTTGGCGTCTTCGCAACGGTTGAGGCCGCCTTGGAGGAGTTGCAGTGATGCCCCCCAAAACATCGGAGGGCAGCTGTGGCTGAACAACAACCCCTTACCCCTTTCACAGTGTCAGTCGCTGGGGCGGAGGATGCTGTTCGGAGTGGCCTTGCTAAAACCATGACTTGTCTCGCGCCCCTTTCGCTGAGTGAGGATGATGCTGGAACAGTCGAGTTGGTCCTAGCTGAAGCGCTGAACAACGTCATCGAACATGCCCTCGCTGCCACTGACGGACAGACGGCGATCGAAATCCATGGGAAACACGATATGGAGGGGCTACACCTGTCGATCATTGATCAGGGGGTCGCAATGCCAAAAGGTCGCGCGCCGACCGCCTGTGCCCCCGATGTTAATGTTGCAATGGCGGATATGCCTGAAGGTGGCTTTGGCTGGTTCATGATCCATACGCTTGCGCAAGAAGTGCAATATGTTCGGATCGGTGATGAAAATCACCTAACACTTACAATTAGCATCCGATCATAACATGAAAAGATCGCCCAAAGATCGCCGCGCAAAGACCATGCCATTGCCCCGCCACCATCACATTCTCGCCACCCTTAGGCATCATACCTTTCCTTGTAGCTGCATATAGCTTCCTCTGGCGCCGCGTTTCATTGCCCCCACCCAGTACGCGGCGCCGGAGCACTATCCCCTCCCCAACGTCATATCAATTCACATTGGCACTTGGCTGTGAACGCTCTAGGCTCTGGAAAACAGAATTCTGAGCGAGGCTTTCCATGCGCGATTTTCAACTCCCCGGCCGCTCGCCGGTATTGGCAACAGGTGGCCTTTGCGCAACCTCCCATCCTTTAGGCGCGAAAGCCGCGATTGATGTTTTGCAACGCGGCGGCAACGCGATGGACGCTGCGATTGCAGGTGCGGTTTTGCTCGGAATTTGCGAACCCCAAATGACTGGCATCGGCGGTGATTGCTTTGTCTTGTGGTCCGAGGCGGGCAGCAACGACGTAAAAGCGTTGAACGGATCAGGGCGCGCACCCGCCGCGTTGGATGCTGCACAATTGCGGGACGCAGGCGAGACTACGGTCCCTCTAAGATCGGCCCATGCCGTCACTATCCCAGGGGCAATTGACGCTTTCTGCCACCTGTCCGAAACGGTCGGGAAACTGGGGCTAGATGCGATTCTGTCGCCTGCCATCCATTATGCTGAAAACGGTGTTGTGGTGGCACCGCGGGTTGCCTTTGACTGGGAACGGGATGCTGGCACATTGCAAGGCGCGGCCCGTGATCATTATCTGATCGATGGCCAAGTCCCAAAAACAGGTGCGATTTTCCGCGCACCTGGTCAAGCAGAGGTACTGCGCCGCATCGCTAAAGACGGTCGAGATGCCTTTTATTCAGGGGAAGTGGCCGAGGATATGTTGGCCGTGCTAAACGCGATGGGCGGCAAACATACCGCTGAGGATTTCGCGGCGGTGTCCTGCACCCCAACAACCCCGATTTCAAGCGCCTATAAAGACGTCGAAGTGGTTGAGCATCCCCCGAACGGCCAAGGCGCTACCGCTTTGTTGATGTTGAATATTCTGTCTCAGTTTGACGTTGCAAGCATGGACCCAATTGGCGCGCAACGCATTCACATCGAAGCAGAAGCCGCCAAATTGGCCTATGACGCGCGTAACCGTTTTCTTGCGGATGCCGCCTATGCCGCGCGGGCTGAACATATGTTGGACATGGAAACAGCGAAAAAACTGGCGGCGCTTATTGATCCCAAACAGGCGATGGCCAGCCCAGCTGCTCTGTCCGAATCGGTACACAAGGATACGATCTACATCACCGTGGTTGATGGCGATGGCATGTCTGTTTCGCTTATCTATTCCGTTTTCCATGGGTTTGGTTCGGGCATTGCTTCAGACAAATTTGGCCTGTTGATGCAGAACCGCGGCGCGGGCTTTACCCTAGAGGAAGGCCACCCCAACGAATTGAAAGGCGGCAAACGCCCGATGCACACCATCATTCCAGGAATGATCCGGCAACAGGGCCGCGTTTTGATGCCGTTTGGCGTGATGGGTGGCGCGTATCAGCCTTGCGGGCATGCGCGGCTTGTCTCGAATCTGGAGGATTTCGGAATGGATCCGCAGGCCGCCATCGATGCCCCCCGTGCATTTTCAGACAATGGAACAATGAATGTCGAACGGGGGTATTCCGATGCCGTCCGCGCCGAACTGTCAGACATGGGCCACTCCGTAGAAATCCCAGATGTGGCCATCGGTGGCGCACAAGCAATCAAAATCCATGAAAGCGGTGTTCTCGAAGGCGCATCAGACCCTCGCAAGGATGGCTGCGCGCTCGGCTATTAAGATCCCAAACGGGGCGGCGGCAGCTGCCCCCGTTAGTTCATCTGGAAATGAAGCGGGTATGCGCCATCTTCAAATGGGCCGAACAAATCCGGGATATCAGGGTGATCCACAGGTTCCCCTGAATAGTCCGCGACCAAATTCTGCTCTGACACATAGGCGACATAGTAGCTTTGATCATTCTCAGCCAAAAGATGGTAGAACGGCTGCCCTTTGATGGGGCGGCTTTCTTCGGGAATGGATTCGTACCATTCTTCGGTATTGGCGAATTGTGGGTCGACATCAAAAATCACCCCGCGGAACGGGTGTTTCTTATGGCGGACAATTTGGCCCAAGTGATATTTCGCGCGTGTTCTTATCATTGCAATGCGCTCCCTACTCTTGGTTCCTATCCGAAACAAGTGCATTTTGTCTAATATATGCCGCTGATTTAGAGGAAACAGTCTGTGAACTTGACACTGACCGTATTGGAAATTGTTGCCCCTGTTTTCATATTGGTGGCCGTAGGTTTTTTCTGGGTAAAGCTGGACTTTGAATATCGAATCAACTTTGTGACACAACTGGCGATGTCGCTGGCTATACCTTGCTTGATTTTCACCGCCCTCATGCAAGCCAATATCGACCCCGCCGCGCTGACTGCGCTAACCCTTGCCTCCATCGCCGCCTATCTTGCGGTTGCTGGGGTTGCTGTGGGGTTGGTATGGGCCGCGGGGCTGCACCAGCGGACTTATCTGGCGCCAATGATATTTGGAAATACCGGCAATGTCGGCCTTCCTTTGGCCCTTTTTGCCTTTGGACCAGAGGGGCTTAGCTATGCCGTGGTTGTTTTTGCTGTCATGGCGATTTGGACATTTACCTTTGGCATCTGGCTGGTTGCGGGGGCTGGTAGTTTTGGCAAAGTTTTACGCGAACCGCTGGTCTGGGCGACGCTTCTGGGCGGGCTTTTTCTCTGGCGGGGGTGGCACACGCCCAGTGTTTTGACCACCTCATTGGAGATGATCGGCCAGATGGCAATTCCGCTGATGCTGATTACGCTTGGCGTCGCTGTGGCCCGCCTAACACCAAAAGGAATCGGCAGCGCCATCATCCTCTCTCTCATCAAGCTCATCCTCTGTACGGGAATCGCATGGCTGATTTCTTGGGCGTTTGACCTGAACCATATTGCCTCTGGTGTGTTAATCTTGCAGATCGCGACACCCGTTGCTGTGACGTCCTATTTGTTGGCCGAAAAATATGGCGCTGATTCACAGGCCGTTGCTGGGCTGGTTGTTGTTTCAACGCTCATGTCGGTCGGCACATTACCGCTACTTTTGGCGTTTGTGTTATAGGTTTTACTGTAAAAAGCTGCGTTGTTCCTGTATCATCATTCAAAATATAAAAACGACACTTGAGGCGAATGGCAGATGAAAACACCCCTTCGCGCTATGATTATCGCGCTACTGCTGGCTAGCTGTGGCGGCTCTTCCACAAACCCGCCACGGGATTTGGATAACGCTTGCTCGATTCTCAAACAGCGCCCCGATTATCACAAGGCATTCAAAGCCACTGAGCGGAAATGGGGCGTTCCCATTCACGTACAAATGGCCACGATCCACCAAGAAAGCAAATTCGTCGGCGATGCCCGCACGCCGTTCCGCTATGTGTTGGGGGTTATCCCTATGGGCCGCCAATCCAGCGCGTTCGGCTATGGTCAGGCGCTTGATGCGACGTGGGATGAATACCGCACAGCACAGGGCCGCAATGGCGCGAAACGCGACAAGATCAGGGACGCGACCGATTTCATGGGCTGGTATATGAACACCAGCCGTGACCGTAATGGCATTGCCTTACATGACGCGCGCAACCAATATTTAGCCTACCATGAGGGGCATACCGGCTTCCGCAAGGCCAGCTACAACAAGAAGCCTTGGCTGGTTTCTGTTGCCGGTAAGGTTGAGGACCGCGCGGCGCTGTATCGCGGCCAAATTCAGGGGTGCCGCCTGAGGTGACTGTAAAACGGATCGTTGCCAATATCGCTGCGGTCTCGATGCAGGACACAATCGCGTTCTATCGCGATCTTCTGGATATGGAGATTGCGATGGACCTTGGCTGGGTTGCAACAATGTCGTCTCAGGCTGATCACCCTGCACAGCTGAGCATCATCCGCGATGATCAGGATACCCAACCCCACCCCGACCTTTCAATCGAGGTGGAAGATGTGGATGTAGTGCACCAGCGCGCGGTCAGCATGGGGATCAGGATCGACTACCCCCTCACGGACGAGCCATGGGGAGTGCGCCGGTTCTTTGTCTCGGATCCTGCAGGCAAGCTGCTAAACATCCTTGCCCATGCGTAACGTCGTTTAGCGGTTGGACGACCCTGGGCTGCCCACATCAAACAACTTATTCGGAAGATTTCCGCCTTTCTTAAGCTCTCCGAGGACAACGGTGGTTTGCCCCCCATTGCCGTCGTTGATTATCCATTGGCGCAGCTCTGGATTGGGTCCTGTGAATTTCATCTGGATATTGCCGTATTGCGGGTTCTTTGGGTCTTGGGCTGTGACAGTCGTCGCGGTGCCGTCATAGGCATGACCTGTGACCATTTTGGCCGCGTTCAGATCCACATTCCGAGCAAGAATAATCGACAGCGGCGTGCGCCCTAGCGGATAGCTCTCAGGGGGTTGGTTGGATTTCGTGTCATAGATCACCACAGTGTTGGACCCTGCAATCACCAGCCCCGTATCAGGGGCGTTATATTCGAAACGCACCCGTCCAGGCCGTTTGATATAGATTGTCCCTGTGGAAATTGTGCCATCGCCGTTGATCTGCGTGAATTCACCTTTTGCAGTGGTCATCGCGTTCAAATAGCTGCTGATGCTGTTCAGCGGCAGTTTATCCGCCATTGCCGTTGTTGCTGCAAAGGCCAATGCCGCGCCCAGCGCGAGGGGTTTCAAAAATCGCATGTGATAGTCCCTGTATTTTGAATACTGCGTTGCCTTCAACATAGGGGGCCTTGTGATGATATGCGATATCAACCGTCCAGATTGCTGCAACCCCGCGCCGTTTCCCCCGAAATTGGGCGGCAGACCGCCTGAACAGAAAAACGGCCCCTCTGTCACCAAAGGAGCCGCCAGAATTTAAATTCCTGCAGTCACTTACCCCTGCTCAGGCACCAAAATCTCGCGTTTACCCACGTGGTTCGCAGGCGAGACCAGACCCTGATCCTCCATCTGCTCGACCAGACGCGCAGCTTTGTTATAGCCGATCGCCAGTTTGCGCTGGATATAGGAGGTCGAGCATTTGCGGTCCTTGGTCACAATCGCCACAGCCGTATCATAGAGCGCATCCTCACCGTCCGTATTGCCGCCGGTGTTCAACCCCAAGACCGCATCAATGCTGGCCTCGTTTTCCTCGGCTGGGCCTTCGACCACACCAGAAACATAATCAGGTTCGCCGAATTGCTTCAGGTGGTTGACGATCTCTTCAACTTCCTCATCGCTGACAAACGGGCCATGGCAACGCACAATCTTTGATCCGCCCGCCATATACAGCATGTCGCCCATGCCCAGCAGCTGCTCAGCGCCCATTTCACCAAGGATTGTGCGGCTGTCAATTTTGCTGGTCACTTGGAAGGAAATCCGCGTGGGGAAGTTCGCCTTGATCGTACCTGTGATGACGTCAACCGACGGGCGCTGTGTGGCCATGATCAGGTGAATACCCGATGCACGCGCCATTTGCGCCAGACGTTGGATACAGGCTTCGATTTCTTTGCCTGCAACCATCATCAGGTCGGCCATCTCATCCACGATCACAACGATATAGGGCAGTGCCTCTGGTGTGTTTTCTTCTGTCTCGAAGATCGGCTCGCCTGTGTCATCGTCAAAGCCAGTCTGAACAGTGCGGCTGAACATCTCGCCTTTGGCCAATGCTTCACGGACGCGACCGTTGTAGCCTTCGATGTTGCGCACACCCATTTTGGACATCTTACGATAGCGGTCTTCCATTTCGCCCACGGTCCATTTCAACGCCACCAGCGCCTTTTTCGGATCCGTCACAACAGGAGACAGCAGATGCGGGATGCCGTCATAGACGCTCAGTTCTAACATCTTGGGGTCAATCATGATCATGCGGCATTCTTGCGGGCTGAGCTTGTACAGCAGGCTCAGGATCATGGTGTTAATCGCCACAGATTTACCGGAACCCGTTGTCCCCGCGATCAACAAATGAGGCATCTTGGCAAGGTTCGCCACCACGGGCTCCCCTCCGATGTCCTTGCCCAAAGCAAGCGGCAGGTTCTGGTTGCCATCCCCAAAATCGCGGCTGCTGAGGATTTCACGCAGCACCACTTTTTCACGGTTTTCATTGGGCAGTTCGATGCCGATCACCGAACGTCCAGGCACGGTAGAAACACGCGCAGAAAGTGCAGCCATCGAACGCGCGATGTCATCGGCCAAGCCAATTACGCGCGACGCTTTAAGACCCGGCGCTGGTTCCAGCTCATACATGGTCACAACAGGGCCCGGACGCACGGCGACAATTTCACCTTTGACGCCATAATCATCCAGCACGGTTTCCAACATGCGCGCGTTTTCTTCCAGCGCTTCATCGCTCAGATGCAGGCGCGGGCTGTCTTCGGGAGATTCCAAAAGGTTAAGCGGCGGCAGCTCAAATCCGGGGTGATTGTCCTCAAACGACAGGGCGGGTTGGGCTTCGGCCTTGGCCTGTTTGCTCTGCGGCACAGGTTTACGGGTCATTGGCATAACAACGCGCTTTGGTTCGGGCACCGGAATCTGAGGTGTCTGAACTTGTGCTACGGGGGCTGCTGGCACTGGTGCAGCAGGCACTGGCGCAGGAGCGGTTGGCGTTGCTGGTCTGGGGACAACAATCGATGCAGGTGCCGCGACGGGCTGCGGCTGCTCAATCACCTCAGGCTCGGCAAAGATATTCACCTCTTCCGCTGCATAGGCTTCCTCCAGAGGGGGGGCGTCATAACTTTCCATCGGGGCTGCATCGGCGAATGCAGGCGCGGGGGCTACTGGAATGGCGCGCGCCGCCGTCAAAGGAGGCTCCGCTGGTACGGGCGTGGCAGGCGCCGTCAGGGGCGGCTCGGCCCGTGCAGTGTTGAGAACCAAAGGATCAGGCCCGCGGCCCCGCCCGCGTGTCAACGGCGCGGCTTCAGGAACATGTGCTGCGTTTGTTGTCCGTACGCGGTTTTTGATGACATCCGAAATCTTGGTCTTGATACGATCTTGATCCGGTGCCTCTTCCAACACGGCGTCATGCTGTTGTTCCACCAGTTCAGGTTGCGGCATGACTTCGGGACGTTTGATCAAGCCAGGCATGCGGGCCAATAGGCCGATTTTCTCTTCCAACGTTGGTACAGGTTCTGGCTCTGGTTCCGCAAATTCGTGCATGGGCGCGGCCTCTAGAACAGGTTCGGGCGCAGGTGCAGGTCGACTGGAGATAATCATCGGGCTGCGCGCTGCGGCAACGGGTGCTGCCGGTGCCACTTGGGCCTCTGCCAAAGCTTGTTCAGCGGCGAATGCTTCGGCCTCGGCGGCCTCAACGCGGCGGGTTTCGCGGCGTTCAATCTGCTTTGCCTGCATGCTTTGTGCCGCACTAACTGCACCACTGGCACCGCGCCCCAAGAGATTCATCAGGGACGCATAGGCCATGATTGTCCCGACCAACAAAAAGCGACCAAAGCGGGACAGCTCGGATTGCGTGAAACCTAAAACAAATGCGCCCAGTGCCAAAATCCCAAGCCCCATAAGTAGCGACATGAATTTCACCGCAAATGTAGAGCCGATCGGTAAGACGGTCAGGATCACCCCCATAACCGTATCCCCGAACAAGCCGCCCAAGCCAAAGCTATGGGTCTGCAACCACTCAGCGTTTGGCGTCAGCGTGGCGGCATAGATCGCGCCCAGCGCCATCGCGATCGGGGCAAAAATCAAACGGCCCATCGCGCGGTCTTCGCCACGGTGAATGGCAAAACGCACCCCCCAGACCAGCAAGACAATTGCCAAGCCCCACGCGCCCCAGCCCACGATCATGAACAATGGCGCTGCCAATGACGCGCCCAAACGGCCCAGCCAGTTTTGCGCAGGTGCATCTGTGGCCAGCATCCAGTTCGGATCATCGGGAGTGTAGCTGCCGATCATCATTGCAGCCATGACGCCCAGCGCCAGCAATGCTACGCCCAACAATTCCTTGCCGCGTTTTTCAATCGCTTCTGCCGTGTTACTATCAAGCAGTGGTTCGCGCTGCCGCGTTTGGTATGCCATGCTCTGTCCCTCTTACACCGGATACAGACAGTCACGGATGGCCTGAAGCCCCCGCT
>JBDVSG010000067.1:0-8344 GCA_039967155.1 Sulfitobacter sp. | reverse complement strand
GCAGTGATGGCAGTGTCTTGGTTCATATCAGTGGTTGCTTGCGCTGCAATCGCTGCTGCATCCGCCGTGCCGTTTGCAGTGATGGCAGTGTCTTGGTTCACATTTTCAGCGTTAAACGCGTCAATTACACCAGCATCGATTTCAGTATTATTACAGTTCCGGTTCCCAGCGCCACAATCGATAGCACCTACGGGTGAGGACTGCGCAAAAACACCATTCGCAGCGCTCATCAACAACACTGTCGCCATCGAAAAAGTGACTACTTTTTTTCTAAAATCCAATGTTACCCATCCTTTTTGCATTAAAGTAGTTACCCATTCTTTTTGCATTAAAGCAAACGTATCCCTAAAATTTCAGCATTTGGAAGGAAAAAGCGCCCATTGTGAAAAATAGTCTTTAGCGTGTTGCAAGTGGTAAAGGCTTTGCCATCGCTTCCACAAACGCTCGTTTTTGTCAAAAATGTGGGACGATAAATAGCATCAACTTTTCCAGATTGCTAAGTCATTGATTTTGAATCAACGGAAAAGCAAGCTGCGCACCAGTCTTACCATTTGCGACTCATAGGTTGCCCTTTTTCCGAAAGCAGCCATTCGTGCAAAATGCAGCGAAAGTCGGCAGTGCTTGAGGCCAACGTTCATGCCACTGACCAGCGGGAGGAAGCGCTGAACATCAAAGAGCGCGTTCTGGATACGGCAGAAGAAAAACTGGATGAGCGTGAAACCACTATTGATCAGCGCGACACACAACTGTTGGTTCGCGAGGAAGACGTTGTTCGCCGTGAAGGCATCTTGGATCGCCTCACGAATGAACTCAGCAGGCTGATCAACGATGTAGCTGACCCCCTTGTTGCTGGTCGATCACTCCGCGCCATTCTTGGTCGCCTGAAGTCCGCCAGCGATGAGCTAAAAGAGGGCGGGCCATCACTTGGGTGAGGAAGCGTTGGTTTACCCTACCCCGCCCCCAGATCATCTTGTCATCAGCGCCGTTTTTACCTAAAAGTGTCCCACCAGACTGCGGCACCGCCGCCGGATGGACGCTTTGATAAGCCTTGTAATGCAAGGGCTTGTGAGTATCCGCGACATGGCTTTGATCCCTACCGTCAGAGCCAATTAAACCATTGGTTTAAAAGAAAAAAGGGCGATCCTCACGGGTCGCCCTTTTTTGTTTTTGCAACGCTTTTGCAACGCATATGTCTTTTGATCACTCGTTTGTTCAAGACGGGATCACTACAAATGGCTACCCAGTGAGCCGCACCACTTAAGGTTGCCTTCCTAACCCGCCCAAGCTGCAGAGCAACTTGCCTATACTACTTCATAACTCAGGCCCGGAAAATCCCTAGGACAGTTCTTTGCAGCAGCTTGCCAAGCTCGACTACTCCGCAGTACCACTCAAGTAAGTTAATCTTTTTCGGAGTGTTACATTGAAGTATTTGGATAGCGGGACGCGCTTAAAAGAGCAGGCATTGGGTTATTGGATTGACCAAGAGCAGCCTGCATCAATGGCCCAACTTCGGTTTCAAACTGGATACTTTTCGATAAATGGCTTGAGTGCATTTAATGGAATTATTCAGGCCTTGGGCAAGGCGTGACCTGCGTCGATGGCCGCGACAAAAACGTGCTAATCGGTGACCGTGTCAAACGCGTCCCGTGTGATGACTTTCATCCGTTCACCACCGCCATAAAGTCTTTGGTGACCTGATGCTGTGGATTGTTGAACATCTGTTCGGGCCTGCCTTCTTCGACGATCTCGCCCTGCGCCATCAGGATCACACGATCGGCCACAGCTTTGGCAAAACCCATCTCATGGGTGACGCAGACAATGGTCATGTCCGCGCGGGCCAAGTCCTGCATCACCTCAAGAACTTCCGAGATCATCTCAGGGTCCAGGGCTGAGGTTGGTTCGTCAAACAGCATGATTTCCGGTTTGAGCGCCAACGCGCGGGCCAGTGCAACGCGCTGTTGTTGGCCACCTGACAACTGGTCTGGATATTTTTCTGCGTGAACCTCGACTTGCATCTTCTTGAGCTGATCCATTGCCTCACCTATCGCAGCAGCCCTGTCCCGCCCAAGCGAACGGATTTGCGGCAATACGCAGTTTTCCAGAATGGTCAGATGCGGAAACAGGTTGAAGCTCTGAAACACCATACCCACGCGTTTGCGCACCTGATCCATGACCTTGCTATCATCCCCGACGGGCAATCCCAGCACGTTCAACGTACCCGAGCGATAGGTTTCCAACCCGTTCATGCAGCGGATCAGTGTGGACTTTCCCGACCCCGACGGTCCGCAGATCACGAGGGTCTGTTTGTCAGGCACTTCAAGGTTGATGTTTTTCAAGACGTGAAAGTCACCGTAGAATTTTTCCAGTCCACGAATTGAGATTGCAGCATCATGCATGTCCGAGCCTCATTCTGGTTTCCAACCACGCGCCATAGCGTGATAGTCCGAAGACAAATACGAAGTAGATAAGGGCGAGGAAGACGTAGACCTCGACATATTGGTTGCCCCATTCACCCGTGCCGATTGCCGCATTGCCTGAGGCCATGACCTCGAAAAATCCGATGATCGTCACGATGGAGGTTTCTTTGAATGTGATCACCGCCTGGTTGATGGTTGACGGCAGCGTGTTGCGGAAGGCTTGCGGCAATAGGATGTCGATAACCAGCGACCAGTAAGGCATACCAAGTGCGACAGCTGCCTCCTCTTGCCCTTGCGATGTGGATTGCAAGCCTGCACGGATGATCTCTGCCTGATAGGCGGCAAAGAAGATCGCAAAAGCTATAACAACCCGCATCAACTTGTTGCCCTGCAACCAGTCCGGCACCAGCAGGGGCACCACAACTGCTGCTGCAAACAGCAGCGTCAGAAGCGGTAGGGAGCGCACGATGTCGATGAAGAAGCCAAAAGACTTTGCAATAACTGGCAGGCTGGACCTCCGCGCGAGGGCGAATAGCACCGCCAGCGGCATGCCGATCACAAAGACACCAGAGAAGATAAAGATTGTCAGCGACAGCCCGCCCCATTGCTCAGAGGTGACCAGTTCCAGGCCCGCAAACCCGCCGCGCATCAGCAAGACGAAGGTGGCAAAGCCCGCGACCCAAAGGATCGGCAAACGTCGGATCGACCAAAAGCTCGGCAGGCAAGACAGCGCGATGGTGACGATCACTGCAAGGCAAGCCAGTGTTGAACGCCATTGTTCCTCGTAAGGGTAAAGTCCGAACAGTATCAGCCGCCCGCGGCTTTCAATCACCGCCCAGCATGCGCCCGCTTCATGGGTGCACAGGTCCTTGTCTTCAACCCGCCAGACAGCATCAACAAAGGCCCAGCCAATAATTGCTTTGAGCGCAAGATAGATTAAAACCGCAAAAATCAGCGAAAAGGCAGTGTCGTACCATGTCGCAAAGAAATGTTTGCGAAGCCAAGAGACTGGTCCAGTAGCGCTTGGAGGGGGAGCGAGAGCTTCGTTTATCATGGCTTAGCTCCTCCCCTTCAACTTGATGCGTTCATTCAGCATGTTCATGAAAAACCCAATGGAATAGTTGATCAAAATGAAGCCACCCATCAGCAAGGCCAACAGTTCCATCGTTTGGCCGCTTTGGTTGATCGACGTCGACACAATGGCGAAGTAATCTGGGTAGCCTACGGCGATACCAACAGTCGTGCCTTTCATCAGCCAGATGTACTGGTTTGTGAGAGAGGGAAGCATGGCCCGAATGGCCAATGGAATACGGATCAGCCGATTGATTTGGAATGTCGAGAAGCCCAAGGCACACCCCGCTTCCAGCTTGCCGCGATCTACAGATAGGAGGCCCCCTCGGATAATTTCGCCGATATAAGAGGCTCCAAACAGTGTCAGGCCGATCAGCAGCGCAGTAAATTCGGGCTTGAGCGTGATGCCGCCCACAAACCGCAGGCCTTTCAGTTCTGGCACGGAGATCAGCCCGGTGTCCGGCTCCCGCCCCGTCAGCAGGACAAGCAGGAACACGATAAAGGTAAACACGATGGCAAATGCCCATCTGGGACCACTTCGCAGTCGTTCACGGGTGAGCAGCAGAAACACAACAGCAAAAACGACCGCAGCGATGAACCACATAGCATCACTGCCGGACAATGTGGGCGCAGGCATCATCAAACCACGATTGGACAGATAGAAGGCTTCGCCAATACTATAGGCCTGCTTCGGGCTCGGCAGATGTGTCAGGATTGCGTACCAGAAGAACACCTGAAGGATGACGGGAAGATTGCGGAAAATTTCGACATAGGACGTGCCGACAAGTTTCATTAGCGTGTTCGACGACACTCTCATCAGAGCCAGCAGCAGTCCCAGAATTGTTGCGAAAATGAGGGTCAGAAACCCGACAAGCATGGTGTTCAGCAAACCCGCCCAAAGAACGCGGGCATAGGTCGATCTGCCAGTGACCTCTATGATCGAAAAGTTCACAGGCCAACCAGTCGTCTGCTCAAGAAAGCCAAACCCGGTTGCCATTCCCTGACCCGCAATATTGCTTTTGCCAACAAGGATAACGGACGCGATCAGCGCAACGGTGGCCAGAATGAAACCACATTGAAGTGCGATTCTGCGGAACTTTTGCGATGCAAATATTTGCGGCACGACGACCTCCATTTAAAGTGAAGACCCCAGGCGGAACTTTCCGTCCGGGGTCAGATCGTTTAGTCAAGAACAAGCGGGTAGAGCAGGCCGCCATTGTTCCAAAGGTTGTTCAGGCCACGTGGCAGCTGGTAACGAGATCCTTCACCGACGGTGCGGTCATAAATCTCACCGTAGTTTCCGACGGTTTTGATCACGTTGTATGCCCAGTCGTCACTCAGGCCGAGACGTGCGCCGACGCCTGGTGTTGATCCCAGCAAACGCCCGACAGAGGCAGTAGGTGGATTGGCTTTCATATCGTCCACATTCGCCTGAGTAACGCCGTTTTCTTCGGCCATTAGCAACGCGCTAACCATCCAGTTGATCACGTCCAGCAAATCATCTTCGCCCTGCTTGACGACAATGCCTTCTGGCTCAAGCGCAAGCACGTCGCCAAGGATTTCAAAATCTTCCGGGTTGTCGGCGTTCACGCGCGTCGCGGACAGGAATGGACCGAAACCAGCAATCGCATCGCAGCGACCGGCATAAAACGCAGCACGAAGTTCCTCGCCCTTTTCAAACGCCAACGACTCATATTCGATGCCGTTGGTTTCCATATAGTCGGTCAGTACGCGCTCTACCGTGGTGCCGGCGTTCACACAAAAGACGCCACCTTCGAGATCGGCGATCCCTTCAGCTTCAAGTTCGGTCTTGGACATCACGTAGAACGGCCCGATGAAGTAAGGACGCGAGTATTGCAGTCCCAATTCGGTGTCGCGTGTCATTGTCCAGCCCGTGACCTTGATGATCACGTCAATGTCGCCCGATTGGATCGCGGGGAAACGCTGTGCCCAGCTAACAGGAATGACCTGCAGTTTGTCGGGGCTACCAAGTATTGCGGTGGCCAGCGCCTTGCAGAATTCAATGTCGAACCCTTGCCATTCGCCAGCACCGTCAACTTCGGCAAAACCCAGATAGCTGCCGTTATGACCGGTACACAACAGGCTGTCTCGCTCGATGATGGTATCAAGCAACCCTTGGTCCTGCGCCTGAACGGCCGATGCTGATCCAAGCGCCAATGCGCCCGCCATCAGAAGATTTGTAAGTTTGGTTTTCATCTTAGTCTCCACTGTTGTGATGGGGTGTGTGCCGCTTTATGCGACATCTTTTGGTGAGGTGCTGCTCACATCCTCGAATGCCACCGAAACACCTGTTTTCGGCAGCGAAAAGCCCAGGCCCGGTTTGTCGGGTGGGGTTGCTCTGAACGGTTCGTCCTTGCGCTGATCCAGCTCTAACTTGTCAAAGAAGACAGTGTGGATCGTGTGGTATTCCACATGGGCAACTGCGGGGTGCGCCGCTGCTGCATGTACTGCGGCCATAAGAGCAATCGCGGTCGAAGATACCTCAAGCGAAAGGCGCGTTTGGGTTCCTGTCACCTTGTCTGCGAGCACCGCAATTTGGGACACTCCACCGATGGCGACCGGCGCAGTTTGAAGGAACGGCACACCGACCTCTTCAATTAGTCGGTCGTGTAATTCGGGACGGTATTCAGCTTCCGTCGCCATGACAGGTACGCCAGCCTTCGTCAGACGCGCCATCCCTGTGTAATCCCAAGCCTTTGTGGGGGATTGAAACGCTTCAATCCGTTCGACTGGGAGAGCCTCGAAAATGCGCAGCGCGTCGTCGCTGGAGTAGCTGTAAACGCCGTCGATGGTCAGTTTTGCGGTCTTGGGCAGCGCGGTAAGCACGGCGTTCACACGTGCGATATCTTCTTGCAGGGAAAACGCGCCTATTTTCATCTTCGACAGGGCGAACCCACGTGCCGCAAAGGCGGACATCTCAGCGCAAAGGTCATTTGTAGTTTTTCCTTCGCCGTACAAGCCGCCGCTGGCATAGAGCTGCGCGGTGCCGGTGCCGCCCTTATTCATGGAACTCCATAGCGGTGCATTTTCGTGCTGCGCCTTCAGATCCCACATCGCGATGTCGACACCTGCCAAAGCAGAGGCAAGCATTCCGTGACGAGCGGTAAGTGTCGCCTTTTCAAACAACCTACTAGCAATTTCCGGCACATCCACAAGTGCCTGACCAAGAAAATGCGGGATGACCTCCGTCCGCAAAAAGGCAACCAGCGCATCAGGTGCGGCATCAAAGCACCAGCATTCACCAAGGCCGACTTTGTCCGCGCTGTCATGCAGCGTGACAAAGACCGCGTATTTGTTGGTCCAGCGGATCGACGGATTCCAGATTTTGCCGCCCAAGTCGTTGCAGTGTGTGTGCACTTTGATCCGCGTGATCACCGAACTCACGTGAGGCCCTCCGGGATCGTCAGACCAAGATCAAAGCCAGCATCGGGCGCATGTCGCAGCGCCTTGAGAAACCTGTCATGGAACTGCATCGTGTGTGCATGGGCGATGACATCAGCTGCTGCGATATCCTGTGCCTCAATGACATCGACAAAATCATGGTGCTGATCGCGCATCACCTCAACCCGATCGGTGTTGTCGAGAAACTGCACATGGATATGCAGAAGTCGCCGGGTTTCAGATAACAACTCGCGATATTGCCGGGTGACATAGGGATTGCGCCCTGCCTCAGCGACAGCGACGTGGAATGCAAAATTCGATTGTAGAATTGTCAGAGCCGAAGCCTGGTCGACACTGTCGTTGAAGACGTCGGCCAATTCTCTCAACCGAGGCAAATCCGTGTCCACCCGGTTTTGCGCCGCAAGCCGCGTAGCAAGGCGTTGCTGGATATCCAAGGCTTGAATGAGTGCAGGAAAATTGCGCAGGTCTACCTGTGCGACAATGGTAGATCTGTTTGGAAGTGTCTCTACCAGGCGTTCTGCCAACAAGCGGTTGAGCGCCTCACGGATGGGAGACCGCGACACAGCAAACCGCTTTGATAGGCTTGTCTCGTCCAATGATTTTCCGGGCTCAAGCACAAGGGTCAGGATTTCGTCGCGCAGAACACGATAGATCTCACCCGAGGCCGCGCCGCGTTGAAAAGTCGAGGATGTTCCTTGTTTCGCCACGACGGGTTTGAACCTCAAGATAAGGACTTTTTTGTTGTCGACACCATGTCGACAAATTAATCTTGAGTCCAGAAGTTTTTTGAACACTCAAAAATTGCGTGGTGACTACGAAAAGAATGGTAGTATTCACCCAGTTGGCTCCCTTTTGAAACTTCGCAGCGAAATCACACTGCGGCCCACCTTCAATGACCGCTCTGGCGACTTGAGCCGCAACGCAGCGGTGACCGTGCTGCAAGAGCAAATAATGCTGCGTCAGCGAAGATCCAAAACCCAATGCCTGTTTTGTCCGCATAGCAGACCTCGGCCACATCAAAATGCCGCGCGATCGATCAACGTCCGCTTTGGGGAAGCTGCAGCGCTGTGTCGGACTTACTCACGAATGGCATGTGTGGATGGCTCCTGCATAGCAAGACATTTTTGATCAGATTTGTGCATTTGTCAGAAGCAGTCATGTGTCCGGCCTGTTTGCGCGGTTTTGACCGCTGGCCCTGATGGATTCCGCAAACCAAGTTCCTATCAGCAATTCGGGCTAAAATGCCCGCGCCATTCGGCGGAGTGTCTTGGTTTTGGCGGCAGACTTATGCTCCATCATCTCGCGGGTCTTGCTAACTCATTGTGCCTTTTCCTTTTAGGTTGTGTGCGGCGTGTAAGGCTCGTTGCGGGTCAAGACTGCCCAGACGATCCGAGCTGTCTTGTTGGCCATTGCGACGGTTGCTACGCGCGCTG
>JBDVSG010000066.1:0-20469 GCA_039967155.1 Sulfitobacter sp. | reverse complement strand
ACAGCACGCGTAAGCCCGAGCCGATGTTAGAGCAGTTGCGCGAATGGTTTGTACCAGAGAGCCTCGCCGTAGGGCAGGTTCTGGAGGGGGCCGCGATCGTGGCCAGTGATTTTCGCATTGATCCCGCAGGACACACGCGGTTCGCGGTGTTTGTGCCGCCCCAAACAGGGCCACAACGCATTGGCAGGATCATTCAGCGATTGTTCGAAATTGAGACCTACAAAACCATGTCGATGCTCGGGTTTGCGCTGACCCGTCAAATCGGCGGGCAGGTGGGGCGGATGGATCACCAGATCAGTGACCTTATGGCAAAGATGAGCGCGCAAGAACAGCGGGCTGAGGCGACGTTGGATGCGCTGTTAGATGTGTCGGTAGAGCTGGAGAATGTTGTCGCGCAGGCAAGTTTCCGATTTGCGGGAACCGCAGCCTACCGTGCGCTTGTGTCAGAACGGATTGCCGCCCTGCGCGAGGAACGCTTTTGTGGGCGGCAGGGTTTCGGTGAATTCATGATGCGCCGATATGAGCCTGCGATGCGGACGGTCGTCTCAATGGAGGCGCGGCTGGAACGGATGTCGGCGCGCGCGCTGCGTGCGTCTGATCTGTTACGGACGCGGGTGGATGTGGAACGCTCGGCCCAGAACCAAGAGATTCTGGAGAGCATGGACAAGCGGGCTGATCTACAGCTGCGGCTGCAAAAAACGGTTGAGGGGTTGTCCGTGGTTGCGATCAGCTATTACGCGGTCTCGCTCGCGGGGTACGTTCTGTACCCACTGACAGAGGTGACGGACCTGAGCAAAGGACATTTGACTGCGATCGTCTCCCTGCCCATTGTCGTCGCCGTATGGGGGGCAGTACGGCGGTTGCGCAAGCATCTGGAATAGGGGCGACCTAATGGAGCGTTTGCGCCTGTTTAGGTCGCGGTATTGAGTTTAAGGGCAAAATGAAGAAGCGCCTGCGCCCAGATTGGAGCGCAGGCGTTTTTTGTTAGCGTCCGCGAATGCGAGGATCAAGCGCATCGCGCAGCCCGTCCCCTAGGTAGTTGACGCTTAGCACGGTGAGCGAGATCAAGATCCCGGGCAGCATGACGCGTTCTGGGTACTCTTGCATGCGGTCCACGGCGTCTGACAGAAGTTTACCCCACGTCGGGAAGTCCGACGGGAAGCCCACACCAAGGAAGCTGAGAGCGGATTCGGTGATGATCGCTGTGGCGAGGCCCAGTGTGGCCGAAACCATAATGGGGGAGATCACATTCGGCAGAAGGTGGCTGCGGATGATTTTCCCAGACGTAGACCCGATAGAACGGGCCGCAAGAATAAATTCGCGCTCTTTCAGGGCGAGGATGTCACCCCGCACAATTCGCGCGGTTTGCATCCATGATGTCAGTGCGATGACCGAGACGATGAGCACAAACATGCCCGCCTCAGGGCTGCCAAAGAAGCTGGTGAGCGGTTGGCGGAACAGGGTTACAGCCAGCAGTACCAGCGGCAAGATTGGTAGGGAAAGCACCAGATCTGTCAGGCGCATCAAGATGAAATCGGCACGTTTGAAGTAGCCCGCAGTGACGCCGACAGCTGTGCCGATGAACAGGGACAGGATCATTGCAGACCAGCCCACAGCCATTGATACACGGCCGCCGTAGATCATCTGTGCCAATATATCGCGGCCCAGCTGGTCTGTCCCAAAGGGGTGCGCCCAGCCCGCTTTGACGTCACTGTTCCAAATTAAAGTATAGATGGGGCGCCAATTCTTGTTTCGGATGTCCAGTTTTGTAGGCTCAACATCCCATAAGAACGGGCCAAGGAGCACACCAAGGGTGATGAACAACAAGAAGCCGCCACCGAAAACGGCGCCTTTGTGTTTGCGGAATTGGTCCCAGACGTCGCGCCATTGGCTGCGCGGCGGCGCTGAGGGCCCTTTGTCTTGGAGCGCGCCAAAGACTTCTAGGTCGGTCTCGAGGGGGCTTGCGGGGATGGATTGCTCAGTCATAGCGGATCCTTGGGTCAAGTACGCCGTAAAGGATATCGGCAATGAGGTTAAACAGAACGATGAGGATGGCAAAGATAAACGTTAGGGTCATCACCATGGGCAGGTCATTGGCAAAAAGCGCTGTGAGCAGCAGTTGGCCGATGCCGTTCACTTTGAACACGTTTTCGGTGATGATCGCGCCGCCAAAGATAGCTGGCATTCCCAGTGCAATAATCGTGACCACGGGGATCATCGAGTTCCGCAGCACATGGACCATAACAACGATGCTCTCTGACAGGCCCTTGGCGCGCGCGGTGCGCACGTAGTCTTGGTTCAGGTTGTCCAGCATCGCCGATCGCATGTAGCGGCTGATTTGCGCGGTGGTTTGCAGGGCCAGCACCATGACGGGCATTATCATCTGCAACAGTTGGGTTTTGAACGTGGCCCAGCTGTCTACGACCAGAGTTGTATCGTAAATTGAGGGGAGCCAGCCCAAAGATACCGAGAAGATCACGATGAGCAGGGGGCCAGTAAAGAACGGCGGAATGGAGAAACCTACCATGGTGATGAATGTACCCGCCTGATCAAACAGGGAATAATGGCGGTAGGCGGAATAGATGCCGATCGGGATCGCGATCAGAATGCCAACGATATAGCTGAGGCCAACAACCCAGAGAGTTTGCGGCATGCGCTGTATGACGATGTCCATAACAGGGCTGCGGGTCTGCCAGCTGATCACACGTTGGGTTTGCACCAATTCACCTGTCAGCGGATCCAGTGTCATGCTGAATTGTGTATCGGGCAGCCAGCCGAACAGAGCGCTGCTGTTGGTCAGGTAATCGATAAACACAGATGGTTCGACGATGAAGAATTGATAGAGCCATTTGAGATATTGCACATGGATTGGCGCCCCGAGGCCCAATGCTTCGCGCATTTTTTGTTTTACCTCTGGTGGCACCGTCAGCGGCACCTGCGCCATCGGATCACCGGGGGCAAGCTGAAGGAGAAGGAAAATCACGAGGCTGATGAATAAAAGCGTCGGAATGGAGAGGACGAGTCGTCGGATGGTGAAATTCAGCATCAAGCGGCGCCTTGAGTTATCAGTCTGGGGAAGCAGTCTGGTGAGTTAAAAGTAGGGCGGGGTATCCCCCCGCCCAAGGATCGCTGAGAAAAGGGCGGGGACCAGCCCCGCCACAATGTCTCTTACTTCATGCGGTACCAATCTGCGGCATTCCACAGCTCGGAGTCCCAAACGTTCAGCACAACACCACCAAGGCTGTTGGAGTGTGCGGAAACGCGGGCACGGTTTACCAGCGGAACGATTGTCATGGTGTCTTTTGTGACCATGTCGTTCAGCTTGCGGCCGATTTCGCCACGCTTATCGATATCACCCGTTTGCGCCAGCTCGTCGAGCAATGCGTCATAGGCTGGATCACAGAAGCGGTTGATGTTTTCACCCTGCCACTGGCTGGATGGTTTTGGCTCATTGCCGCAACGGTAGGCGCCCAGATAGGTCTGTGGGTCCGTGCCGTTAAAGGTGTTGGCATACATTTCAACGTCCGCGTAGAACTTTTGGAATGTATCAGGGGAACCTGGGTCACCCCCAAAGAAGACAGAACCATCAAGGTTGCGCAATTCGGTTTCAACACCGATCTGCTCCCACCAGTCTTTGATCAAAGCTTGGAAATCCTGACGCACCGCGTTTGTGGATGTTTGGTACAGAATGGCCAGTTTTACGCCGTCTTTATCGCGTGTGCCGTCGCCATCGCTGTCGGTCCAGCCTGCTTCGTCCAGCAGGGCCTTGGCGCCTTCTAGATCTTGGGTCAGACATTCTGTGTTGTCAGAGTTGTAGATCGCTGGCGCGGGGACGAGGTTACAGGTTGGTTTACCTGCTTTGCCGTATCCTACTTCGGTCAGAAGTTCGCGGTCGATCGCCATGGAAAGCGCTTTGCGCACAGCAAAATCAGAGAGGAACGGGTGTGGTTCCGCAACAGTTGCACGTGTCTCTGGTGGCAGATCTGGCGACGGGTTGGTCAGGTTCATTTCCAGACGCTCAACCAGTGGACCGAAACCAGCAACAGCAACGCCTTTGCCTGCTTCTTCCATTTTGGCGATCACATCGGGTGCCAACTGAAGGTTCCACGCATAGTCAAATTCGCCAGTTTCCAGAACCGCACGACCGGCTGCAGCAGCGTCGCCGCCCCCTTTGAAGGTCATGGTTGCGAATGCAGGCTTGCTTGCGACGCGGTAGTTGTCGTTGGCTTCCAGTGTGATCACGTCATTTGGACGGAATTCAATCACTTTGAACGGGCCGGTCCCAATCGGGTTGAAGTTGGCTTCGGTGCATTCTGGTGCACGCGCGCCAAGGCATTCAGCGAATTGGGCCGCTTGGATAATGGGGTTTTCGCCGCCAACAAACGGGCCGTACGGGTTTGGCTTGGGGCTGTCGAATGTGACTTTTACAGTCAGATCATCTACCGCTTCGACGCTTTCTACACCGTCAAATTTGGCGCCCTGTGCGCAGCCGCCTTCGGGGTGCATGCAGTATTCGGCCGTGAATTTCACGTCAGCAGAGGTGAAGGGCGTGCCATCGGACCATTTCAGGCCGGGCGTGATGCTCCACGTGATGGTTTTCAAATCGGCAGAGACGCCGCCGTTGGCCACTGTCGGCACTTCGTCCACAAGCCACGGCACCAATGCGCCTGTCTCAGTGTAGCGTGCAAGCGGCTCAACGATCAGCGAGGCAGATTCAATATCTTTTGTACCGCCAGACAGAAATGGGTTCAAAATGGAGGGGGCCTGCCAATACAGAACCTTCACGTCACCATCACGACCGCGTTCGCCATCAGCGAATGCGACAGGGGCAAATGCGGTCGTCGCAATCGCACCCAGCAATAGGCTTCTCATCTTCATAATATACTCCTTGTTGGACACACTTTAAGGTGCCATTTTTTCGACTGTGACTTTTCAGCCGTGAATTAGTGTTAAGGGAGGAAAGTGTGGAACGGCAGATAACCTAACGTAAATACAACATTTTATCCGCACAATATTTCAGCACCCCCTAAACGCATGACCTTATCGAAACACTTTTTGAGAGAAATGCAAGCCTTGTGATTGCAATGGCGTGATGAAAATGGCGGCACAGTCTCTTTTCTTCAGGCTTGCCTCAACAGGCGGCATAGTAGAGCGTTTGACGTTGGTGATGCTTGGGCTTAGCCTAACTTTTAACCGCGCATTGCTGCAGGCGGAGATCACCCGAAAGGACTAGAATGCTTGATACCACCCCCCAAGCGCCAATTGCCCAAATAAAGGGCCTTCGTGTTGAATTTCAGACAAAAGACGGCCCTGTTGTCGGGGTTGAGGATGTCTCGTTCGATATTAACCCCGGCGAAACAGTTTGTGTTGTGGGGGAATCAGGGTCGGGTAAATCGGTGTCTTCTTTGTCGCTCATGCGGCTGGTGGAATTCGGTGGTGGTGAAATCGCGGGGGGTGAACTGATGTTCGACCGCCCCGGTGGCATACAAGTTGATCTGGCACGCGCCGCCCAAGACGATATGCGCGGAATCAGGGGCAATGAGATCGGCATGATCTTCCAAGAGCCAATGACCGCCCTGAACCCCGTTTTCACCGTAGGCAAGCAATTGACCGAAGGTCTGCGTCTGCACAAAAACATGACAAAAGCCGAGGCCGAGGCCCGCGCGTTGGAATTGATGACCCAAGTGCGCATTCCCGAGCCCCAAAAACGGCTGTCTCAATACCCGCACGAGCTGTCTGGCGGTATGCGCCAGCGTGTGGTGATCGCCATGGCCTTGGCGTGTGAGCCGCGCCTGTTGATTGCGGATGAACCGACAACGGCTTTGGATGTGACCATTCAGGCAGAGATTCTGGCGCTGATGGACCGGCTCAAGCGCGAAACAGGCACGGCGGTCATGTTCATCACCCACGATATGGCGGTGGTCGCGCAGATGGCCGACCGCGTGGTGGTGATGTTCCGTGGTAATAAGGTGGAAGAGGGCACCGTCGAGGAAATCTTTGAGTCTCCCAAACACCCCTACACCAAAGCGCTGCTGGCAGCTGTCCCCAAGCTGGGCGAAATGACGGGCAAGGATTACCCTGAACCGATGAAACTGCTGGGCAGTGAAGATAAACCCATTGAGCCGATCAAAGGCACAGATGAGGTGCTGCTCACGGTTAACAACCTGACAACGCGTTTTGCCGTTACGGGGGGCTTGCTGCGCCGTACGGTGGCGAATGTTCATGCGGTTGAGGACCTTTCCTTCTCGATCAACAAGGGGCAGACGCTCAGCCTTGTGGGCGAAAGCGGGTGCGGGAAATCCACCGCTGGGCGCTCGATTCTGCGGCTGGTTGACCCCATATCAGGCGAGGTGAAGCTTGGCGGCAAGGACATCATGGGGCTGAACGCCAATGATCTGCGCACCGCGCGGTTGGACATGCAGATGATTTTCCAAGACCCGTTTGCCTCGCTGAACCCCCAGATGGGGCTGGCGGATCAAGTGGCCGAACCGATCCATAACTACGGGTTGATGAAGGGCAAAGAGCTGACCGAATGGGTGGAAACCCTGTTTGACCGTGTCGAGCTGCCGCGCAGCTTCATGCGCCGCTTCCCGCACGAACTGTCAGGCGGGCAGCGCCAACGGGTCGCAATCGCGCGCGCACTGGCCCTGAAACCAAAACTCATCATCGCGGATGAAGCGGTATCGGCGCTGGATGTCTCGGTCCAAGCCCAAGTGTTGAACCTGATGATGGAATTACAGGCGGAAATGGAGCTGTCTTTCCTTTTCATCAGTCACGACATGGCGGTGGTTGAACGAGTTAGCCATTATGTCGGCGTGATGTATCTGGGCCGTATTGTGGAACTGGGACCGCGCCGTGCGGTATTTGAAAACCCACAACACCCCTATACCCAAGCCCTGATGAAAGCGGTTCCCATCGCGGATCCGCGCCAGCGCAAGGACGAGAAGGATTTGAATTTCAAACCTATTCCATCTCCGATCCACCCCATAAGCTATACCGCAGAACCCAGCGTCTACCGCGATGTGGGACACGGCCACAAAGTGCTGATTACCGATAGCGGCTATTAAGGACATGACCATGACAGACCGATTAAGCCCGCTGGAGCTGATGACGAAGCTCATCAGCTTTCCCACAGTGTCGCGCGATACAAATATTCCGCTGATTGACTGGGTAGATGATTACCTTGCCAGTCATGGCATCACGGCCCACCGCTACATCGATCCTGAACAGCCCAAACACGGGCTGTTTGCCCATGTGGGGCCGCAGGTCGAGGGCGCGATTGTGCTGTCTGGCCATACGGATGTTGTGCCGGTTGATGGCCAGCCATGGGACACGGACCCTTTTACCGTTGTTGAAAAAGACGGCAAATATTACGGGCGTGGCACCTGTGACATGAAGGGCTTTGATGCGCTGGCCATTTGGGCACTGGTTGAGGCCCACTACGCCGAGGTTAAACGCCCGCTGCAAATCGCGCTCAGCTTTGACGAAGAAGTCGGCTGCACCGGTGCCCCGCCGCTGATCGAGGCAATGCAAGGCGTGGTGCCCAAAGGCTCGGCTGCGATTATTGGTGAACCCTCCAGCATGCAGGCGGTAACGGGCCACAAAGGCGGTACCGGTTTCAATACCCATGTCGTGGGCTTTGAGGTACATTCGTCGCTGTTGCACACAGGAGTGAATGCAATCATGGCAGGCGCCAAGTTGATCGAATGGGCCAATGAACAAAACACCGCCAATATGGCCGCAAAACCCAGTGATCTGGCTGCGATGTTTGATCCCCCCTTTACCACCGTTCATGTGGGCGTGATCAACGGCGGCACCGCCCATAACATCACCGCAAAAGACTGCCATTTTGGCATGGATTTCCGCGTGGTCCCCGGTGAGGATAAAGAACAGTGGAAAATCGCCTATCTTGAAAAAGTCCGCGAGGTCGAGGCCCAGATGCAGGCCGTTGTGCCGCAAACCCGCATTGAGATCACGCCGCGCTTTGATGTGCCCGCTTTGCAGCCTGAAGCCGATGGCGAGGCCGAGACGTTTGTACGCCAAATCACAGGCGATAACGCCAGCCACAAAGTAAGCTACGGGACCGAAGCAGGCCAGTTCCAAAACGCGGGCTATAGCGCTGTCATTTGCGGCCCTGGTGACATCGCACAAGCACACCAACCCAACGAATTCATCGAAGTGTCCCAATTCAATGCAGGCCATGACTTTATGCGCAACCTGCTGGACCGGTTGAACGCGTAGAGGCTGGGAAAAAGATGCAAGGATTACCAATAACGGCGGACCAAGCGCCGCAATACACAGGCGCGCTGCCCAAAGCCGCTGATGTGGTTGTCATTGGCGGCGGGATCATTGGCATTTGCACCGCGCTCTATGCTGCGCGCGATGGTGCAAAAGTGGTTGTGCTGGAGAAAGGTCTGGTCGCGGCAGAGCAATCCAGCCGCAATTGGGGCTGGATCAGGCAGCAGGGCCGCGATCCTGCCGAAATGCCGATCATGAATGAGGCCAAACACCTGTGGCAGGCGCTGGCGGCGGAAACCAATCACGAAATTGGCCTGACCCAAGCAGGCGTGACCTATCTTGCCTTTGACCAAGAAAGACTGGACGGATTCGAAAGCTGGCTGCCGAATGCGGCGGCAAACGGTCTGGACAGCAAGCTGCTCAGCAAGGCAGAGATCGCAACAGCTTATGACGGGCTGACGGATCAGCCGCTTGGCGCGTTGCATACCGCATCAGATTTTCGCGCCGAACCTTGGGTGGCCGTGCCCGCGATTGCCGAAATCGCCACGCGCGATGGCGTGCAGATCATAGAGCATTGCGCCGTGCGGTGTCTGGATATTTCCGGCGGCAAGGTGACAGGTGTCGTGACCGAACAGGGCAGCATCCGCGCAGACCGTGTGGTGCTGGCGGGCGGTGCGTGGTCAGCACTGTTTTTGCGCAATCACGGGGTCAGCATGCCGCAGCTTTCCGTGCGCTCGCAGGTTGCTGCAACACAGCCTTTGGCTGATGTCGGCCAAATTGCGACTTCTGCAAAGCGGTTGGCGTTTCGGCGGCGCAGCGATGGTGGGTATACTCTGGCGCCAGGGGCGGGCGGACGGCCTGATCTCTATATCGGGCCAGATGCCTTTCGCGCCCTGCCAAAGTTCATCAACCAACTGCGCCAAGATCCCTTTGGCTGTATGTTGCTGCCTTTCGCGCCCAAAGGCTTCCCTGATGCGTGGACCACAGCACGCCGTTGGAGCGGCCAAGACGTGAGCCCTTTTGAGCAGATGCGCGTCCTTGATCCTAAACCAGATCCGAAACGCATTGCAAAACTGGCCCATGATTTTGAAGCCATGTTTCCCCAGATCGGGAAAGTCACAATCAAAGCCTCATGGGCAGGGATGATCGACACCATGCCTGACATTGTGCCCGTTATTGACGCAACCCCCATTGAAGGGCTGATCGTCGGCACCGGGATGAGCGGCCATGGCTTTGGTATTGGGCCGGCGGTGGGGCGTATCTTGTCGGATATGGCAATGGGCCGTGCGGCGGGTCATGATCTGGACCGGTTCAGGTTCGGCAGATTTACAGATGGCACGGTGATGGAACCAGGGCCAGATGTTTGAACAGATAAGGTAAGGACACCAACATATGCCGATCAAGAATCGCTTTGCTGAAATGCATGCTGAAATCACCGACTGGCGTAGGCACCTGCACCAATATCCCGAACTGCAATTCGAAGTCCACGAGACCGCCAAATTCGTTGAGGAAAAGCTGCGCAGTTTCGGCATAACAGACATCACCTCAGGCATTGGTCGCACAGGCGTTGTTGCGGTGATTGAAGGGCGCAGCAATACTACTGGCCGCACAGTTGGGCTGCGCGCAGATATGGATGCACTGCCGATTGAGGAAGCAACGGGGCTGGAATACGCCTCCAAAAATCCCGGCATCATGCATGCATGCGGCCATGACGGCCATACCGCGATCTTACTGGGGGCGGCGCAGTATCTGGCGGAAACCCGCAATTTCGATGGCCGCGTCGCGCTGATCTTTCAACCCGCAGAAGAGGGCGGCGGCGGCGGGCGTGAGATGTGCGAAGACGGCCTGATGGACCGCTGGAGCATCGATGAAGTCTACGGGCTGCACAATATGACAGGCGCAGAAGTCGGCAGTTTCCACATCCGCGAAGGCGCATTGCTGGCGGCCACGGATGAATTTGAATTCACCATCACCGGCAAAGGCGGCCATGCGGCAGTTCCCCATGAAGCCATTGACCCGAACTTGGCCAGTGCCCATGTGATTGTGGCGTTGCAATCTGTGGCCAGCCGCAATGTGGACCCGCTAAAGCAGGTTGTGGTGTCGGTCTGCACGCTGCGATCCGACAGTGAGGCACATAACGTGATCCCGCATTCCGTCAAAATGAGCGGCACCGTCCGGACGCTGGATGGGCAGGTCCGCGATCTGGCCGAAAAACGCGTCTGCGAGATTGTCGACCTGACGGCGCGGGCCTATGGCTGCACAGCGCAGATCAACTATATGCGTGGCTATCCCGCGACGGTGAACCATGTCGCTGAAACAGGTTTTGCTGCCGACGCGGCCGAGGTGGTAAGCCCAACCGTCGAACGCGCGACCCCGCCCATAATGGCAGGCGAAGATTTCGCCTATATGCTGGAGGAACGCCCCGGCGCTTACATCATGCTGGGCATCGGTGAAGGGGCATCGGTGCATCACCCAGCCTATCAATTCAACGACGAAGCCATTCCCGCAGGCTGCTCTTGGTTTGCCGAAGTGATCGAACGTCGCATGCCGGTTTCGTGACACGAATAGGCTGGTGAAAGGGGGGGCATGGGTCTAGGTTTCATTCGTAACCACATATCACACATAGGAAATTCCCATGCCTGTAAAGAATCGCTTTGCCGAATTACACGCCGACATCACTGCATGGCGGCGCGATCTGCACGCGCACCCCGAGATCCTGTTCGAGACCCACCGTACTTCAGCGACAGTCGCTGAAAAACTGCGCAGTTTTGGCTGTGACGACGTTGTCGAAGGCATCGGCCGCACGGGGGTTGTCGGTGTCATAAAGGGAAATTCAACGGCTTCGGGTAAGGTCGTCGGCCTGCGTGCGGATATGGATGCGTTGCCAATCCATGAAGAAACAGGGCTTGAGTATGCCTCAAAAACAGACGGGGCGATGCATGCATGTGGGCATGACGGCCACACGGCGATGCTGTTGGGGGCCGCGCAATATCTGGCCGAGACCCGTAATTTTGACGGCACTGCGATCGTCATTTTTCAACCCGCAGAAGAGGGCGGCGGCGGTGCCAAGGTCATGTGTGATGATGGGCTGATGACGCGTTGGGGGATCCAAGAAGTATACGGCATGCACAATTGGCCAGGCATGGAGCGGGGCAGCTTTGCGATCCGCACGGGGCCGTTTTTTGCAGCGACCGATTTGCTGGACATCGAATTGGAAGGGTTGGGCGGTCATGCAGCCAAGCCGAATGAGACGGTCGACCCTACGGTGATGGCCAGCCAAATCGTGACCGCGCTGCAATCTATCGCAAGCCGGAATGCCGATCCTGTTGGAAATATCGTGGTGTCGATCACGTCCTTTGAGACATCCTCCAACGCCTATAATGTGATCCCTCAGAAAGTGCATTTAAAAGGCACAGTGCGGACCATGTCAGCTGAGCTGCGTGATCTAGCGGACAAGCGGGTGAACGAGATTTGCACCGGCATCGCCAGCGCGATGGGCGGGGTTGCGCGGGTGACTTACAACCGCAACTATCCAGTAATGGTAAACCACGACATCCAAACCGCGTTCGCAGCGGATGTCGCACGTTCGATTTCGGGGGCATGTGACGAGGCGCCATTGGTTATGGGGGGGGAGGATTTCGCCTTCATGCTAGAGGAACGTCCTGGTGCCTATATTTTGGTCGGAAATGGCGACACAGCAATGGTGCACCATCCATTGTATAATTTTGACGATGAAGTCATTCCTGTTGGCTGCAGCTGGTGGGCAGGGATTGTCGAGCAACGGATGCCCGCCGCCTAAACGCAAACGTCCGCGCCTGTTGAGGGAACGGAATTGAGTTTAAAGGCAAAATAAAGAAGCGCAGCTTTGCGTGCCTATTCTGACGATAGCAAGTCACGATAGAGCGCGTTGAGCTGGGCGGCTTCTCGTTCGATGGCAAAGTCTTTGGCCACATGGGCACGGGTGTTTTGGGCCCATTCTGTCAGCGGCATTGGGGCTGTCAGGGCGGTGCGGATGGCGTCAGCTAGGGCTTTTGGATCTTCGACATCCACGAGCGCCCCTGTATTTTCAGTGACAATTTGTTCAAAGGCGCCGACGCGCGTTGCGATCACGGGGACACCGCAGGCCATTGCTTCAATCGGGGTCAGCCCGAATCCTTCAGAGCGTTGGGGCGCGATGTAGAGGTCAAGAACACGGTACCAATCAGCCATGTCTTCCACGGGAACTTCGGGGAGGACATGGAACTGGTCAGTGAGGTTTTCCTGCTGCACAGCGTCACTGATGTCTTGAAGAAAGTCGCGGTCTTTTGGCATTGCGCGCCCCATGATAAGGGCTTGTGCGGGATGCGTTTTGTTCAGCTCAATCATGGCGGCCGCAAAAATATCGGTGCCTTTTGAGCGGCGAATACGGCCATAGCAACCGATCAGCAATCCTTGCGTTGGCAGGCCGAGTTTTGCGCGCAGGGCGGTGCGGTCTTTTGCGGGGCTGTATTCATCCAGATCAATGCCGTGCATGATCACTTCGGCGGGGCGCTCAAGAAACGCGGCCGTTTTATCCGAGGTGGCGATGACAGCGTCCATTTTGCGAATGAGCCACCGCGTCAGACCCGTTTGCTTGCGTTGCGAGGCAGAGGTGAACACCAGCTTTAAATTTTTACGCAAAATGTATTTCAGGGCCAACCCGCCGATCATCTCGACGTTGCGGCGCGCATGCCAGACACGGACAGGGCCGCGCGGCATCGTGAGCAGGGAGGAAAGCGGAATTTGTGGGACCTGATCAGGTAGAACGGGGCCAGTAGCAGCAATGCCGATTTCGCGGGCTTGCAAAGGGACAAGACGAACGACGGTTGCGGTGACGCCCGACAAACGGCGTTTGAAGTTCGGTGCGATCACTTGGATGTCGTTCAGGTCGGTCATGTGAGCCTCAGGACGTTGATTAGGCGCGTGGCAATTGTGTCGAGTTTTTCTGTCTCAGTGCCTGCGAAAGTTCTGGCGGCGGTTGTTGCTTTTTTTCGCGATTGAGGCGCTGAAAGGAGCCTGTCGAGGTGATCTGCTAGATCGCTTGCGTCGTCTACCATCTGGGCTGCTCCGACGGTTTGCATGTCAGCGAAGGTTTCGGCGAAGTTAAACACATGGGGTCCTGATAGGACCATTGCGCCGGATTGGGCGACTTCAAACGGGTTGTGTCCGCCAATTGGCAGCAGCGAGCCGCCCAAGAAAACCAGATCCGTCAGTGCGTACCAGCTGCCCAGTTCTCCCAGTGTATCAGCCAGATACACTGCGCCTGCGGGCAGGTCGCCGGAACTGCGCCGGGTGAAATCCAATCCGGTATAGGTGATCAATTGAGCGATCTCAGCGCCGCGCTCGGGGTGGCGGGGGGCTAGGATCAGGTGCAGATCAGGGTATTTTTCGCGCAGACGCTTGTGAGCGGCGAGGACGGTGACTTCTTCGCCAGCATGGGTCGAGGCTGCAACCCAAACTGGGCGATGGCCCAGCGCAGCACGGGCCTCAAAAATCAGGTCTTCGTCAGAGGGCAACGGGCCTGCGAAGGATTTGAGGTTTTCCCCACGTGCGACGCGCGGGGCGGGGGCATGGATGCGCACCATTGCTTCTGCCATAGCGTCATTTTGGGTGAGGATCAGGTCGAATACTTCCAGTAAATACGAGGCGAGCTTTGGTCGTTTGGCCCAAGCCGTCAGTGATTTTTCCGATAGTCGCGCATTGACCATCGCCATTGAAGCGCCGGTTTCAAAGGTGCGTCGCAGCATCTGCGGCCAGAGTTCGCTTTCCACAAAGATGGCTGCATCTGGCTGCCAATGCTTGAGGAAACGTTTCACTGGGCCCGCACCATCCAGAGGCGCGAATTGATGCACGGTGCGTGTGGGCAGGCGTTGGCGGATTAGCGTGGCAGAGGTTGCCGTGCCAGATGTGATGAGGAAATGCGCATTTGGCAATGCGGCCCCCATGCGTGAAATCAGGGCAAGCACCGACAGGCTCTCCCCGACTGAGGCGGCGTGAAACCAGATCAACGTGCCATTGGGGCGGGGCTGCGTTGCATTGCCCAAACGTTCATGCGCGCGGAAGGGGGAAACATCGGCCGCGCGAAGTTTACGAATGGCGCTGCGGGCGACAAACGGCAATATCACCGCAGATACAGCGGTGTAAGCTGAATAAAGTAAGGGCGGACGCGACGACATGGCCAGTATTAGCCGCCTGTGTGGCTCATGTGGCGGGACATTTGGCCGCTGGTGGTTTGGCGCGAATAATCGAAATCATGGCCTTTTGGCTTTAGGTTGATTGCGGCGCGAATAGCGTCTTCTAACGGCGCATCGTCATTTGGGTGCGCCCGCAAGGGTGCCCGCAGATCGGCCATGTCTTCCTGTCCAAGGCAGAGATAAATTTCGCCCGTACAAGTCAATCTAACACGGTTGCAGCTTTCGCAGAAATTATGGCTGAGCGGGGTAATGAAACCGATCTTTTGGCCCGTTTCTTCCAGTCGGATGTAACGGGCAGGCCCGCCTGTGTTCTCGGCAAGATCGCTAACGGTGTAATGCTGCGCATATTGCGCGCGCACATCCTTAAGAGACCAATACTGGTCCAACCTGTCCTCATTCCCGAGGTCGCCCATGGGCATAACTTCGATCCACGTCAGGTCCATGTCACGTTCGGCACACCATTCGGTGATTTGGGCCAGCTCAGGTTCATTGAAGCCTTTGAGCGCCACAGCGTTGATTTTCACACGCAAACCCGCAGCCTGTGCGGCATCAATACCGCGCAAAACTTGGGGCAGGCGGCCCCACCGAGTGACATCGGCGAATTTTGCCTCGTCCAACGTGTCGAGCGATATATTCACCCGCCGCACGCCCGCAGCATACAGATCTTTCGCGTATTTCTCCAACTGGCTGCCATTGGTCGTCAGGGTCAGCTCTTTCAGCGTGCCTGCGTCCAAGTGTCGCTTCATTCCGTCAAAAAAGGACATGATTCCGCGGCGCACCAATGGCTCTCCGCCTGTTATGCGAAGCTTCTCTACCCCCAGCCCAATGAACGATGAACACATGCGGTCCAACTCCTCTAGCGTGAGCAACTCGCGTTTGGGCAAGAACGTCATGTTTTCGGACATGCAGTAAACACAGCGGAAATCACAACGGTCCGTCACTGAAACACGAAGATAAGTGATGGCGCGAGCAAAGGGATCGATCAAAGGGGCTTTCATGCCACAAACGCTATAGACCGTGTATCAATTGAGCAAGTGGCATTTGAAGGGGTTGGACTAAGGTCCAAGCTGATTTACGCTATTGTTATGACACGCATGACACCTAATATGACCGCTATCGCCGCGCTCTTGGCTTTGAGCGCCTGCGCACAGCTTGGGCTGGGCCAGCCAGAAGATGCTGCGGCACCCGTTCAGGCGACACAGCCCGCAGAAACACCGGATTTACCCGAGGCAACTGTTGCGGATGTGGCGGCGGTGAAACCTGATCCTGCCCTGACCGCGGCACCTCCGCCGCCCAAAGCGGCCAAGACCCAAGAAACCTTGGACACAACCACTCAAGAACAGCGCGCCAAAGCTGCTGCACCATCGACACCAACAGCCGAGGCCAAGCTGTTAGGAACCACTGTTGCCAGTCTCGGCAGCCCGTCTGAGCCAGGCTTTTGGCTGAAAACACCACTGGTTAAATCTGAAACAAGTGGCCGCGTGACCAACAAAGCCAATGGAAAGTCATCGGCTGTCACCTTGATCCCAATTGACGGGCCCACTACTGGCGGCAGTCGCTTGTCACTGCCCGCCATGCGCCTGATTGAGGCCTCCCTGACCGAACTCACAGAATTGGACGTCACGCTCGGGAACTGAAGCGCAATAATTAAAGCGCATAGGCAGGAATTAAAGCGCATAAGCGGGATTAAGATCGCTTCTTTATTTTGCCCTTAAACTCAATCCCGCACTCACCGCACATCATGGGGCCTGTTATTTAGCGTAACAGGCGCACAGCGTCTTTGCGCGCAAAGGGCTTCATCGCGTCGCCGTGTTTGGCGATAAAGGCCCGCACGCGTTCTGGATCCCGTTTGCCCAAATCGCGCAGCCACCATGAAATGGCTTTTTGGATGAACCACTGCGGATCGGAAACGTATCCAGCGGCCCAGTCTAGAATGCGCTCTCGTGCTGCCACTTCCTCGGGCTTGGGGTTGTTTTGTTTGGCCCACGGCAGGGTGATCACCAATGCGGCGCGGCGGGTCCATAGGTGCTCTGACTGTGTCCAGCTTTCTACCTGATCCAGCCGCGCTGGATCGGCTATCAGACGTTTCTGACCCGCCATGCAGGCGTGGTCGGCAATGGCCCAGCTGTCAAAGCTGCTGTGCCAGCCCGCGATGAGTTGCCATGCGTCCTGATCATCAGGGCGCAGGCGGGCTTGGGTCAGTAGTTTTGCCGCCGCAACGCGGGCCTCGAAAATATCGCTGCTCCACAACCCATCAGCAAGCGTGACACGCGCCGCTACATCCAAATCGCCGCGCCATTCCTTCACCAGATCTGCGATCTGCGGATTGGTCAAACCCAGATAGCTGCGCTCCACTTTGTGATATGCCCGCATGGAAATTGCGCGCTCTGGATCAGTCAAGGCCTGCAGGGCGGCTAGGTAGGGTTCATGCATCATTCAACTGTGACCGATTTAGCAAGGTTGCGCGGCTGGTCCACATCAGTGCCCTTTGCAACAGCTGTGTGATAGGCCAGCAACTGGGCGGGGATTGCATAAAGGATCGGGGCCACGGCATCCGAGACGTCGGGCATTTCAATTGTATCCCACACCCCGATGCTGGCCTCTGACAGGCCTTCGCGGTCCGAGATCAAGATGACCTTGCCCTTGCGCGCCATGACTTCTTGCATGTTGCTGACGGTTTTGTCGAACAGTCCGTCACGCGGGGCCATAACCACCACGGGCATGTCTTCGTCGATCAATGCGATTGGACCGTGTTTTAATTCACCTGATGCATAAGCTTCGGCGTGTATGTAGCTTATTTCCTTTAGTTTTAATGCCCCTTCGTGAGCGAGGGGGTAGAGCGGGCCACGCCCCAAAAACAAAACGTCGCGGGCATTGGACAGCTTGCGTGCTGTCTCGCGGATTTTGTCGTCTTGGTCCATGGCTTCGGCCATCAACGCGGGCAAGCGGCGCAATTGGGCAATGTGGTCTTGGCGCTGCTCGTCAGTGATTTCGCCACGGTCAGAGGCCGCTTTGAGCGCCAGTAAAAACAGGACCACCAGTTGGCAGGTGAAGGCCTTGGTCGAGGCCACGCCGATCTCGACGCCCGCTTGAATCGCCAGCGGCAGATCGCTTTCGCGCGCGATCGAGCTTTCGGCCACGTTCACAACCGAGATGATTTTTTCTGCCTTGCCTTCACAGTAGCGCAACGCGGCCAATGTATCGGCGGTCTCGCCTGATTGGCTGGCAAAAAGGGCCACTGATCGGGCTGGAATGGGCGGTTCGCGATAGCGGAATTCAGACGCGACATCGACCTCAACAGGCAGGCGCGCGATTTGTTCAAACCAATATTTGGCGGTCAATACGGCCAGATACCCCGTGCCACAGGCAACCATCGTAATGCGGTCAACATTTTTGAAATCAATCTGCGGATCGGGCAGGCGGATGTCGCCGGACTTGGTGATGTAATGGTTCAGGGCGTCTGCAATCACGGTGGGTTGCTCGGCGATCTCTTTGGCCATGAAGTGCTTGTGCCCCGCCTTATCAATGCGGGTGGCGCTGATTTGCACGGTGCGGATTTCACGGTTGGCGGGGGCGCCAGCGGCGTTGAACACACAAGCCCCCGCGCGGTTGATCACCGCATAGTCACCTTCCTCAAGATAGCTGATCCGGTCGGTCATGGGCGACAGCGCAATCGCATCCGAGCCGACAAACATCTCGCCTTCGCCATAGCCAATCGCCAAGGGAGAACCTTTGCGCGCTGCGATCATCAAATCATCTTCGCCGTCAAACAGAAATGCCAATGCGAAGGCGCCTTCCAGTTTGGAGAGCGTTTTAATGGCCGCGTCCGTGGGCGATAGCCCCTCAGAGACAAAATGCTGAGCCAGCATGGCAACGGTTTCTGTATCGGTGTCGGTGACAGGGGTTAGGCCGTGGCCCGCCAGCTCTTCGCGCAGTTCGCGGAAGTTCTCGATGATGCCGTTATGCACAACCGCCACAGGGCCCGCGCGGTGGGGGTGGGCGTTGTTGGCGTTTGGCTCGCCGTGGGTGGCCCAACGGGTGTGGCCGATGCCAGATTTGCCAGCCAGCGGTTCATGCACCAGCAGATCACCAAGATTGACCAGCTTGCCGACTGCGCGGCGACGGTCCAGCGTGCCGTCGTTCACGGTGGCGATGCCCGCGCTGTCATAGCCGCGGTATTCCAACCGTTTGAGCGCCTCTACCAGAATGGGCGCTGCTTCATGGTTGCCCAAAACCCCTACAATACCGCACATATTAGCTGCTCCGCTGCTGTTTGGCCTTTTTGGCCTTTAACATATCCATCAATTTTCGCGCCATACCCGGTTTTTCGACCTGCGGTGCCCGCGCCAACGCAAGCGCCTCTGGCTCTACATCCGAGGTGATGACCGATCCCGATCCCGTCATGGCGCCATCGCCCACCTGCACAGGGGCGACAAGCATGGTATTTGATCCAATAAACGCGTCCGAGCCGATATGGGTGTGATGTTTCATCACGCCGTCATAATTGCAGGTGATGGTGCCTGCGCCGATATTGGCGCGCGCCCCGACAAAGGCATCGCCCACATAGCTGAGGTGGTTTACCTTGGCACCTTCGGCCAGAACAGCGTTCTTGATTTCGACAAAGTTGCCAATGCGCGCGTTTTCTTGCAGCTCAGCGCCGGGGCGCAGGCGGGCGTAGGGGCCAACGACGGCGCCGCGCGACACATGACAGCCCTCAAGGTGGCTGAACGCCCGAATTTGCGCGCCGCTTTCTACGGTGACACCAGCGCCAAAGACGACATTGGGTTCCACCAATGTGTCGCGCCCTATGACGGTGTCGCGGGCAAGGAATACCGTATCGGGGGCTTGCAGGGTGACGCCGTCCTCCATGAGGGCGGCGCGGGCGCGGGTTTGGAAAGCGGCTTCGGCATCGGCAAGCTGCGCGCGGGAGTTCACGCCGAGGGTCTCGGCCTCGTCGCAGGTCACGGCGGTGGCGGTGAGCCCCCGTGCGCGGGCCAGCCCGATAATGTCAGTCAGGTAATATTCGCCAGAGGCATTGTCGTTGCCGACTTCGGCGATCAGATCGAACAACAAGGAAGCATTGCAGGCGATAACACCGCTGTTGCACAGGGTCACGGCCAGCTCGGCCTCGGTTGCGTCTTTGAATTCAACGATTTTTTCCAGCGAGGTGCCATCGGTGATCAGGCGGCCATAACGGCCTGGATCGGCGGCCTCAAACCCCAGCACAACAACATCGGCTGTGGTGGCGGCCTCCATCATGCGCTCTAACGTTTGGGGGGACACAAAGGGCGTATCGCCATAAAGCACAATCGCAGTGCCTTCAAACCCTGCAAGGGCGGCTTTGGCTTGATCCACCGCATGTCCTGTGCCCAGCTGTTCGGTTTGCACAACAACCTGTGCGTCTTCGTCATGGGCTGTGGCGGCGGCGGTCACGGTTTCGGCGCCGTGGCCCGCAACGACAATCGTGTGCTGGGGGTCCAATGTGGCGCCTGCTGCCATTGCATGGATCAGCATCGGGTCGCCGGCAATCGGGTGCAGTACTTTTGGCAATTCGGAATTCATCCGCGTGCCTTTGCCCGCCGCAAGAATTATCAAGCTGGTGTTCATCTGTGGTCCTGTCCGCTCTTTTTTGTTTTATCCTGTTTAACCTATGGCACGGTCCGCGCAAGGTGGTGCCGATCACTTAGGGTTGCGGCTTGCAACACAAGGGTTGGGCGTCTACCCCGATGGGACACGGAATGAGGGGATAGTTATGAAAACGGTAGTGTTTGATCTGGACGGGACCTTGGCGGATACAAGCGGTGATCTGATCGCTGCGGCAAATGCGTGTTTTCGCGACATGGATGCGGGTGATCTGTTGGATCCTGCAACGGATGCGGGCACAGCCTTGCGGGGCGGTCGCGCGATGCTGCGGCTGGGGATGGAGCGGATGGGCCGCGCAACGGATGATCCGCTGATTGATGAATATTACGATGCGCTGCTGTATCACTACGCCCATGACATCGACAGCCACACACGG
>JBDVSG010000065.1:0-35219 GCA_039967155.1 Sulfitobacter sp. | reverse complement strand
TCGCACAGGTCATGGCCGATCTGGTTCTTGATGGCCATGACACGATCCCTGAAGGGTTTCGTGTAGAAGACAACCTATAGTTGCTGTCTAAGCGCGCTCAATCTCTGCGCGCAACGCCTTCATCAATTGCGTCAGATCTTTGAGATACATCTCATTCACCAACTGCCCCTGCGCATCAAAGGCCTCGTAACTCTTTGCTAGATGAATTTCCGGCCCTTGAAGAATGCGCGTGCGGAACGGCACCATGAAGCTGCGCAAGATCATCTGCGCCTTTGCCCCACCTGTACGCCCTGCCGCTGCGGACATGACGGCAACGGGTTTGGCCTCCCATGGTTTGATCTGGGATCGGCTGATCCAATCGAGCGCATTTTTCAAGACGCCAGAAGGACCACTGTTATATTCTGGCGTGGAGATCAGGACGGCATCAGCCTCCCTAATCTGCTGCGCCAAAGCATCAACAGACGCGGGCACGCCCTGCGCGGTTTCTTCATCACCGTCATAAAGCGGCAATTTGATATCGGCCTGCGTATACTGCGCATCCCCGAAGAGGCGCGCGGCCTCGGCCAGTAGTTTGCTGTTGTCGCCCTGCACCCGAAGCGTGCCAGAAATCCCCAATAGTTTTACAGTAGCCATTTCATTTTCCTCTTTGATCCAGCGGTCTCCCCTAGCCTGTTCTATTCCCGCCAAACCTCAAGCCCCATACGCGCACAGGCCCTGCGCAAAAATATTCCTGCCCGCCAAAAGCCAACAAAAAAGGCCCCGCTGCGCGATTGCAACGGGGCCTGAAACCATCGATTGGCTGATAAATCAGGCTGCGTTTGGCAGGATCACAATCTCAACGCGGCGGTTTTGCGCCTTACCTTCCGCGTTCAGGTTGCTTGCGACAGGCTGCGCTTCGCCGCGGCCATAGGATTGAACACGCGAAGAAGGGATACCGTTGCTCAGCAAGATCGAGGCGACCGCATTGGCGCGGCTTTCGGAGAGCTGCTGGTTAAAGGCCGCTTCGCCATCGCTGTCTGTATGGCCAATGATTTGGACCGTGGAATCAGGATAGGCCTGCAGATTGCTGGCAACTGTGCCCAAATCACGTTGCAAATCAGGGCGCACAGCGCTGGATCCTGTTGCGAACAAGATGTCTTGGGGCAGTGTCACAATTAGACGGTCACCGGTGTTGGTGATTGTGACGTTGTCATTGCCAAGGCTTGCCCGAAGGTCACTTTCCTGTTTGTCCAGCAACGCGCCACCGCCCGCGCCCAGTGCCGCACCGATCAGCGCGCCTTTGACTGCGCCTTGGTCACGGTTGCCATCACCGCGCGACAAGGCGCCAATGACCGCACCAGCCCCAGCACCGATCAGCGCACCGTTTTTCAGGTTCTTATTCGCATCCCCGTCCTGCGCCAGAATTGAGCCATTGGGGTCTGTACACGCGCCCAGCGCGATTACACCCGTCACCGCAGCGACGAGAGGGAATTTCATAAATGTCATAGTACTACTGCCTTACTGTTTCGGCTCCGTTCGGGCGAAGCATCTTTTCGATATGGTCAATATAAGAGGATTTCGGTCCTGACAAAATGCCCGATTGCGGGGAATAAGCGGCATCTTGCGCATTTTACGAGGGCCTGCGCGCATCAACCCGTGCTGCTTCATACCCCAATATGGCCCGTTTCATCGGTAACCCCCAATGGTATCCGCCCAGTTCACCCGTTTTGCGCAAAACGCGGTGGCACGGGATCAGATAGCCAATCGGATTGCGCCCTACAGCTGTTCCAACCGCCCGCACCGCGCGCGGGTTTCCAATGGATTGCGCCAGCGCACCATAGGTTGTGACCTGCCCCTCTTCTAACGTCAGCAATGCCTCCCACACTTTGATCTGGAACGGCGCCCCCATCAGATAGAGCGGTGCTGTATCGCCGTCTTGACCCAGCCCAAAGGCCGCCTCGACCCACGGGCGAAGTCGCGCCGCATCTTGCGAATAATCCGCTGCGGGCCAGCGGGCGCATAAATCCTGCATCGCGGCGTCTTTTCCGATCCCTTCTGCCAGCGACAGACCACAAATGCCTTTTTGCGTCCCCATCACCAGAACTTCGCCGAAGGGGCATTCGAACCACCCCCAGAAGATCTGCAATCCTTCACCGCCATTGGCATAGTCACCTGGGCTCATGGCTTCCCACCGGACGAATAGATCATGCAAGCGCCCCGTGCCCGACAACCCCGAAACATGCGCAGCATCCAGCGTCGTGTGCTGTGCGCGCAGCAGAGATTTCGCATGCCCCAGCATCAGGTATTGTTGATAGCGCTTGGGCGACACGCCGACCCACGTTGAAAACACCCGCTGGAAATGGGCCGCGCTCATCCCCATTTTATCCGCCAAAGCAGCCAAGCGGATGGGCCCGTCAGCTTGGTCTATCATATCAATTGCGCGGGCGATCACCCTGTAATGGTAACTGTCGGCGCGCGCTTCATCTGTGTTCATCTTAGGTTTCATGCCCCCACAATATGTTTGCCCTGCCTTGCGCGCGACCCGAATCCTGCGCATACCCTTGCCCCATGACACAGATGTTAAGCAAACCAGCCAAACAACTCGATTATCACACCATCCGCGCGATCATGGAACGCTTTCAAGAGGCCGACCCTGAACCAAAAGGCGAGCTGGATCATGTGAACGTCTACACTTTGGTCGTCGCCGTGGCACTCTCGGCGCAATCAACAGACGTGGGCGTGAACAAAGCCACCCGCGACCTGTTCCCCATCGCAGACACGCCGCAGAAGATGTTGGATCTGGGGTTGGACGGGCTGATCGAACACATCAAGACCATTGGCCTCTTCCGCCAGAAGGCAAAGAACGTTATCAAGCTCAGCCAGATTTTGGTCGATGAATATGACGGCATCGTGCCCAATTCCCGCGCCGCCCTTCAAAGCCTGCCCGGCGTCGGCCGCAAGACCGCCAATGTCGTGCTGAACATGTGGTGGCAGCAACCAGCCCAAGCCGTCGACACGCACATCTTTCGCATCGGCAACCGCACAGGCATCGCGCCTGGAAAAACAGTAGAAGCGGTAGAGCGCGCGGTAGAAGACAACATACCAGCAGATTTCCAGCTTCACGCCCACCACTGGCTGATCTTACACGGGCGCTATCATTGCAAAGCCCGAAAACCACAATGCCGCACCTGCCTGATCAGGGATCTGTGCGAATATAAGGACAAAACAGAATGAAAACCTATGACCTCGTCGGGATCGGCAATGCCGTTGTGGATGTAATCAGCCATTCAGATGATGCGTTTCTCGACCACATGAGCATTGAAAAAGGCATCATGCAGCTGATCGAGCAAGACCGCGCAGAGCAGCTCTATGGCGCGATGGGCGACCGCATCCAGACACCTGGTGGCGCTGTGGCCAATACCATTGCCGGCGTCGGTGCCTTGGGACTGGACACCGCGTTTATCGGGCGTGTGCGGGATGACGGTTTGGGCCAATTCTATGCAAGTGCGATGACAGATCATGGGATTGATTTCGTGAACCCGCCTGTCGCAGATGGCAAACGTCCCACATCGCGCAGCATGATTTTTGTCACACCAGACGGCGAGCGTTCTATGAACACCTATTTGGGGATTTCCACCGGCCTGTCCTCCAAGGATGTGCCAGCAGACGTGGCTGGCCGCGCCAAGATCATGTTCCTCGAAGGTTATCTGTTTGACGAAGACGCAGGCAAAACCGCCTTCCGCGAAGCGGCCCGCGCAGCAAAAGCAGGCGGCGGCATGGCTGGCATCACCATCTCCGATCCTTTTTGCGTAGAACGCCACCGCGCAGACTTCTTGCAAATGATCGAACACGAGCTGGACTTTGTGATCGGCAATGAGGCCGAAATCAAATCCCTGTTTGAAACTGACGACCTAGAAGACGCCATGGCCCGCACCGCCGCAATGTGCCCCATCATGGTTTGCACACGCGGCGCTGATGGCGTGAGCATGATCCGCGAAGGCGAACGTGTGGACATTCCTGCGCCACAACGCATCACCCCCGTAGACGCCACCGGCGCAGGCGATCAATTTGCAGCAGGCTTTATCTATGGCATGGCCACCGGTCGCGATCTGGAAACATGCGGACGCATGGGCAATTTATGCGGCACAGAAGTGATCAGCCACGTAGGCCCCCGCCCTGAGAAAGACATGATGGAGGAATTCCGCAAGGCAGGCCTCATCTGATGCTTGAGCATGGGGCACACGATATTCCTGCGGGAAAACTGGCTGTGGTCGTGACTTATTTGGAGATGAAGTCGCGCGCCGCGACAAAAGACATCGCCGCGCCGCAGGATCTCACCTTTCGGAAAATCACCCCGACGCTAGCGGAATACCAAGACCTTTTCCAACGCGTCGGCGCGCATGATTGGCTGTGGTACGGGCGGCTGAGGCTTTCTGACGCCGACCTTCAGGCCCTATTGGATGATCCCAAACGCCCGATCTACACGCTCACAAAAGACGGGCGTGATGAAGCATTGCTAGAACTGAACTTCACCGTCAAAGACAACTGCGAGCTGGCCTATTTCGGCCTGACGCCTGATTTGATCGGCGCAGGTGCGGGCCGCTATCTGATGAACCAAGCCATTGCGACAGCATGGGATGCAGGTGTCGCGCGGTTCCACCTGCACACCTGCACCCACGACAGCCCACAAGCGCTGGAATTCTATCTACGCTCAGGGTTTGTGCCCTACAAACGTCAGGTAGATATTGATGACGACCCGCGGGTGCTGGGCCTGCTGCCCCGCGATGCGGCCCCGAGGATCGCGATCTTGTAACCCCGCAGCGCAGGCCTTTACCCGCCTGTGCGACTATTACAGCTTGTCTGAAAACGCCTTCAATACGGCAGCGTATACTTCACGTTTGAATGGCACGATACTGTCCAGCAGTGCATCTGCTGGCAGCCAACGCCATGCGCTAAATTCGGGCATCTCGGTCTGGATGTTCACCTGATCATCCGTGCCGTTGAAACGCAGCAAGAACCACATCTGTTCCTGACCACGGTAGCGGCCCTTCCAGATGTTCGGCACCAAATCATGGGGCAGATCATAGGGCAGCCAATCTTGCGTCTGCGCCTCTCGCACCACCAGATCACGGCTGATGCCTGTTTCTTCTTCCAATTCACGCAAGGCGGCCTCGGCAGGGTCTTCGCCTTTCTCCACACCGCCTTGCGGCATTTGCCACGCGTCAATGTCGCGGTCCAGCCGCTGTCCGACAAACACCTCGCCCGCAGCATTTAACACCATAACCCCTACACAAGGGCGGTAGGGCAGCTTTTCAATCTCTTCCGGTGTCATGGTTTTTCCAACTGTTTGATCTCATTCGGCGCGACCCTACATCACCCACGACCACGCGGAAACCAAAAGCAACCTGACGCCGCGTTCTTAATGACATCCCACAACACCGCCGCCATGCTATATCGACATTCAAATACCGCCAGAAGGGTTTCCCCATGTCCAGCTACCCCAATATGCTTCGCCCGCTTGACCTTGGGTTCACCACCCTCAAAAACCGCGTGCTGATGGGGTCAATGCATACCGGACTGGAAGAAACCAAAGACTGGAACCGCGTCGCGGAATTCTACGCAGCGCGTGCACGGGGCGGCGTGGGCCTGATGGTCACGGGCGGCATCGGCCCCAACCTCGAAGGTTCGGTCCTGCCGGGCGCGGCCATGATGGTTTCGGACGAAGACGTCGCCAACCATAAAATCGTCACCGACCGCGTTCACGCTGCAGGCGGCAAGATCGCGATGCAAATCCTGCATGCAGGGCGCTACGCCTACGGTCCAAAATGCGTGGCTCCCTCGGCCATAAAATCCCCAATTTCTCCCTTCCCGCCAAATGAACTCGACGCAGCGGGCATTGAAAAACAGATCGCCGATATCGTCGCCTGCGCTGGCCGCGCTCAACAGGCCGGCTATGACGGTGTCGAAGTGATGGGCTCGGAAGGTTACTTCCTCAATCAGTTCCTCGTCACCCACACAAACAAGCGTACAGACGAATGGGGCGGCTCTTATCAGAACCGCATGCGCCTGCCGATCGAGGTTGTCCGCCGCGTGCGCGAAGCCGTCGGCCCAAATTTCATCCTGATCTACCGCCTGTCCATGATCGACCTTATCCCGAATGGGTCAACATACGACGAGGTCGCCCAACTGGCATTAGAGGTCGAAAAAGCAGGCGCCACGATCATCAACACTGGCATCGGCTGGCACGAAGCCCGCATCCCCACTATCGCAACCTCTGTTCCGCGCGCAGCCTTCGCATGGGTGACCAAAAAATTGATGGGAACAGTTACGATCCCGCTCATCACCTCTAACCGCATCAACACACCACAAGTCGCAGAAGAGGTCCTCGCAACGGGCTGCGCCGCCATGGTCTCCATGGCGCGGCCCATGCTGGCTGACGCCGATTTCGTGAATAAAGCGGCCGCTGATAACGCAGCCCATATCGCCCCTTGTATCGGCTGCAACCAAGCCTGCCTCGATCACACCTTCAGTGGCAAAATATCGTCCTGCCTTGTGAACCCGCGCGCCTGCTATGAAACGGAACTTGTGCTCAGCCCGACAAAGGCGCCCAAATCAATTGCAGTGGTCGGCGCAGGCCCCGCTGGCCTCTCTGCGGCCATCGCAAGCGCCGAACGCGGCCATACCGTCACACTCTTCGACCGCGCCTCCGAAATCGGGGGTCAGCTCAACCTCGCCAAACAGGTTGCAGGCAAGGAAGAGTTCTGGGGCTTTGTCGAATGGTACCGCACCATGGTCGCCCATCATGGCATCACCGTAAATCTAAACACCGAAGTCTCAGCCAATGACCTCAATGGCTATGACGAAATCATCATCGCAACTGGTGTGGTCCCCCGTGACCCGCAAATCGACGGCCAAGACCGCGATAACGTCTACAGCTATATCGACGTGCTGAAAGGCAAGGCCAAACTGGGGGCGCATGTCGCGGTCATCGGCGCAGGCGGCATTGGTTTTGATGTCTCCGAATTCCTTGTACAAACGGGAACCAGCACCACCCTGAACCTTCCCGAGTGGATGCAAGAGTGGGGCGTTACTGATACAGCCCTCCACCGGTCAGGCCTCGCCCCCGAAGGGCCCCAACCCCATAAACCTGCCCGCGCCGTCACCATGATGCAGCGCAAACCCTCCAAACCCGGCAAAGGCCTTGGAAAAACCACAGGCTGGATTCACCGCGCCACGCTTACCATGCAAGACGTGCAAATGATCGCTGGCGTTAACTATGAACGCATCGACGACCAAGGCATCCACATCACCTTCGGCGAAGCCCGCGAAAACCCACAAACCATCCCCGCCGACACGATCGTCCTATGCGCAGGCCAACTCTCCGACCGGTCCCTCGCAGATGCGCTCGAAGCAAACGGCAAAACCTGCCACGTCATCGGCGGTGCAGATGTCGCGTCCGAATTAGACGCAAAGCGCGCAATTAACCAAGGCACAAGGCTCGCCGCCACTCTCTAACCCTACCTATCTTTCTTGGCCCAAAATACTCCGGGGGAGACTTTGCACAGCAAAGTCGGGGGCAGCGCCCCCACACGCCCCCCCCTACGAAACACACTGTTCCCCTGTTTCCTGCCTTGCAACGGTTCCGCAATTACCTTGCTACTGTCCCACCCCTGCCCTGTTTGCGCCCCATTCCCCCATCATTACTAATCCTCGAGTTAAGAGTGAAAGGGGACGGCAATGGACCGCCTGACAGAAATGGAAGCATTCGCCACCGTGGTGGATCAGGGGGGCTTTACCGATGCCGCCAAGAAGATGGGGATTTCAAAATCTGCTGTCTCAAAACACGTCTCATCGTTGGAGGCACGTCTGGGCGCTCGTCTGCTCAACAGGACGACTCGCCGCGTATCTCCAACTGAAATCGGCCTCGCCTATTATGACCGCGCACGCCGCGTTCTGAATGACGCTGGCGAAGCAGATGCGCTTGTGACCTCTATGCAATCGGCCCCGTCAGGCCTGCTGCGTATCTCAGTCGCCACTGATTTTGGTGTTAACCATCTCAGTCCGGTTTTATCTGAATTCTTGGGCGACTTCCCCGACATCACCGTCAACATGGTCTTGAACAACCGCTATGTTGAACTGATCTCGGAAGGCTTCGACATGGCCGTGCGCATAGGAGAGCTGGAAGACAGCACCCTTCGGGCCCGTAAATTGACCGAGACGACAAAACGCATGATCGCCTCGCCCGAGTATTTTGAGAAATACGGCCGCCCTGAAAAGATCGACGATCTGAATGATCACAAGTTGCTGCATTACTCGAACCAATCCAGCGGCAACGTTTGGAAACTGACCGCGCCATCGGGCGAAAAACGTCAGGTTCGCACGGCGGGCTGGCTGTCCGTCAACGACGGCCAATCCTTGCTGAACGCTGCGATTTCCGGCCTTGGCATCGCCTATTTGCCCAGCTTCCTTTATGCTGAGGCCATGGAAAAAGGGTTGGTTATGGACGCGATCCCCGAGCTGCCACAAGAGACCCAAGGCATCTACGCGGTCTATCCTCCCGGGCGCTTCACACAGCCTAAAGTCCGCGCTTTCATTGATTTTCTGGTTCACGCCTTCGCTGAAAAAGGTCCAAGCGACTGGTAACCAGACACACGAACACCAAGTCCCCTCGGTGAAACTTCCCCTCGGTAATGCCTTTGCATTATCGGGGGTTTTTTAATTGGCGAGCACTACCGCCTCAACGCGGCGGTTGGTCTCTCGGCCCGCCTCCGTCTGGTTGCTGGTATAGGGGGCAAGATATCCCATCCCTTGCGCCTCTAGCCGTTGTGCAGCGATGCCGTAGGTTTCAATCAGCCGCCCACGCACCGCAGCAGCGCGGCTGCGAGACAAGGCGATGTTGTTCTCTAGGCCGCCAATATTATCTGTATGCCCCACCAACGCGATGCGCATCTCAGGGCGCGCGGTCATGGCTTGGGCCAGCTCAGGCAGAACCTCAAAGGGCCCAACCCCCAAGGCAGAGGTGCCGCTTTCAAATACCAAACCGCTGAGAACAGCGTGGCCATTGACCTGCAGTTCATGGGCCAGATCGCCCTGCGCTGTCGCAACAGGGCGGGGCAGATTGGCGACCGGTGCGATACTGCTGTCTGCCGCAGCGGCGCCCGCCTGAATGATCTGCACAAATGTCGCCCCACTGGTGGCGCTGGCCAAAACAGTTACCGCGTTTTGCCCCTGCACCGCCGTGAGTGCATGAAAATTGCGAATGTTGATATACATGTTCGGCGCTGGCATCACCTCTGTCTCGAAGCGGAAATCATATCCGCCACAGGCAAGCGCCGCACAATCCAGCGCGATCTCATAGCCAGCCTTCTCCAGCTCGGCGCGCATCGGGGCTAGCAGCTGCAACGGCGTCAGCCCTGCCTGATCAATGCGCCAAGAGCTGCGCGCGACATCACCGTCCAATTGCAGCATCGGCACGACACCATCCGCAAACACACCAATCGGCGCAAAATAGCGATCCTGCACCGTATCGCGGGTCACCATTTGGCGCGCGTTTGTGGGCAACTGCAGCTCAACCGCTTGGGCAGCGCCTGCCACCATCATCGCCAATAAGCACAGGCTTTGCTTCATCGGGATTGCGCGTGGTAGCCCGTGTTGGGCCGCATGTCTGACGCCGCCGCAACGCGGTTTGTCATGTTGAAAAACGCCGCAACCGAGGAAACATCCCAAATATCGCGGTCACTAAAACCCGCTGCGCGCAGGGCTTCTCGGTCATCCTCTTCGATCAGTTCTGGCGCCTCGGTCAGCTTGACCGCGAAATCCAGCATCATGCGTGTCTTGGGATCCAAATCCGCGACGCGGTAATTCATCACCAAAGTCTCACCCAAAATTGGGTCACCGGACAGTTCGCGTACCGCCGCGCCGTGGGCTGTCAGACAATAGAAGCAACGGTTCACAGAGGATACGACAACCGCGATCATCTCACGTTCAAGTTTGCTGAGATTACTATCGCCCAACATCAAGTCGTTATAAAGCGCGGTAAAGCTGTTTAGCTTATCAATATCAAAAGCATAGGCCTGTAGAACGTTCGGGATCATGCCCAGTTTTTCTGAGCAAATATCAAAATATTTCTGCGTCGCCTCGGGCAGCGGATCGACCATGGGCAGATCAAGGGCGGTTGGGGCATCATCTGACATGTCAGTTCCTTTATTTAATGGCTTGGCGATAATGATAGGTGCCCACGGCGCTAAAGCCCAGCTTGGTATAGAGCGCATTGGCAGGTTTATTCGCGGTCACACACAGCACTGCAATCTCACGCGCACCCTGTTTTTTCGCCCAAATCGCGGCTGCGCGCATCATCCATTCTGCCACACCCTGTTTGCGTTGGTGGGGCAATACCTCGACCGCATGGGCCATCGCGGTATCGCCATGCACCCCGACAAATGCAGCCCCAGCCGGTTTTTCATTCCAACGGGCAAGGATACCAGTCTTTGTTTGCGCCCGTGCCATCACATCCAACCGCGCGGGCCCGATACCGCCCTTGGCCCAGATTTCAGCCATGATCGCCAACGGTTCCCAAATATGGAAACACGTGACAGGCGGAACCTGCAGATTGGTCAACGTCTCAATGGGTGTCGAATAGAGAACCACCTCGTCTATCAACGCATAACCGCGAGCCTCCAGCAGCGCGTCCAAGGCTTCATCACCCTTGCGGATCATAAAGAGCGGGCGTTGATCCAGCCCACGCATCGCTTCTTCGGCACGGGGTATGTCCGCAACCGATACCGCACCGCGCGCTGTCGCCGCCGAGACACGTTTGCCTCCGCCCGCACCATCGCGCAATGTCCACGCCCCCGCATCCCAGCGGCGCGCAGACGGCCATGTGAACTCTGTCACATCATAAAGCGTGGGCAGATCAACCATCAGCCAAATACCTCGGTCAGTTTTGCCATCGCTTCCTCCAACAGCGCCGCATCCTGCCCACGCACCACAAGGTTCGCGCCATGTTTGCCGTCACGCTGGAACGGGTAGCTGCCCATCGACAGACTGGGATAGGCCTGCGCCAAATCCCCCAAAGGTCCAGCGATGTCGCCTTCACCGCGGTGCACCGTCAGGGTTTGGCTCAGCAACGGTGCCCCCCCCGTGAGCGTAGGCAACACACTGGCCACCATCGCCCGAAACACACTAGGCACGCCCGCCATGACATGCACGTTTTCAATGGTGAAACCAGGCGCCAAGGACACCGGATTTTCAATCAGCGCCGCATCTGCAGGAATGCGGGCCATGCGCAGCCGCGCCTCGTTCAGTTCTTTGCCGGTTTCATCGTAATGGGCCTGTAGGATCGCGCGGGCATCGGCGCGCACATCGATGGTTTGCCCGAATGCTGCCGCCATACAATCCGCCGTAATGTCATCATGCGTCGGGCCGATCCCGCCCGAGGTAAACACCGTGTCATAGCCCGCAGCCAATGCTTGTACAGCCGCGATAATTACCGCGCGATCATCCGGCACGATCCGCACCTCGGCCAAGGTAATCCCCGCCTCGACCAGTTCCCCCGCGAGGTGGTGCATATTCGCGTCACGCGTTCGGCCCGACAGGATCTCATCTCCGATCACCAGCATTGCCGCAGTTGGGTTCGTCATTGTGCCACTCCTTGAGCATATCTGCCTAAGGGTATAGCCCCAAGATATGGACTTTCAAACCGAACTCATCCCCGCGCGCCTTATTCGCCGATACAAACGCTTTCTTGCCGATTGCACGCTGGCAGACGGGCGCGAGATTACCGCCCATTGCGCCAACCCTGGCTCCATGATGGGGCTGGCTGATGCTGGGACAAAGGTCTGGCTGGAACCAAATGACGACCCGAAGAAAAAGCTAAACTACGGGCTGCGGCTGGTGGACCATGAAAACGGGCACCTGACGGGCGTGGATACCTCCCTGCCCAACCGCGTTTTGCGCGCGGCCCTAGAGGCTGGCGAAATCGCCGCGCTGAGCGCCTATAAAACAGTGCGCCCCGAGGTCAAATATGGCGCAAATTCACGCGTTGATTTCTTGCTAAGCCAAGACGGCCTGCCAGACGCCTACGTCGAAGTGAAATCCGTCACTCTGTGCCGCACCCCCCCTTTGGCCGAATTCCCCGACAGCGTCACCGCGCGGGGCGCCAAACATATGAATGATCTGGCCGATGTGGCGCGCGCAGGCCACCGCGCGGTTCTGCTGTATCTGGTGCAACGCACCGATTGCACCCATGTGAGCATCGCCGCAGACATTGACCCCAAATACGCTGCCGCCCATGAACACGCGACAATAGCGGGTGTTGAAACCATCGCCATCGGCACCCACATCACACCCCAAGGCATCACCCTTGCAGCGCCTCTGGCCCTTGGCCGCCCGCCGCGCTAAACAAGCCCAAACAACCCATGGAGAGACCCGTGACAGACACCCATAAAGGTCGCACAACCAAAGACGGCATTCGCATCCACGACCCGTCAGATTTCGCGGGTATGCACGCCGCAGGCAAACTAGCTGCGACCATCCTTGATGAGATCGCCGAACATGTCGTCGTGGGCCAAACCACCGCTGAAATTGACCGTATCATCGAAGAAAAGGTGAACGCGGCAGGCGCAAAATCGGCGACCATCGGCTACAAAGGCTATCAACACGCCAGCTGTATTTCGATCAACCATGTGGTCTGCCACGGCATCCCCGGTGACAAAAAGCTGAAAGACGGCGATATCGTGAACATCGACGTGACTGTGATTGTGGACGGTTGGTTTGGCGACACCTCACGCATGTATGTCGCGGGCAAACTGTCGCGCAAGGCCGAGCGCCTGATCGACATCACCCATGAGGCGCTGATGCGCGGGATTGAAATGGTCAAACCTGGCAACACCTTTGGCGATATCGGCCACGCAATTCAGACCTTTGCAGAAGGCCACCGCATGTCAGTGGTCACGGATTTTTGCGGTCACGGCCTTGGCCGCGTTTTCCACGCGCCGCCAAACGTGCTGCACTATGGCAAGGCTGGCACAAAACCCGTGCTGGAACCGGGCATGTTTTTCACAATTGAACCGATGGTGAACCTTGGCCGCGCCGAGACCAAAACATTGGCCGATGATTGGACCGCTGTCACCCGCGACAAATCGCTATCCGCGCAGTTTGAGCATTCCATCGGCGTGACCGAGACGGGCTATGAAATCTTCACCCTGTCGCCCGCAGGTAAGTTCCACCCGACCTATTAGACCGACTTTTTAATTGGCCGCCCTTGGCATTGGCGTCGGGCGGTCAATCAACAGTCAATAACGTTACATGCGTATCGCCGTATTTGCGCCGATCACGGCGCGTGAACCCAGCCGGCGCGTCCATCGGGCTGTTTTCTTCCCAGACAATCGTTGCTCCAGTGGCCAGCCAGGCACCTGCGCGTGCGGCGCTCAGCGCTTGCTGGCCCATCCCCTTGCCATAAGGCGGGTCTAGGAACACCAGATCAAAGGGGTCATCCGCGCAAGCCCCCAAAGCCGTCGCATCATGGCGCAGGACCGAAGTGCTGTCTTGCACCCGCAGCTTGGCCACATTCTGGGCAACCAGTTTTTGCGCCGTGCGCCCGTTCTCGACAAAAGTCACAACGGCTGCACCGCGCGACAGCGCCTCTAACCCCAGCGCTCCTGTGCCTGCAAACAGGTCCAACACCCGCGCGTTGTGGAGGACGCTCAGATGGGTCAGCATGGAAAACAGGCTTTCGCGGACACGGTCAGAAGTCGGGCGCAGATGGGCAGCTGCATCGCCAGCTCCCACATCGGCCAGCACCGTTCCACGGTGTTTTCCAGCAATGATCCTCATGCCTTCAACAAGGCCTTCAGGTCGGTTTCAGTATCGGCGATCACGTCAGGCGCGGGGGATTTGCCATTCTCGATCAACCGCTTACCCACCATATACCCGCGCGGATCATTGGCCGCATCCACAGCCAGCAGCGTCTCTCCGTGATAATACCAAAAGGACACAGGGCCTGGGGCCTGACCGCGGGTAACAACGTGGTCATAGCCTGTATTCAGCCCAGCGATTTGCAGCTTTACGTCATATTGATCAGACCAGAACCACGGTTTGGCCAGATATGTTTTCTCAGCACCCATCAGGTTTTCGGCCACAACCTCGGCTTGTTCAATCGCATTGGGCACGCTTTCCAATCTGATCCGCCCCCCACCATGAGGGAAAGAGCTGCAATCGCCCGCTGCCCATACATGCGCCGCGTTGGTGCGCCCATGGGCATCCACCGCGATGCCATTGTCCAAGGTAATGCCTGCCGCCTCGGCCAATGCCGTTGCAGGCGCGATGCCAACACCCACGATCACAAAATCCACGTCCAATGTGGTGCCGTCGGTCAGCTCGGCGCCGCTGACGGCATCCGTACCCGTAAGACGCGCCAGCCCAACGCCCTCACGCACATCCACGCCGTGCCCACGGTGCAAACTACGAAAGAAATCCGATGTCTCGGGCGAGGCCACCCGTTGCAAAATACGTGGCGCCATTTCAACCAAAGTCACCTCCAGCCCCAATTTGGCCGCAACCGATGCGGCCTCCAGCCCGATATAGCCCCCCCCCACAATCAGCACCCGCGCCCCGTGGACAAAGCGCGACGCCATGGCATCCACATCCGCCAATCCGCGCACCACATGTACACCGTCCAAGCGGCCGCCGATGGCTTCGGGCAGGGAATGGGGAACCGATCCCGTGGTCAGCACCAAATCATCATAGGACAGCGTTTCACCGTTTACGGTGATTTCTTGCGTTTTTGTGTTGATCGCCTCAACGGTGGCTCCCATGCGCAAATCAATGTCGTTTTCTGCATAAAAACTCTCTGGGCGCAGGAACAACCGCTCTAGCGCCATATCGCCCAGCAGATAGGCCTTGGACAGGGGCGGGCGTTGGTAGGGCGGCACCGGTTCTGATCCAATCAAAGTGATCTTTCCATCAAAGCCACCATTGCGCAGCTTCACCACACAAGATGACCCTGCCTGCCCTGCTCCGATCACAACGATATGGCGCATAGATATCTCCTTTGATGCTCTGGTCCCGAACTCTTGCAGACCCTATATCTGGCAAGAGGACAAACACAATCACATGAAAGGTTTTCCCATGGCAATTTCTCAAGGCGACGCACTGCCCGATGCAACACTGGTGGAAATGGGCGCTGATGGCCCCACCCCCGTCAAAATGAGCGATAAGACCAAAGGGCGAAAGGTTGTGGTTTTCGCCGTTCCAGGTGCATTCACCCCGACCTGCCATTCCGCGCATGTTCCCAGCTTCATCCGTACCAAAGATAAATTCGACGCAAAAGGCGTGGATGAGATCATCTGCGTATCGTGCAACGACCCTTTTGTGATGAAAGCATGGGGCGATGCGACAGGTGCAGCCGCTGTCGGCATCACCATGCTGGGCGATGCATCATCAGAATTCACCAAAGCGATTGGTATGGATTTTGATGCGGCCCCCGCAGGGTTGGTCGCCCGTTCCAAGCGCTATGCGATGCTGGTCGACGACGGCAAAGTGACCCTACTGCAAGAAGAAGAAAACCCAGGCGTTTGTGAGGTTTCAGGTGGCGAAGGCCTGCTGGCCAGCATGTAATCCAATTTATGGGCCGCAAATACTGCGGCCCATAGACACCAAAACGATCCGTTAAATGCCATCCAGCTTACGCGCCAATTTGGCATCCAGCGCGCTTAACCCGTCGACATCGTGGGTCAGCAAAGTGACCGTGACCTTGTTATAGATGTTGCTCCATTCAGGGTGGTGGTTCCATTTTTCCGCCCAAAGGGCCGCGCGGGTCATCCAGCTGAATGCATCCGCAAAATCCTTGAATTCAAATGTTTTGGTGATCGCATCACGCCCCGCAACCATTGCCCAGCCATTCTGCAACAGTGGCCCTAACAAAGGGCCCCGCGATTCTGCGCTTAGTTTTTCGGTCATTCCTGTTCCTCGACTTCTACTTTTTTGAACGGGCCGTATTCAGTTAGAACATCTATTTCTTCGTCTATCGCTGCCCGCTCTGCTTCTAGATAGTCACCAACAGCACGGGCGAAACCCTGATCGCGCATCCAATGCAAAGACCATGTCGGCGTGGGCAAATACCCGCGCGCCAGCTTGTGTTCCCCCTGAGCGCCCGCCTCTACGGTGTTCAGCCCCATTTCAATCGCGATGTCGATTGCTTGGTAATAGCACAGCTCAAAATGCAGGCAGGAATGATGCTCTGTACAGCCCCAATAGCGGCCATAAAGCGCATCCGCCCCGATGAAGTTCAACGCCCCCGCGATCCATTTCCCGTTCCGTTCCGCCAGCACCAAAACCAAATCATCGCGCAGAACATCCTGTGCGATGTTGAAAAACGCACGGGTCAAATAAGGCTGGCCCCATTTTCGCGCGCCCGTGTCTTGGTAGAAAATCCAAAAGGCGTCCCAATGTTCCGGCTGGATCTCATCGCCCGTAAAACGGTGGATCGTACCGCCAAAGCCTTGGGCTGTTGCGCGTTCTTTGCGCAGGTTTTTACGTTTGCGCGAACTCAACGTGGCCAAAAAACCGTTGAAATCGTCAAACCCCTGATTGCACCAGTGGAACTGCTGGCTTTTGCGGGCCATCATGCCCAGCGCTTCGGCGCGGCGCGCTTCTTCGGCTGTGCAGAACGTCGCGTGCAGCGAGCTGAGGTTGTTGTTATCGGTCAGCTGCACCGCGCCTTGGACCAACGCGTCAAATCCCGCCTGCTCAAACCCCGTGCGGGTCAAAAACCTGCGCCCTGTGGCGGGGGTATGGGGCACCGCGACCTGCAATTTGGGGTAATACCGACCGCCTGCGCGCTCATAGGCGTTGGCCCACGCATGGTCAAAAATATACTCGCCCTGAGAATGGGATTTCACATAGAGAGGGGCAACACCGATTATTTCCCCATCGATGGCTGCAGTCAGATATTGCGGCTGCCACCCTGTTCCATCCCCGACACTGCCGCTTTGCTCTAGCGCGTAGAGAAACCGATGGGTTGTGAATGGATCATGAGGCCGCCCCGTCATCGCGGCTTCGGGACAGGCGCAGGCATCCCATTGTGCGGCCTCTATCTGGGACAGCGACGGGATGATCCTGATTTCAACCTCTTGCGCGCTCATGCCGGTGTCCCTGCTGTGTGTACAAGACTTATAAATGGGGCAGCTTGCGCGATGTTCAAGCTAAAAGAGTTTATTCCCGAAAAGCAGCGGCATAGCCTTCAAAGGTAATATTATCCGCGACTTGCCGTGCTTGGGCTTCTTGTTCGGCATAGCGGACCGTCCAACAGAGGATCACAGCACCTTGTTGCTTCAGCTCTGCTACGCGCGGATTATCCAGATCGCCGACTTCGTGGCTGATGAAACTGGCACCCACGCGGTCATAGTCTGGAATAAGGCGCAGCGTCTCGCAGGTTTCAGCGGTCAACGGCCAGTCTTCTTTGCGATAGGCCGATGTGGTCAGGCCCCGCGGCACGTCAGGGCAAAGCTGCGCCATCATGGCCACTGAATGCGGGTTAAATGACATCACCGCGACATCGCCCTGATAACCAGTCAATGCCTCAGCAGTAGCGCGTTCCAACGCGCCAACATTTGGTCCCATAGCGCCATCTTGGTCTTTCATCTCGATCAGCAGCGGCACCTGCCCCGCGATCAGCGCAAGCACTTCTGCCAAATCAGGGATACCTTCATCCCCGCCGCGCAACGCGGTGGATTTCAACGTCTCAGATGTAAACAGCTGAACCGCACCTTGCACATCTGTTAACCGCTCAAGATGGTAATCGTGGAACACCATCGCCGCCCCGTCAGCACTGAGCTGGACATCAATTTCGATGCCATATCCGGCGGCGATAGCAGCACGAATAGCAGCGCGAGAGTTCTCCGGTCGCGCTGCGTTAACGTCATGCAATGCACGGTGCGTTAACGGCAACCGCACAAAGCTGTTTGGGAGAGCCGGCCCGCTCATGAAATCTCGAAGATGCCTTCGATTTCAACAGCGACGCCCAACGGCAATGCACCTGCAGATACGGCCGAGCGCGCGTGACGCCCTGCATCGCCCAAAGCCTCAACCAGAAAATCGGAACACCCGTTCACGACTTTTGGCTGGTCAGTGAAGTCTTTGGTCGAATTCACAAAACCAGTCAGCTTCACAACGCGGACAAGACGATCGATATCGCCGCCGCAGGCTTCTTTCACCTGCGCCAGCAATTGCAGAGCACAGGTTTTTGCAGCCGCAGCACCTTCTTGCGCGGTCATGTCATCGCCTACAACACCAGTAATCAACGCATCATCCGTGCGTGAGATTTGGCCCGACACATACAACGTGCTGCCCACCTGAACGAAAGGTACATAATTGGCCGCAGGTGCGGATGCATCTGGCAGGGTGATCCCCAGATCGGTAAGACGTTGTGCAATGCTCATATTGGCAGTCCTTTGCTAAGAAACATGTCTTTCGCGCAAGTTAACCTTGTTTATCGCAGCGCGAAAGACCCCTAGATCAGCTTTCGCGCCATGACTTTGCAAAATAATCCATCACCGGCTTTAGCAAGTAGGTCAGCGGCGATCGGTCCCCCGTTTTGATAAAGGCATCAACCGGCATACCCGGCAACAATTGCGTGTCTTCTGGCAAGCGCTCGATCTCTCCGGGGGACAATGTGATTTCCGCACGGAAATAGCTGGCGCCTGTGTTGGCATCATCCAGTGCATCCGCCGAGATCACCATCACCTGTCCTTTCAGCTCAGGCGTTGTGCGTTGATCCAATGAGGACAGCCGCAAGTTCACCTCTTGGCCTACCGAAATTTCATCCACATTGGTCGGAGAGACCTGCGTGGCAATCACTAGGGGGCGGTCTTGGGGGACCAAAAACATCAGCGGCGCGGCGGCCTGAATGACCGACCGCGGCGTGGTCACCTGCATCGAATAAACGATTCCCGAAACAGGCGCGCGAATCTCCAACCGGTCTATGGTGGCCAGCATGGCGCGGCGTTGTTCGGCCAGCGCCAATTCGCGGAAACGGGTTTCCCGCAACTGCGAAATTGCTTCTTCGCGGCCAGAGGTACCCAGTTTCAGTTCGACGATCTCGATCTCGGTGATGCGGCCTTCGGATTGCGCGCGAGAGGCGACCAATTCGCCGATTTGCCCCGTCAAACGGGCCTTTTCACGCTGCAATCCCAAAACAGACGACACCTGCGCCAGCCCTTGATCCAGCAGTGTTTGCTGGCTCTCCAGCTGTTGCTCAATCAGGCTCAATTGAGTGCCAAGAGCCGCTTCCTGCGCTGTAATCCCTTTGATCTGATCCTCAATCTGGTTGCGCTGCTTGCCCAGCTGCTCAATCTCGCGGTCCACACTGTCGCGGCGCGCAAAAAAGAGATTGCGCTGCCCTTCCATCAGCTCTTTGGCATCGGGGTTGTTTTGCCCCACCTCAACCAAATCATCTGCGAATTCGATCTTATCAAGCCCATCACGCTGCGCCACCAGACGCCCGCGACGTGCCATCAGCTCAAACAATTGACCCTCAATCAGCACCAGCTCTGATTGCACCTGCTGCGGATCCAGCTGCAACAACAACTGCCCCGCCTTCACAAGATCCCCTTCATCCACCAAGATTTCAGCGATCGTGCCGCCGGTATCATGCTGGACAACCTGACGATTCCGGTCCACCTCAATTCGGCCTGACGCCACCACCGCACCTGCGATGTTGGACATCACCGCCCATGAGCCAAAGCCCCCGAACAGCACTGCAATCCCCAAATACCCCAGCACCACCGGCCGCCAAGCGGACCATTTCCTTGCGCTGCTCATGTCACGCCTCCCGCGCCGTTGGGCGATTTTTGGATATCCTGATGGTTTTTCACCATGCCTTTCAACACTTCGTCCTTGGGACCAAAGGCCATGCGCATACCGCCATCAAGAACCAGCAAGGTATCGCATTCCTGAATCGCCGCAGGGCGGTGCGCCATAATCATCACCGAACGCCCTGCTTCCTTCATGCCACGGATCGCTTGGTTCAACGCCTGCGACCCCACATTGTCGAGATTCGAGTTCGGTTCATCTAACACCAAAATCACCGGATCATCATAAAGGGCGCGCGCAAGGCCAATTCGCTGCATCTGCCCCCCTGACAACCGTACCTGCCCCGCACGTATGATTGTGTCATACCCATCTGGCAGCTCCAGTATCATCTCATGGGCAGCCGCCATTTTTGCCGCGGCCACAACTTTGGTCGCGTCGGGTTCATCCACTAACCGCGCGATGTTCTGGGCGATACTGCCGTCAAATAAGGAGACCCGCTGCGGCAAATACCCGATATGTTTGCCCAATGTCTCTGTGCCGTAATGTTCAAGCGCAGCACCATCCAGACGAATGGACCCACCCGCAGGGCGCCAGACCCCCATCAAAGTCCGCGCCAGCGTTGATTTACCTGACCCCGACGGCCCGATCACACCAACAGCTTGCCCGGGCACAACATTGAAGGAGATGGACTTGAGCGATGCTTGCTTTTCGCCTGGCGGCACAACGGTCAGGTTTTTTGCGGCAAAGACCGCCTTGGGGACCGGCAGCTCTGTGCGGGTGCTGTCTGGTCTGACCGTGCCCAGCAGTTCGCTCAGGTTGTTCCAGCCTGCATGACCACGTTGCAAAACAGCCCATTGGTTCAGCATCATCTCAACCGGTGCCAATGCACGCCCCAGCAGAATAGAGCCCGCGATCATCGCCCCTGGCGTCATCTGGTTTTCCAGCACCAAATAGGCCCCCATGCCCAACATGGCGGATTGCAAAAACAGACGAATGGTTTTTGTCATCGACGTAAACGTGCCGCCCACGTCCGCGGCGCGCACTTGGCCTTCTAACGCGACACGGCGCGCTTTTTGCCACCGCGCAAAGGCCGCTTCGCGCATGCCCATCGCCTGCACCATTTCCGCCTCGGTGCGTATCTGATCAGCCATGGCGGCGGCCTGCTGTCCCGCCACCCCAGAGCGCGCCTGCGCGTTGCGCGACAGGAATTGGTTGGCAATAGCGATTGCAATCAAGACCCCGGCGCCAATCAGCGCGAGATACCCCAAAAAGGGGTGGAACAGGAAAATGCCCGCAAAGAAGATCGGCGTCCAAGGCAGATCAAACGCAGCCATCAAAACGGGTGAAGTGATCATCCGCTGAACAGATTCCAAATCGGCAAGGCTGGCATTCGTTTTCATATCAGGTGCGACAGCCGATTTTCGCACAACCGCATCAAAAACACGGCGATCCAGATCATCCTGAAACCGTGCCCCAATACGCCCCATGATGCGCCCGCGCGTGTAATCCAGAATGCCCATCACGCTGTACATGAAGACCACCAACAGTGACAACGCCACCAGCGTTTCTTGGCTGCCAGACCCCAAAACACGGTCATAGACCTGCAGCATGTACAGCGGGCCTGTCAGCATCAGAATATTCGCAAACGCCGAAAACAGTCCAACCGTCCAATACAACATGCGGCTGCGTTTGCGGGTCTGGCGCAATTCCTCACGACCGCTTTTTACGGCATCACTTTGCATAACTTCGGTCTCCAACAGCCCGTTTCAGGCCCTATTATTACTGCTCAACATCAGCGAATTACTAATATCATTCGTCGTGTGCTGTTCCACACCCAAGCGTTGTGCAATCGGTTCAAAATTTTTGCGTTTATATAATGACCCCAACAAGTGCACCGGATTCGTTAAATGTCAACGATCCCCAGCGTTGGGATTATCTGCAGAACTGCCTGAACCACCGCCACCAAAGATATCTTGCAAGACCTGATCGATGACGCTCACCGGTTTTTTGGGTGCGGTTTGCTGCTGCTGAGCCTCAATAGGGGCAACATCGTTCACGTCACCCTCAAACACCACCTGCGCGGGGGCTGGTACGACAATCGGCAGATCCCGCAACGGAACGCCCGCATGCACGCGCTTCATAGCTTCGCGGAAAATCTCGGCGGGCAGGCCCCCGCCGGTGACCCCCTTCAGCGGCGTGTTATCGTCATAGCCCATCCAGACACCTGCAACATAGTCGGCCGAGAAGCCGATGAACCACGCGTCCTTTGCAGCCGAGGTCGTGCCCGTTTTCCCAGCCAGTTGGCGGCCGCCGAATTGCGCACGCTGGCCTGTTCCCTCCGAGACGACCTTCTCCATCATATAGATCAATTGGCCAGCGGCGCCTTCTTGAATGACACGTTCGCCGATACCGCCACCGGTGCCCATCAACGGCTCTGCATCGCCGCGCAGGCGCAGATCGATCAAGCCAAAGGGCGTCACAGAGGACCCCCCGTTCAAAATACCCGCAAAAGCGCCCGTCATTTCAATCAACGTGCTCTCCGAGGCGCCCAATGCCAACGCAGGGCCCGCCGCCAGATCATTCTTGATCCCGAATTGGGAGGCAACCGCGCTTACTGTCTCGCGTCCGACGCTCTCCGAGATTTTGACGGCGGGGATGTTCAACGACTTGGCCAAAGAATTGGTCATCGTCGTTTGCCCGACAAATCGGTTGGTGTAATTCTTCGGACACCACTGCCCCGATCCCGGAATGTTCAAACAATAGGGGCTGTCATCCACCAGGTCATTGGGCGAATACCCCAGATCAAGTGCTGCAGCATAAACGAAAGGTTTGAAGGCCGACCCTGTCTGGCGCAACGCTTGGGTCGCACGGTTAAAGGCACCAGATACTTTTGTCTTTCGCCCCCCGACCATCGCGCGCACAGCGCCGTCCGCGCTCATCACTACAATGGCGGCCTGCGCCTTGGAGCCCGCACGCACCTTATTGTCGAACACCCAGTTCAGGCCATCCTCGGCAGCGCGCTGCATGCGCTGATCCAGCGTTGTCCGTAAAATCACGTCTTCGGTTGTGTTGCGCGTAAAAAACTCTGGGCCTGTCGACATCACCCAATCGGCGAAATAACCGCCCGCGCGGGCCTCGGCGGCCTCGGACAATGTTGCGGGGTTGGCCTGTGCGGTGGCCGCTTCCTCATCCGACAGATAGCCTTGATCGTTCATCAAACGCAGCACCGTTGCTGCGCGGTTGCGCGACCGCTCCAGATTAGAGGTCGGCGACAATGTGCTGGGTGCTGTCAACAACCCTGCAATCATTGCTGATTCAGCAGGATCAATCTCTGCTGCGTGTTTGCCAAAGAAACGCTGTGCTGCGGCCTCGGCGCCATAAGCACCACCGCCCATATAGGCGCGGTTCAGATAGATCGATAGGATCTCGTTCTTGGAGTACTTGACCTCCATCGCCATGGCAAAGACCGCTTCCTTTGCCTTACGCTTGAGCGAGCCACGGCGGCACTCTGCCTCATACTCGGCTTCTGTCTGCCCTTTGGTCGGGTCAAACGGTTCGCCCAGACACAGCAATTTTGCTGTCTGCTGCGTAATAGTAGAACCACCATGCCCCGACAAAGGTCCGCGCCCCTCACTGAGGTTGATACGCACCGCAGAGGCAATGCCGCGTGGGCTGAGACCAAAATGTTTGTAGAACCGTTTGTCTTCGGTCGCGACGACCGCGTTCTTGAGATGCTTGGAGACATTCTCGGCCGTAACCGCGCCGCCAAATTGATCCCCCCGCCACGCAAAGACCTCTCCGTCACTGTCCAACATGGTGACAGAACCGCTGGCACGGCCGTCCAACAAATCACCCAAGGGCGGCAGAGTGGTGGAATAATAGCCCACAGCCAAAGCAAGAACAGCGAATGCAACCAGCACAGACCGCGACGTGATCACCCAGATCAGACGCAGCACCCACCGCACCATGGCGCTGAGCAAACCTAGAATACCGCCGCGGCGCTGCTTTGCCGGCTTTCTTGCGCGTTTGGCCTTTGCCTTAGCTTTGGGTTTTGCCTTTGCTTTGGCCACGGGTTTTGCCGCCGCCGCTTTGGCGCGCGTTCCATACCGGTTTTCGGCGACCAATGGCCGCTTTCGCTTGGGTGAATCACTCATGTGTTATCTTGCCTGCTCGGCTGTTGTTTTTTGCCACCTTAGCCCTCTATCTCATGATTGTTTAGCTTTTGATGCAAACGACAGCGTTCATATTGTGACTAATTTTTAGTCAAATCTTATTTTCAGCTCAAAATTTGTTCAATTCACCCTCTACAGCCACCACCTTCCCCCTAGGCTATCTTCCCTTTTGGACCTGTTTCCACACTTCTATGCCCCATCATGCAGGAAGTCCTGCGTTTTCAGAGGGGACAAATCGGTGAAACTCATCATTGCCACAATCAAACCATTCAAGCTTGAAGAGGTCCGCGAAGCGCTGACCGAAGCAGGCGTGCGCGGTCTGATGGTCACAGAAATTAAGGGGTTCGGCGCGCAGTCGGGCCACACAGAAATCTATCGCGGCGCTGAATACGTTGTGAACTTTGTACCAAAAGTAAAACTGGAACTGGTCGTAGCAGACGCTATCGCCGACCAGATGGTCGAAGTTATTACGAAGACAGCCCAGACCGGAAAAATCGGTGACGGCAAGATTTTCGTGCTCGATGTCGAGCAGGTTGTACGCGTGCGTACAGGTGAAACCGGCGAAGACGCTATCTAAACTCAAGGACGAAACGATGAATAAGAAATTTCTCATTCCAGTCGCCGCGACAGCAACATTGCTGCCGACATTGGCGGCGGCCCAAGATGCGGCGGCCCCTGTGTCCGCTGATATGATCTGGATCATGAACACGCTGCTGTTCCTCATTGGCGGCTTTTTGGTATTTTTCATGGCGGCAGGTTTTGCCATGCTCGAAGGCGGCTTGGTCCGTTCCAAAAACGTAACCATGCAGATGACCAAAAACGTGGCGCTGTTTTCTTTGGCAACAATCGCCTATTGGGCGTTTGGCTATAACCTGATGTACCCACTGGGCACATGGTCTGTAGAAGGCGTTGTATCCGGCGTATTCGGCGCAGGCGTTCTGGAAGCTGTTGGCATCGATCTGGCCGGCGCTGATGATGGCGAATATGCCTCCACTGGCTCCGACTTCTTCTTCCAGCTGATGTTCTGTGCGGCAACAGCATCCATCGTATCGGGTGCCTTGGCCGAGCGCATCAAACTGTGGCCCTTCCTGATCTTCGTTATCGTTCTGACCGGCATCATCTATCCGTTGCAAGCATCCTGGAAATGGGGCGGCGGTTTCTTGGACGAAGCAGGCTTCCTTGATTTCGCGGGCTCCACTGTTGTGCACTCCGTTGGCGGCTGGGCTGCTCTGGCAGGCGCGCTGATCCTTGGACCACGTATCGGTAAATACAAAGACGGCCGTGTAAACCCAATGCCAGGTTCCAACCTTGCACTGGCGACACTGGGTATGTTCATCCTGTGGCTCGGTTGGTTCGGCTTCAACGGCGGCTCACAGCTGGCGATGGGTTCCGTAGGCGACATCGCAGACGTATCCCGCATCTTTGCGAACACAAACGCAGCTGCTGCTGGTGGTGCTGTTGTTGCGCTGATCCTGACGCAAATCTTGTACAAAAAGCCTGACCTTACAATGGTCCTGAACGGCGCATTGGCTGGTCTCGTATCCATCACAGCTGAGCCTCTGACGCCTGGCCTGGGCATGGCGACGTTGATCGGTGGTATCGGTGGTGTGATCGTGGTCTTTGCGGTTCCATTCCTCGACAAGCTGAAAATCGATGACGTTGTTGGTGCGATCCCTGTTCACCTGTTTGCAGGTATCTGGGGTACAATCGCAGTTGTTCTGACGAACGGCGACGCGAACCTTGGCACGCAGATCTACTCCATCGTTGTTGTTGGTATCTTCACCTTCGTTGTATCCGGTCTGGTTTGGTTCATTCTGAAAGCAACAATGGGTATCCGCGTCAGCGAAGAAGCCGAGATCGCTGGTCTCGACACTGCTGAGCTGGGCATGGAAGCATACCCTGAGTTCACACGCGGCTAATCCCGCAGCCTGAGCGCTATTAAAATACGAAAGGCCCCCATCGGTTGATGGGGGCCTTTTTTTGTTGTTTGGCCCGGGGTAGTTGGGGGCCAGCCCCCTTGGCCTGTCGGCCAATTCCCCCGGGGTATTTTAAGCCAGTGAGATTAGGGCTGTGTGATGAGCCGTATTACACGCCACAGTCGATAATTGCTTTGGCGAGGATTGGCACAGTTTGCGCGTTCAGCCCTGCAATGTTCATGCGGCTGTCCCCCACCATGTAGATGCCATGATCGGCGCGCAGCTTTTCCACGATCTCGGGCGTTGTGCCAAGACGGGAGAACATGCCCCGATGCTGCGCAAGGAAGCTGAACCGGTCTGAGCCTGACAAGCGTTGAAGTTCGGAGGCCAGTTGCGTGCGTAGGTTCAACATCGATAAGCGCACGTCTTCCAGTTCTGCCTGCCAATCGGCACGCAGAGCGGCGTCGTTCAGGATCATCGTCACCAACCGCGCGCCATGATCTGGCGGGAAGCTAAAATTCTGACGGTTCAGATAGGCCAATGTACCTTGGTTCAAGCTCTGAGCGTTGCGGTCGGCGCTGATGGACATCAGCAGGCCAGTGCGTTCGCGGTAGATGCCGAAGTTTTTGGAACAGCTGGCAGCGATCAGGCATTCCGGCACAGCAGCCGCGACTTTGCGCGTTGCGACAGCGTCTTCGTCCAAGCCATCCCCGAAGCCTTGGTAGGCGATGTCGATCATTGGCGTGGCGCCCGTTTCAAGCAGCACTTTGATGACTTCATCCCATTGCGCACTGTTCAGGTTCGCGCCAGTTGGGTTGTGACAGCAGCCGTGCAGCAGGATGACGTCCCCCTGTTTGGCCGTTTTCAGATCTTCCAGCATCGCATCAAAATCAACACCACGTGTTTCATTGTCGAAATAGCGATAGGGGACAATTTCTATACCCAGATAGTTCAGGATTGAAATGTGGTTCGGCCAAGTAGGGTCAGAGACAAAAACACGCGCGTCAGGGCGCGCCATCTGGACCAGCTCAAAAGCTTGACGCACAGCGCCCGTGCCCCCTGGTGTTCCTGCCGCCGCGACACTATCGCGGGCCACGGCATCGCCCAACACCAGATCAATCATGGCATCGCCAAAGGCCGGATCGCCTGCGAGACCAGTGTATACTTTGCTGTCTTGTGTTTCCCACAGCTGATGTTCGGCTGTTTTAACGGCGCGCATCACAGGGGTGAGCCCTGTCGCGTCTTTATAAACACCAACGCCTAGGTCGACCTTTTCATCGCGAGGGTCGTCCCGAAACTTCTGGATCAATTCCAGAATTTTATCAGCAGGTTGTGGTTGAAGGTTCTCAAACATCACGCATCTCCAGTTGCGATTGGCACTGTGGGGTACATTCCCCATTCGGCCCATGATCCATCATAAAGCGCCCACTCATGGTGCCCCATTCTCTCTAGCCCCAAAGCCAAAACCGCGGCAGTGATACCCGAGCCACACGAAGTGATAATCGGCTTGGTCAGATCAACGCCGGCATCTTCAAACACCTTGCGGGTTTGATCGGGTGTCTTGTAGGTTTTGTCGCTGGTTAACAGTGTGCTAAACGGCACATTGCGGGCCTTTGGGATATGGCCTGAGCGCAGGCCTTCACGCGGCTCGGGGGCTTCTCCTCTGAAGCGCACAGCGGCGCGCGCATCCACGATCTGTGGCAGGCCTAACTTGGATGCATGGGCGACTTGGGTCACATCACGCACCAGATTGTTTTGAAAGCGCACCGTCATATGGCGATCGCGTGGAATGGGCGGCATATCTTCTGTGGGGCGGCCTTCAGCAACCCACTTGGGCAAGCCGCCGTCCAAAACCGCGATGTTCTCTTGCCCCATGAGCCGAAACAACCACCAAACGCGCGGCGCCGACATGATCCCCGCACCATCATATACTACGATTTGATGCCCATCGCCGACGCCCATCGCCCGCATCCGCGACATGAACTTTTCAATCGGGGGGGCCATATGTGGCAGGGTTGAGCGACCATCGGAAATATCATCGATATCGAAGAACCGCGCACCAGGAATATGCGCCATGTCATATTCAGCCTTAGGGTCGCGATTATCTGCAGGCAGATACCACGACGCATCCAAAATCCGCAGATCGGGATCTTTTAGATGCTTGGAAAGCCATTCGGTGGATACTAGAGTTTTGGGATCGTCTATCATGTAAAGCCCCTATTTCGACAGGTGCTTCGATGCCTAGCGCTCCAACCCCACGCTGGCAAGTGGGGGCAACACGCAGTGCTGCCCCAAACTATGCTATTTTGAGATCATGTTACGAACAACACCAACAACAGCCAGTACAACACCGCCACCAACGCCGCCGCCTGCGACTTGGCTGATAATGCCAGCGATATCCATACCTTCTGCGCCGCCAGCGCCCATTGCGCCTAAAATCGTGCCGCCCAAACCACCGCCAACAATCCCCGAAAGTGAGTTGATCAACGTACCCTGATCCAGTTTTCCCAGAATTTTGCCTGCGGCATTACCGCCCGCGGCACCTGACAAAAGACCAATAATCAATTCCATAATTCCATCCCTTTACCTGCCGCAGATTTACGCAACCACCCTCGCTACGCGGCAAAGACGAGAGACGCTGTGACAGATATCAACTGGGTGCTACGCCGAAACGGGGAATTCCAGACGCCCCGAGCCATGCAGCAAATGGATTAACCGTGGTCTTTGAGCAAGCGGGATTTCTGACGTGACCAATCGCGTTTGGCTGAATCTTCGCGTTTGTCGTGCAGCTTTTTACCCTTGGCGATGCCGATCTTAATCTTGGCCATGCCACGGTGGTTGAAATACATCACCATCGGAACCAGCGTCATGCCTTTGCGCTGGGTCTCGTTCCACATGCTGGCCAGCTGCTTGCGACTAACTAGCAACTTGCGGCGGCGGCGCTCTTCGTGGCCAAAGGTTTTCGCCTGTTTGTAGGGCGCGATATAGCTGTTCACCAACCACAGTTCACCATCCTCAACCGCGGCATAGCTTTCTGCGATGTTGGATCCGCCCATGCGCAGGGATTTCACTTCGGAGCCCTCAAGCATGATGCCGCATTCGACGTCTTCCGCGATCGCGTAATCAAACCGCGCGCGGCGGTTCTCGGCGATGACCTTGTAGTTCGGGTCCGATTTGGATGATGATTTTACCTGTGCCATATGCAGCGATGTAGGCCCCTATGCCCCCGCGCGCAAGGGAGAGCCCTAGCGCAGACCTTTCTTGGCGACAAATTTGGCGAGATCCAGAATGATCTGACCGCGGGCCTGAGCAATGGCTGCAGGACCACCATCGGCATCATATGCAAGGGACAGATCAAAAAGCCCCGAACGTTCGCGCCCTTCATAAACACCGACAAAATACTGCCCCGTTGCACGGAATGTACCATCCGTTCCCGCCACCAGATTAACAAAGCGCACATCCAACGTGGCGGCGGCCTCTTCCTCAAAGGGCCACGGTTCAGAGGCGATGCGCCTGCGGGTCAACCGCGCAAGGTTGCGGCTCAGCTCTAGCCCAATCGCGCGCTCAGGTGAATCTGCCCAGAGCACTTTGGAGGTGACCAGCGTCCCGTCAGGGGCTTGCTGGGCGACTTCATCGGCGGCCGCGTAGCTGGGCAGCGACACGTCTTTTACCTCTACCGAGGAAAACCCGATGCGCAAAGTTTCCGATATTGCAGGCGGTTGAACGGCAACCAGCGCAGGCGCGCCACACGCCCCCAGAAACGCCAGCGTGGCAGCGGTGGCAAGGTGTTTTGCAAACTTCATTTTATCGTCCCAACAGCAGAGAATTCGGGTTTCGTTCAATCGTGCGCGCCAGTTTTTCCAACGCGCTGGCAGCTTGTGCAATGTCGCGCAGCGCCGCCTCGGCAGAGCGGCTCAACTGATCGCCCTTATCATAACCTTCAATCGTGCGGCCCGCCTGCACAAACAGAGCATTCAACCGATCAATCACCTGCGGCAGGTCACGTGCTGACACCGCGATGCTATCCGCAGCCGTGCGGGCAGACGACAACGTCTGGTTCACATTCTCCACGGCCCCGCCTTCGCGCAGCTCCTTCAGGGTCGCATTCAACTGATCCAAGGCCCCTGCCAACGCCACAGGCAGCTGTGCCGTTTCAGGGCTGCTGACCAAAGCTTCGGCTGAAGACGTAAGCGCCGTCAGTTCCGCGATCAACGTATCAAATTCCAACGTCGCGGCCTTTTCTGCCACCCGTTGAATTTCGGCCAGCAACTCTGGCACGCCCGCCGCAGAGGATGTCACCGCATCCGCCGCATTGGCGGCCGCCGTCAGCGTCGCGCCCAATGTCTCAGCAATGCGCTGTTGCTCCAGTTCGGCGACCAATGCCTCAACCCGCGTGAGCGTTGCGTTCAAGGCAATCGGAATGTTCTTCACATCATCCGAGGCCACAATCCCCGAAATTTCCCCCAGCAACGCGCGCACATCGCCAGGTGTCTCTTGTAAATCACGATTGGAAATTAGCACCTCGGCAGAGTTCATCACATTGATCGCGCTCAGCAGCAGCTCTTCGATGGGCAGGTTATTGATGCGGTTAAACACACCCTCTGCCGTGGCCGCGACATCGGATGTTTCGCCTTTGGTGGTTGGCAGGATCGGTAGGTCCAGCCCGATGGCTTCCAGTTTAGCTGGGGGCGCATCCGCCACCTCGATGAGCTCGATCTTTAAGCCCCCCGTTAGCAAGCTAACCGTGGCCAGCCGTGCGCGCAGCCCGTTTGCCACACGGTCCTTCAACAACGCCAGCGCAGCGCCCGCCGTCACATCACCAGGCAACCCAAGGCGCGCAGGCTGCACCGAGATAATTACATTCAGACGGACACGACTGTCGCCGAACTGATCAAAATCCACGATGCCCGACAGGCTGGTGACCGTCCCCACGCGAAAGCCGCTCAGCTCAACCGGCGCACCGACCGTCAGACCGGAAACATTTTCATCAAAGATCACGCTCAATTGCAGCGGATCCACCTCAGAGGTCGTGAACAGGCTGTTCCGAGCGGTTTCTTTATCCACAAAAACATCAAAGACTTCGCCGTCCAGCACAGGATCACCACCAGAAACAAAGGTATCAAAAGTGATCCCCCCGCCCACCAGCGTCGCCAACGAAGCAAAGTCGATCTCTGCGCCCGCTGGTCCAATCGTGACTTCAAACCCCGATTTATCCCAAAAGCGCGTGGAGGAATTGATCAAGCCACGGTGTTCTTCATAGATAAGCGCCTCAACAATCGCAAAAGCGCCGCTGCGGGCAATTTGCGCGCGGCCGATTTTGCCCACTTCGATACCGCGAAACAGAATCGGCGTGTTATCTGTCAAAGTGCCGTTGGTCGTGGTGCGAAAGGCAATCTGCAATCCGTTTGTGCCCGGTTTGATCAGCGGCGCCACGTCCGATCCGCGAAACCGATGTTCTGGCACCCCGATATCGGTGTCCCAAGACCCTTCGATGTAAACCCCGCTCAGCACCGTGCTGAGCCCGCTGATACCCTGCGCGGTGACCTCGGGTTGAACAATCCAGAACACAGAACTGGCGTCAACAAAGGGGGCAATATCCTTTTTTAGGCGGATATGCGCCTCTACATGCCCCAAATCGGGACTAAATCCGACGTCCTCAACCTCACCCACTTCGATGTCGCGGAACTTCAGCTTGGTCTCGCCTGCTGCAATGCCTGACCCATCCAGAAACTCAACAACAATCAGCGGCCCCCGCGCAGCATAGGATTGCCACGCCACACCAAAGGCCACAACAAGCGCAAAAATAGGAATGAGCCAGATAAAAGAAACACTGGTCAGGTGCCGTTTGCGCGCAGGCTCAATCGTCACGTTGGGCGGGCTGTCAGACATGGTCGGGTCCTTCGTCGTCATTCGTTTGTGCGTCCCAGATCATGCGCGGGTCAAATGCTTGGGCAGATAGCATGGTAAAAATAACCGATAGCGCAAAAAAGATCGCAGCAGGCCCCGGAGTAATAGAAACCAAGCCATGAATTTGCACAAGCGCGGACAGGATTGCCACCACGAAAATATCGATCATCGACCAACGGCCAATATACTCGACTATTTCGAAAACCAATAGACGTTTATGCGAGGCAAAACCCCCCGATTTCCCCACGCTTGTCGCCAGAAAGGCAACCGCCCAGAACTTACCAACAGGGATCAGAACCGATGCGATCAAAATGATCGCCGCCACACCGTAAGACCCATGGTGGGCCAGCTCAACCGCGCCGCTGATGATGGTGCTCTCATCGGTGCCAAACAGCTGCTCGGTGCGCAGCATCGGATAGAGATTACCCGGAACATAGCACATCAGCCCAACCAGCCAAAATGCCCAAACCCGTTGCAGACTATGGGTATCGCGCGACACCAGTTTGGCGCCACAGCGCCCGCATTTCGGCGTGCCTATGGGCCACGCGCGGCTACAACGCGTGCAGGCAACCAGCCCCGCATCGCGGGCGGTTATCGTTTTTTGGGGTGTTCGAGAGAGTACCATACAGTCCATCTACACATGAAACCGTCTTGCGCGATGACAAGCACCACCAAAACACCAAACATCCAAAACGCGGGGCCAAAACTGACCGTCGCCAGATCGGCGACTTTTACCAAAGCCACAGCACAGCCCAGCGCAAAAATCTCAGCCATCGACCACGGGCGCAAGGCCTCTGACAGGCGAAAGGCGCGGATCGCATAGCGCGCTGGCGGGCGATCCAGAACAATAGGCACCAACACATAAAGCGTCAGCAACATACGCAGCAACGGCAGAAAGATGATGAACCCCGCCGTCAGCAAAGCCAAGATCATCATCGGCCCTTGGGTAAATGCCAGCGCCGCATCCAAAATAGAGGCAGCATTGCTCTGGCCTGCTGCTGAAATTTGCAAAAATGGAAATATACTGGCTGCAATGATCAGCACTACAACCGCAATCGACACGGCGATGATCTGCATGCCCGCCTTGTTTCGCGGCGCGATCAGCACCTTGTGACACCGCCCGCAAACCGCGCGCTCACCATTTCTGGGGCGCTGCAATTGATAGGTCGCATCACACACGGGGCACACGATGAGCTCTTCAATGGAGGTTTTGGACAGGTCTATGGCAGGTTCCATACGTGATATATAGCGGTACATGCAGATCGCTTACATAGGCAAATACGACCAGCATACGCTTTTTTCACACCGCCAAGGGCCTCGCCCCCTAAACGCGTCCCGACCGTGTGAAAGCTCATCCACCGCTGGGGCCCTGACCGAGCGCAGATGTTAATTCCCCAAGCTCTAAAGCCACCGCATATTCTGCGTTCGCTTGAACCGCTGGGCCAAGCCAATCGCCCCTAAACACCTATTATGAAACACAATACAATGCTGCCACAGCTATAACCTTTTCGTGTAAAACCCTATTCCTTACCTCGCCAACGCCGTTTTAATACGCTCTACACACTTCCACGCTAGCCATGGAACATCAGCTCGGAGCCACGCATGCCACATTTGAACACCCTCACCCGTTTTAGCACCTTTGCATGCGTTGTATCGCTCGCGGCCCTCAGTTTGCTTGCGACCTTTATGTGGTCCAGCTGGTTCTGCCTGCCCTTTTTGGTTTTCTTTGCATTATCTCTTCTGGGGTGGCACGACATTCGCCAGACCCGACACTCGGTCTTGCGCAACTACCCCGTATTGGGCCATCTACGTTTTCTTCTAGAAAGCATCCGACCCGAAATACGCCAATATCTTCTGGAAGATGACCACGACGAGGAACCCTTCAGCCGCGAATCCCGCAGTTTGGTCTATCAGCGCGCCAAAGGCCAAGAAGATGCGCGGCCCTTCGGAACCAAAAAACGGGTCTACGAAGGCGGCTACAGCTGGGTCACACATTCCGTTCAACCCTGCCACATTGACGATACCGATTTTCGGGTCACCGTCGGCGGCAAAAACTGCACACAACCTTATAGCGCCTCAATCTATAATATCTCCGCGATGAGCTTCGGTTCGCTTTCCGCGAACGCCATTACCGCATTGAACACAGGGGCCCGCATGGGCGGGTTTGCCCATGACACTGGCGAAGGCGGGATCAGCAAATATCACCGCGACGCAGGGGGCGACCTGATCTATGAAATCGGCTCAGGCTATTTCGGTTGCCGCACAGAAGACGGCGCCTTCAGTCCTGAAAAATTCGCCAAGCAAGCTGCCCGTGATCAGGTCAAGATGATTGAGCTGAAGTTATCCCAAGGCGCCAAACCCGGTCATGGCGGCATGTTGCCCGCCGCAAAAATCACCGAAGAAATCGCAGAGGCGCGCGATATCCCTATGGGAGTGGACTGTATCTCCCCCGCCTCCCATTCCGCCTTCTCGACCCCTGTCGAAATGATGGAGTTTCTTGGCCAATTGCGCGATTTGTCAGGCGGGAAACCGGTGGGTTTCAAACTGTGTATCGGCCACCAGCGCGAATTCATGTGCATGGTAAAGGCAATGCTGGCCACTGACATCATTCCCGATTTCATTGTTGTGGATGGTACCGAAGGCGGCACAGGTGCTGCCCCACTAGAATTTGCAAACCACGTTGGGATGCCGATGGTGGAAGGGCTTGCCTTTGTCCACAACACCCTTCGCGGCGCTGGTATCAGAGATGAGGTCAAATTGGGCGCAGCAGGGAAAATCATCACGGCGTTTGATATTGCCCGCGCGTTGGCGTTGGGCGCAGATTGGTGCAACTCCGCACGCGGATTCATGTTCTCAATTGGCTGCATCCAAGCACAGGCCTGCCACACAAACCATTGCCCCGTTGGCGTCGCAACCCAAGACCCGCTGCGTGCCCGCGCATTGGATCCCGAACATAAATCTGCCCGCGTCGCACGTTTCCACCGCAACACTCTCGAAGCGCTCGGCGAAATGACAGGGGCTGCCGGTCTTAACAATCCCAGCCGCTTCTTACCGCACCACCTGATGCAACGCCAATCAGACCGCTCAATGGTGCAAGGGAACCAAGCCTTCCCGTATCTTCCCATTGGCTTTTTGGTGGATAAAAACGCGTCAGATCATTTGGGATACAAAGAACGTTGGTCGCGCGCGCGCGCTGAAACCTTTAACCCGCCTGAAGACGACTAGCACATCCCAACACATCAAAGGCCGACTGCATGCCATCTGGTGCGGTACGCACAACCCGTTTTGCCTGTGCGCAACGGGTAATCAACGCACCCGCCACTGGCATGCGCGCATCAGATGCCGCGCCGATAACACCCGTGCCGTGAACCGTATAGGTCTGCGATGCAATCGGCGCAGAGGCATAGCCTTGCCAAACCGCTAGATCGACAGCCCC
>JBDVSG010000064.1:0-22155 GCA_039967155.1 Sulfitobacter sp. | reverse complement strand
GCTTTGGAGCAGCGCGGTGTCGTCTTTGATGTGCGCGGAGGGTCTATTTTTGTAGACAGCAAACAGCGCGATCAATTGCGGTTGACGATGGCGAGCGAGGGTTTGCCTGCAAATGGGAATCGGGGGTATGAACTCTTAGATCAACTGACTGGTTTTGGTACAACAAGCCAAATGTTTGATGCGGCTTACTGGCGGGCAAAGGAAGGCGAATTGGCCCGGACCATCGTTGCAAATCCAGCGATTGCAATGGCTCGTGTTCATATTGCTAGTACGGGATCAAACCCGTTTCAAAGAGGTGTAACGCCAAAGGCATCTGTGTCTTTGACACCTAACGGTGGGGGTATTTCAACAGCACAAGGCAAGGCTGTCCGATTCTTGGTTGCGTCAGCTGTTGCGGGTTTGTCTCCTGAAGATGTCGCTGTGATCGATGCAAACGGCACGCTGATTGGAGCCACTGAAGAGGCAGTTCCCACCCAGGGAGGCGATGACAAAGCGCACACGTTAAGAGATCGTGTTCAACGCTTGCTTGAGGCACGTGTCGGCTTTGGGAATGCGATCGTTGAGGTTAGCGTTGATACCGTAACCGAGAGTGAAGCAATTCGTGAGCGCAGCTTTGATCCTGAGGGCCGCGTTGCCATCAGTAGCGACACTGAAGAACGTACAAACACAGCAGAAGGGTCTGGCGGAGATGTCACTGTTGCGAGCAATTTGCCTGATCAAGATGGCGCAGGTGGCGAGAAGTCTTCATCACAAAATAGCGAAACCCGTGAGCGGATCAATTACGAGGTATCTGAGACCGAACGAGAGATCATTCGTGCACCAGGCGCGATAAAACGGTTATCGGTAGCTGTTTTGGTGAATGAAGCCGTGGTTCTTACGGATCAGGGCGAGACCATTTCTCAGCCTCGCGACCCCGCAGAAATGGACGCGTTGCGTGAATTAGTTTCTTCGGCAGTGGGTTTTGACGCTGAGCGAGGGGATATCATTACGCTCAAATCGATGGCGCTTCAAAGTGTTGCTCCTTCCGGCACAGAGGCCAGCACCTCATTGTTAAGCCAGTTTGACATAGACCTGATGTCCACCATTCAAATGCTTGTGCTTGCAGTAGTCACTTTGATTTTAGGATTATTTGTCATTCGGCCGGTTTTGTCGCGGGAGCCGGAAGCGCTTCCCGCACCGGAAACTGCGGGCGCACTGCAGATAGCCTCCGGGCAGTCTTCAGCTGAAGGTGTAGCAACGCAGATGCCCACTGTTTTTGAGGCAGAAGATATGGGGGGGGCTCAATCACAAGCCGCTTTTGCTGGGCGAGAAGTTACTTCAGCCGTAGGTAATCAGGAGGACCCCGTTGATAGACTAAGAAACATGATTGGTGAACGCCAAGAAGAAACAGTTGAGATCTTGCGCGGTTGGCTTGAGGATAAGGAGGAGAAAGTATGACCTCCATTGCGCATAGATATACCGATTTTGGCCCGTTGGATGCTGAAGGAAAACTAATAGATCCTGTTCCAATAGAACGGGTTGAAGACGAAAAGCTGGCCGCCTTTGAGGAAGGTTATCAAGCCGGTTGGACTGATGCCGAAAAGAATTTTTCAGATGAGCAAAAAGACTTCGGTGAGGAGTTTTTAGTAACTCTGCAAGAGCAGTCCTTCACCTATCAAGAGGCTGTAACGCGCCTGAACCGTGGGCTTAAGCCGTTGTTCGAGCAAATCATGACGTCTCTCCTTCCGGCTACTGTCAATGCCGTATTCAGCGCTCATATTGTTGAGCAATTGGTGCAGTTGGCGCAGACACAAATGGACGCGGAAATTAGCCTGCGCGTTTCAGAAAGTAACCTGTTCACATTGGAAGAGTTGCTGGAAGGCGCTGATTTTACCACCCCTGTCGTGCTCTCATCGGATTCAGCTTTGAATGCGCATCAGCTGTTTGTCTCGCTTGATACTCAAGAGCGCCAAATTGATTTGGATGCAGTGTGCAATGAGATCACCAAAGCAATGAACGCATTTAATTTCCATAGCCAAACGGAGTCTCCTGATGTCTGATCAAACTTCCCTCGCAACAGATACGTCAAATCCATTCACTTCAGTTCCAATCGAAATTACGGTGTGCGTTGGAAAAGCTCGGCCCCTTGTTCGCGATTTAGTTATGCTGGGAGAGAATGCAGTTCTGACTTTAGATCGTTCTGTTGATGATCCGGTGGAGCTTTATGTTGGTGACAAGCTGATCGCTAGAGGTACTCTGGAAGAGGCAGAAGGAGATGAGCGTGGGTTACTCAGTGTTCGTTTGACAGAAGTTGCAGACATGAAACAGGGGATCTGATGCGCCAGTTTTGGTTAGCTTTTTTCTTCATTGGCGTAATTGTATCCGCTCCACATGCTGCCTTTTCCCAAGATCTATCTATAGAGCTTGGGGATAACGGCTCAATTTCGGCACGTACAGTTCAGCTTTTTGCTTTGTTAACAGTGCTTAGCTTAGCACCTGGGCTGGCAATCATGGTAACTTGCTTTCCCTTTTTGATAACGGTCTTGTCGATCTTGCGTCAAGCTATCGGGTTGCAACAATCGCCTCCCAATATGTTAATTGTAAGCCTCGCTCTGTTCTTAACTTATTTTATTATGGAACCCGTTTTTACGAAGGCATGGCTTGATGGCGTGGGGCCATTGACAAGAGAAGAAATTGATGTCGAGCTGGCATTTACGCTTACTTTAGAACCATTTCGGGTCTTTATGGCTGGACGGTTGGATCCTGATACTTTTTTTGCCATGGCAGAGTTACGCCCGGACACGGTAGCAGCAGAGCCCACCGCGAATGCCCCTCTTTCCGTACTTGTCCCAAGCTTTATGCTTTCTGAGATATCTCGCGCGTTCCAAATTGGGTTTTTGGTCTATTTACCCTTTTTAATCATCGACCTAGTTGTGGCCGCAATACTTATGTCGATGGGGATGATGATGGTGCCGCCTGCGGTGGTATCTCTTCCATTCAAGCTGGGATTTTTTGTCATTGCAGATGGTTGGGCGTTAATTGCTGGCAGTTTGGTTCGAAGCTATTTCTAGCTAAAAGTATGGAGAGGGTGTTTCAAATCTTCGACGAAAAACACTTTTTGTTAACGCCCTTAAAACACTGACCTACTATCTTGGATTCTTGTTGTCAGGGGTGGCATCGAGAGTGGAGTAGGATCATGGTTCAAGGTATTTGGCATTCGTTAGAGTTAGCGTTCTCTGACCGCGGCGGAAGCGCAGGTTTATTTTTTCGTGTAGTGACGCGCTATCTAGATTTGATCATTGTTCCTTGGATAGCTCCTGCTGAAGCTGTCGCGATATATATGACCGCAAGAGGTATTTCTCTTTGCCTTCCGCTTTCCCTTTTTTGTTTGGAGTGTAGAGCGGAACCACGACTTCGGGTTCTCTATGAAAATGGGCAACCATTGCCGTTTCAAGCAGCAGCCGCGCGGATCAATTTGGGCTACTTATTGATTTGTGGGGCTGTTGCTTTGGTTGTTGTGAGTTGTGCTGGCTATGTCTCGGCTGCTCTAGGGATTGGGAATCAAAACTTCATTGATGTGTTGAGATGGCTTGTCCTTGGGCAATGTGCCTCGATCCTATTTGGAGCCACTAGTCTGCTTATGCGTGTTGTTGAACGTGGAAGATTTTACGATATGCTGCAGAGTGTTACGGCTGGTCTCTTTCTCATAGCGGTAGCTGGGCTAAATGCTTCATCTCCAGTGCTGATTGCACAGGCCTTGGCAGTTTCACAGCTTACGCTGGCGGCAGCTTGCGCGCTTTTGTTGACGCAAAGTGGCATTTGGCCTGGTTTAACGGCTCTGTTCCACAAGGATATTACACTGTTCTAACGAACTACGAACTCCGCATGCAGAGCTCCAGCTGCTTTGATGCTCTTCAATATGTCGATCATGTCACGAGGTGAAACACCAAGAGCATTCAGACCAGAAATAACTTCAGACAGTGAAGCTCCGGACGGGATTTCGGCCAATCCGATACCAGGTTCCTCTTCGATTGCAGCCCGTGTGCGAGGCACTACGACGGTTTGGCCCTCAGCAAAAGGATTGGGTTGGACAACCAGTGGCTCGTCTTGAACCCTGAGGGTGAGATTTCCTTGGCTGACTGCCACTCGAGATATTCGGACATCATCCCCCATGACGATTGTGCCTGACCGTTGATCGACCACTACACGTGCTTTCCGTTCTGGCTCAACTTCGATATTTTCTATTCGACCCAAAGCATGTGCGACTGAACGCGCCCTAGTGGCGGGGATGTCGAGCATAACTGTACCGCTATCTAACATGACTGCCACGGAACGGCCAAAATTTTTGTTGATTGCTCGCTCAATTCGTCCTGCGGTCGTGAAATCGGCTTCCCGAAGCGCTAGCCGTAAGTCTTTCAGGGAACTGAGCTGAAATTCGATTTCCCGTTCAATCCTAGCGCCGGATGGGATGGTTCCAGATGTTGGAACACCTTGAGTAACTTGGCCGCCGTCACCTTCGGCTTTTGCTCCTCCAGCAATAATGGTACCTTGAGCAACCGCGTAGATTTCGCCATCCGCGGCGTTCATCGGGGTCATGATTAACGTTCCCCCCAAAAGGCTTTTTGCGTCCCCAATTGCGGAAACGGTGATGTCAATCTGCCCACCAGCCCGTGCAAATGGCGGCAGGGTGGCGGTGACAAGAACTGCAGCAACGTTTTTGGGTCGAAACTGCTCTCCAGTTACATTGACGCCAAGGCGTTCTAAGATATTCGTCATGATGTCTTCTGTAAAAGGGGCGTTGCGTAAGCCATCACCAGAGCCATCGAGACCCACAACCAATCCATATCCAACGAGATCATTTCCGCGAACACCGTCGAAATCAACTAGATCCTTGATCCGGACGGAACTCGCATGTGCCACGCTCGCAAGTGTAAGGGCGAGGCAAAAAAATGCGAGCACAGTGCATATAAATCTCATAGGTAATTCACAAGTGAGAGCTGCGACATACGGGATGTGATCGTGTATAGGCTTTGCAATTGAAATTGGACCTGCTCCAGTTCTGTGGCGGCTACATAGGGATCCGACGAAAGAATGTCGTTCCGTGCGATTTGCAGGCTGGTACGCTCGGCACTTTGGCGGACGCTGATTGTCTCGATGCGACTTTCGGTGAAGCCGATGAGAGTTTGCGCATCGATTACCGCATCTTGCGCGGCAATAACCTTGTTGGTGGTTTTTTCGAACAGCTCAGACTGTTCGGCGTCACTAAGCCCTAGGCCCGTATCAGAGGCTATTGCCGCAAGTGCTAGGTTTTTTAACGTATCGAGAAAGATAGGGTCATCGCCACGAAGGTCAAAGACCGCATTATCGCTATCTGATAATGCTATTGGGCTGAGCGATGTGTCGGACCCTTGGTACCCGATGGACACAAACCCAGCGGGGTCATTGAACCAGTTTTCCGCGGCCAGTATAATATCGTCAACAGTCCCTGCACCTGTAATCTCAGCTGTTAAAGCTGTCAAAATGTCGTCAGATGAGACGATAGGTTGAGTGTCCGAAGCGATACCTGCCAATAGAGTCCGGCCACCATAGTTCGTATTCATTGCTCCAATGACATCTTCTAAAGTGTCATTAGCTGCTCTTGTTATGGTGCTTGATGCGGTGTCCAGCGCAGAACTGTTCGAAGTGATTAGTGTATCTCGAAAAGATGAAGTGAGATCACCAATTCGGGTCAACACTGTTTGTAGCCCTTCAGCGAATTGGCCAGCCTCAGACACGGCAAGGTCGTACCCATCCAATTTCTTTAAGCTGCTTTCGAGGTCAATAACATAAGCGGTCTTACCACTTGTAGCAGATCGAACATCGGCCACTTGCCCCGTTGATAGTTCTTCGGTCAGGCGTTGGATGTCGGCCTTTATTTCTGTTGTACGGGATTGCATGGAGAATGATCGTGCTAGGTCCCCTAGTGAACTGATATTCATGTTAGATTCCTGTCATTATTTCTAGCATTTCATTCGCGGCTTGGATGACGCGGGCGTTCGCGGCATAAGCACGTTCAATTAGCAGCAGGTTTTGCAGCTCTTGATCCGTGTCCACGCTATTAGATAGTAGCAATTCGCTAGTTTCGGTTAATTGCGCGGCTGCAAACGTGAGATCTTGTTCCGCGCTTCCACGTGTTGTTGCCAAGCTTGCACTGAATGAAGAAAATAGTTCAGCGGAAGTGTAAGACCCTCCGCCAAAACCGCCCGATGCAGGAACGGACGTGGTTTCCATTGCTGAGCGCAAATCGTTGAGTAAAGAAGAATCTCCAGCGGGGCCGGAGCTGGTCGCGCCCATGCCATCCCTGATCCGCCAAACTTCGCCGCCTTCATCTGGGTCTACTGCAGTGTTGAGAGATAGTCGTGCGCTAATGCCAACTTCATCTGTAGAAACGAAGGCCGCACCTAAATCAGTAAATAGACCAGGGTCGCCAACAGCGCGCGTGGTATCCAGGGATGGGTCCGAGAAACGATCAATCAGATCGCGGGCAAGTGCATCTAGTTGAGTTTGGGCTTCTACACCGTAGGTGTCTCGGACGGCGAAGTTGCCACCAAGACTGCCGCCATCCAAAGCACTAATGCGCAAGTCTTGCCCGTTTAAAGTGAGGCCAGATAAGTTACCGTTATCAAGAGTTTGATATGCCGTCACAGTATTTTGTTTTTCAAAACCGATTTCTGCAGCTGTGATGTCCAAAAGAACAGCACCTCCCTCAGAGTAAATTGCGACCGCGCCATTGTCGCGTGGCACAACATTTATGGGCACGATCGAGCCAATAGTGTCTAAGACTGCTTGGCGTTGATCGTAGAGGGCCGGGCTATTTCCGTTTCTAGAAAGGGTTTGCGTGATTTGGATGTTCAATCGCTCAACTTGCTCGAGGGCAGTGTTGAGGGTTTCGACGTCACTGGCAATTTTGGCATCAGCCTCGGTGCGCATGTCTTGGATTTCTTCAGCGGCGCCATTTATGCCGTCTACTAACCATTGTGCGCTTGAAACTACGCCATAAAGGCGTTCCAGCTCGTCGGGCCTGCTGGCTGCAGAAATAAGGCTTTCTTCAAATGCCGCCAATCGGCCTGAAAGGCTGTTTTCGTCATTTGCCAGCCCCGTAGTGTCTTCTAACTGGTTAAAAAAGCTGACGGCGGTCTGCGCATTCTGTTGTGAAGCGGAGGCCAGTCGCATGTCTGCGATGACGCTCTCATCCACTTGACGCGTGATACCATCGACACTGACGCCACCGGTCGCATTATAGCTAAGTGAGGATAGTTCTATACTGCGCTGCCCATATGAGGGTGTGAGCGCATTTGAAATATTGTTTGATACCACCTCGGATCCTAGTGCGGCCGCACGTAGGCCGGATATGGCCGAATTCATTGCTCCGGTAATTGACATGAAGTACCCTCTTAAATGGTCTTAGGAGAGGTGGAATGCCTCTCCTAATTTGTTCTGGATCAACGTTTGATATTTGTCGTTTCTTGGAGCATTTCATCAACCGTTTGGATAACCTTTGCGTTTGATGAATAAGCGCGCTGTGTTTGGATCATGGAGGTGAGCTCGTTCGCAACATCAGTCGTTGATTCTTCGCGTGCAAATCCAACGATGTCCCCTGTTGGACCATCACCGGCGTCCCAGAGAAAGTATGAACCGCTATCTACAGATGGCTGGAAGGTTTGCGAATCCAACGCAATCATGCCGCTTGGATTAGGCAGGTCGACCAACGGTACCTGATAGATGGTGCGGGTCACGCCAGTGTCGAACGACGCGTGTACATATCCATTCCCATCAACGTTGACGCTGGTCATGTTGCCAACAGGGGAGCCGTCTTTTGTAATCGAAACCGGCGCAAAAGTATCAGAGAGTTGGGTTAGTGCATCGCTTTGGCCAATGACACCAATATCGATTTCAATTGGCCCACCGTCGACGTCTACGATGAGGGTCCCGGTGTTGGCGTCATATGCGCCACCAGCAACAGTCGTCACTGCGGCTAAGGTCCCGCCTGCTGCTCTGCTGTCATCAAAGGCGAGTACATATTCGCCGATTACCACGGCCGGGTCGACCGAATCGGTAAGGGTCATCGTCCATTCGTTAGATGTCCCTACGGCCGGCACTGTAGGGGAGAAAGTTACATTGATGTTTTCGGAAGTGCCTAGGTTACCATAATATTCAACAGCGAGCTGCTGAACCTCGCCTGTGCTATCGGCAGCTGTCTCTGTGGCGGGCAAGTTAACGCCAAGTGTCATTTTTGTCGTAGGTTCGCCTGTGAGTTGGTTCACGTTAATTTGGACCGGCTCTAGCCCATCATCTGTATCCCTTGAATTGGCGGGGATAGACCCGTCGGCGTTGGCAGGCCACCCAAGTAGGACCAATCCAGAAGATGTTGTTAGGTAACCTTCGTCGTCGGTTGAGAATGATCCCGTGGATGTCAGCAACATTTCTGTTTCGCCGTTTCCGACATTCAGATCTGTCACCTGCGCAACAGGTAACATCCCACGGCCCCGAACGGCCAAGTCAGTTGCATTTGTCGTCGTGACCAATGATCCGGTGAGTTCGACCTGACGGGTGGTATCGGCCTGAACGCCACCTGCTGAATAGTTACCGCCGTTCCCAGAAATCACCATGGATTCAAAATCAGTTTGAACCGTTTTGTACCCATAGGTGGATGAGTTCGCGATGTTGTCCGAGATACTGGCCAATTTTGTCGCGTTGGCCTGAAGCCCTGCAACACCTGCGTTTAACGAGGATGAGATTGTCATTAGACACGCCTTTCTGCTCTGCCGTTACGAATTGTCAGTAACGGAATAGCCCGGCACGGTTTAATGCCGAGCTAACAGATAAAATGCAGTCTAATTTAGATTTCAGTGCGTATCCCGCAACAAGACAACTTCTAGCCGGTCGTTGCGCAGCGCCATTGTATCGCGCACAATCGGTTCGCGGTCAGCATGACCTGTCACACGCTGTATTCGTTTGGACTCAATGCCTTGCGCTTCAAGCAAGAGACGCATCTGCGTGGCCCTTTGTTGTGAAAGCTCCCAGACATTTTTGTCCTTTCGGACCAAAGGTTGGGTGCGAACAAAGCCACCGACAGCGATCTCATTTGTGACGGTCTTGCTGATTTCTGCGATAAGAATGGTCAGGTTTTTCAATAAAGATGTCGGAACATCGGTTTCTTTTTCAAAGATCTGAATATTATCCAGAGAGAATATTTCGATCACCAACCCTTCATCCGTGAGCCGCGTATTCACATGCTCGAGCGCATTCTCCATCACCATCGATTCGCCACCACGCCCGTTGAGCATGGCTTCGATACTGGCGAATGCGGCGTCTTGTGCCGCCGCTTCAGCTGCGGAAGGATCGTTGCCAGATGCACCGCTGGCCTTATCTTCGGCGGTAGGGCGGCTGTCAGACGCGCCTGTGCCCTCTTTTGGCTCAGTCATCTCAGAGAAAATGCTCTCACCGTCGAAGGCGCCGTTCCCACCGCCAGAGACCCGCACAATAGGGATGGTCGGCGAAAAGTAATCCGCCAGCCCTTTGCGTTGTTGTTCCGTTGTCGCGTTCAGCAGCCACATCAACATAAAAAAGGCCATCATCGCGGTTACGAAATCCGCATAGGCAACTTTCCAAGCACCACCATGGTGCCCACCGCCAGCGACGACTTTTTTACGTTTAATGATGACTGGTGCGACGTTTCCTTGCGCACTCATATCCACCACCTCTTTTTCACCCAAGGATAGGAATAAAGGGGGAGGAGTTATTATTTCGCTAATACGCTTAAGCTTGGTTAACCGATGTTAACCGTTCCGCTGTGCCCTCCGCAGGCCACAAAATCACATGGCATGAGCGCTACGGCCTCACCACTTGCGCTTCTTTGTCAGGGCGATTTGTTTTTGTCTTTCGCGGAAGCGCATTTTGTCACTTTCACTGGTTTCGTCTACGCAATGATGGCAGCTGACACCTTCTTCATAGGAAGGGCTCAGCATGTCTTTGGGCAGGATCGGGCGGCGACACCCGAAACACAACTTGTGCGGCCCGGGTTTCAGCCCATGCTCGACGCTGACGCGATTATCAAACACAAAGCAAGACCCGTTCCATGTGCTTTGGTTTTGAGGGACGTCTTCTAAATACTTCAGAATGCCCCCTTTTAGGTGGAACACGTCCTCAACACCTTGGCCCAGCAGAAAGTTTGTGGATTTTTCACAGCGAATCCCGCCCGTACAGAACATCGCGATCTTTTTGTTGTGAAAACGGCTCTTGTTGGCTTCCCACCATGCGGGGAACTCTCCGAAACTGGCGGTTTCGGGGTCAATCGCGCCTTCAAACGTCCCGATTGCCACTTCGTAGTCGTTACGCGTGTCGATAACTGCAACATCATTGCGGCTGATCAGGTCATTCCAATCTTTGGGGGCGACATAATGGCCCGTGCCTGCTGTCGGGTCGACATCGGGCTGCCCCATTGTCACGATCTCGCGCTTGATACGGACCTTCATTTTGCCAAAGGGCGGGACATCGGACGGTGCATATTTATGCTCCAGTTCGCTGCAGCCAGGCAGGCTGCGTAAATGCGCCAGAACACTGTCTACCGCCGCCTTCGTTGGTCCCGCAATCGTGCCATTTACCCCCTCTGGGGCCAGTAGCAGCGTGCCCGTTATTTTTTGCTCCAGACACAGCTTGAGCAGGGCTGGCTTTAACGCTTCGGGGGTATCGAAGCGCGCGAAATGATAAAGAGCTGCAATAGTATACATGGGAAGCCAAATAGGCCTCGCAGGGGTTGTTGCGCAAGGGGAAGCAGCGTTAAAATCTCAACAATCAAGTTTTATCAAAGAGGTTTCCCCATGCGCGCCCTATTGGTCATCGATGTTCAGAATGATTTTTGCCCCAATGGCGCCCTTGCTGTGGCGGGCGGAGATGAGATCGTGCAGGGCATTAATGCCCTCGCTGTTGATTTTGATGCGGTCATTCTAACGCAAGACTGGCATCCGGCGGGGCATTCTTCATTTGCCTCTAGCCATGCTGGCGCTGCGCCCTATGACATGATGGATATGCCATACGGGGCACAAGTGCTTTGGCCGGACCACTGTCTGCAAGGGACACAAGGGGCTGCATTTCATCCGAAATTAGACACGAATTGCGCGGATTTGATCATCCGAAAGGGCTATAATCCCGCGATTGATAGCTACTCGGCCTTCTTTGAGAATGATCACAAAACCCCTACAGGCCTAGAGGGGTATCTACGCACACGCGGTATTACGGATGTAACACTTGTGGGGTTGGCTCTTGATTTTTGCGTGAACTTTTCGGCTGTTGATGCGGCAAAATTGGGATTTCAGGCGCAAGTTCGCACTGATCTTTGCCGCGCGATTGATCTGAACGGGTCACTGACCGCTGCGCAGACCGCCATGAAGGATGCGGGCGTTACCTTGCTGTAAACGCCCATTACCCTTGCTCCTTTGGCGTGGATGGGCCACAAACGTGTCGCCTATAGGAGCATAAGAAATGGTCGACATCGCCACCCGTGTCTGGAATCACAAATGGAAGATCGACCCCATCGTGCGGTCGCTCATTGATACGGATTTCTACAAGCTGTTGATGTGTCAGAGCATCTTTCACAACAAACCTGACACCCAAGTGACCTTTAGCTTGATCAATCGCTCCAAAAATATTCCGCTGGCGCATTTGATCGACGAAGGTGAGCTGCGCGAGCAGCTGGATCATGTGCGTAGCCTAAGTCTCAGCCGCGGCGAATCCACATGGCTGCGGGGCAACACCTTTTATGGCAAGCGCCAGATGTTCCAGCCCGACTTTATGGAGTGGTTCGAAAACATGCGGCTGCCGCCCTATCATCTTGAGCGCAAAGGCGATCAATATGAACTGACTTTTGAGGGGAAATGGCATGAGGTCATGTTGTGGGAAATTCCTGCCCTCGCCATTTTGATGGAGCTGCGCGGCCGCGCTGTTTTGGACGGGATGGAGAAGTTTGAGCTGCAGGTTCTTTATGCCCGCGCCATGACCCGCGTCTGGGAAAAAGTCGAAGCATTACGAGATGTTCCAGATCTTCTTATTGCGGATTTTGGCACGCGGAGGCGCCATAGCTTCTTGTGGCAAGACTGGTGTGTACAAGCGATGAGCGAAGGGCTCGGGGCCAAGTTCTCGGGGACGTCGAACTGTAAAATCGCCATGAAACGCGAGCTGGAGGCGATAGGTACCAACGCGCATGAGCTGCCGATGGTGTATGCGGCATTGGCCAAAGATGATGAGGCACTGTTTCAGGCGCCTTATGATGTTTTGCGCGATTGGCACGATGAGCACGAAGGTAACCTGCGCATTATCCTGCCCGATACCTACGGCAGCCAAGGCTTTCTGGATAACGCGCCCGACTGGCTGGCGGGATGGACAGGCATTCGCATCGATAGTGGCGATCCGGCCACCGCAGCGCAGCAAGCCATCGATTGGTGGGTGTCTCGTGGTGAAGATCCACGAAAGAAGCGGATCATCTTCAGTGATGGTTTAGATGTGGCCAAAATCAAGGAACTGCATAGCCAGTTCGCAGGCAAGACAAAGACTTCCTTTGGGTGGGGGACTTTGCTGACAAATGATTTCCGCTGGCTGGTGCCCGAAGATGCGCTGGCGCCCTTTAGCCTTGTGTGTAAAGCGGTCAGCGCCAATGGATCGCCCACAGTGAAGCTGTCGGATAACCCGAACAAGGCGATGGGCCCTGCGGATGAGATCGCGCGGTACAAACGGGTGTTCGGAATTGGGGAGCAAGACGCGCAAGACGTGGTCGTTTAACAATGGGATCGCTGCGTGGGGGCTCTATTGCGATAGAGTCGCGGAGCCCGCCGACGCGCGGCGGGTGATGATACCTGATCGAATAAATGCTGCGATGAAAATGGCGGTCAGGATTAATATGATCGTGGGGGCAGGGGCGCTGTCCAGATAGAAACTGGCATAGACCCCAAGTACGCCTGACGCCATTGTAACACCCACGGCAATGGGCAGCATGCGGGCGAACTGTTGGGTGAGCAGAAATGCGATGGCTCCCGGTGCGATCAACAACCCGATAGACAAGATGATCCCAACAGCCGAAAGGGTCGCGACAATTGTCAGCGAAATCAGCGCTAGCAGACCGTAATGCAGCCAGCCAACGCGCAGCCCCACGGCCTGAGCCTGAACAGGGTCAAAGGCATGCAGCATGAAGTCGCGCCGCTTTGCGATGACAATAACGGCCACGAATAGCGCGATCAGCCCAGCCGTCCACAGATCAGAGCTGCCAACGCCCAGCATATTCCCAAATAGGATGTGGTCCAAATGCACGTCAGTCGACACTTTTGTGTACATAACAATGCCAAAACCAAACATACCTGAAAACACGATACCCATCACGGTATCCTGCTTTACACGGCTGTTTTCTGCCAAGAACCCCGTGGCCAAGGCGCAGAACATGCCCGCGCAAAATGCGCCAATAATCAGAGGAATACCTAGCAAATAGGCCGCAACAACCCCAGGCAAAACGGCGTGGCTGATGGCATCCCCCATCAACGACCACCCCTTGAGAACCAAATAGCAAGACAGCAGGCTGGTGGGCACCGCGATGATCAGCATCATCACAAACGCATTTTGCATAAAGGCAAACTGGAAGGGTTGGATCAGCACGTCGATCATGGCTTCAATGCCTCCCGTGCTTTGCGTCTGGCGGCAAGATATCCGTGCTTTGGAGCGGCGATAAATGCGACAAGAAAAATGAGGGTCTGAAGTGTGACGATAATGCCTCCTGTCGCCCCATCCACAAAAAAGCTGAGATAAGCCCCCATGAATGATGTGCCAGCCCCGATAAAGACGCTAACCAGCAACAAGCGGGGGAACCTATCTGTCAAAAGATATGCCGTGGCCCCTGGTGTGACGACCATCGCGATCACCAAAAACGCACCCACAGTTTGCAGCGCTGCCACGCAAGAGGCAGACAAAAGCGTGAAGAAAATCACCTTCAACATATCGGGCTTCAACCCGATGGAGCGCGCGTGATTTTCGTCAAAAAACGTGACCATCAGATCTTTCCATTTGGCCAGCAGGATCGCCAGCGTCACAAACCCAATAATCGCCAACTGCAACGTGTCTGAGGGCGTGATCGCAAGGATGTTGCCCATGGTGATCGTTTGCACGCTGACGGATGTGGGGGACAGGGACACCATGAACAGACCCAACCCAAAAAAGGAGGTGAAGATCAGCCCGATGATGGTGTCTTCCTTTAACCCTGAGCGTTGGTTGAGAAACAGCATCGCCCCTGCCGCTAATCCGCCCGCAGCAAACGCCCCCAAGGCAAAGGGCAGGCCCAACATATAGGCCCCAGCAACACCTGGAACGATAGAATGGCTAAGGGCATCACCGATCAACGACCAGCCTTTCAGCATCAGATACGCCGATAGAAATGCGCATACTCCGCCCACAAGGGCGCTGACCCACATGGCGTTGAACATATACCCGTAGGAGAAGGGCAGCAGCAAAGTTTCCATCACTCCGCGTTCTCTTTTTCGGTCTCATGGCCATAGACAACAAAGGGGCGTTCATCGTCCGAGATCACACGGATTGACCGAGCGTCATCATCATCATGCAGGTCAGACCCGCTCAGCACGAAGTGCCGCAAGACACCGCCAAAGGCGAGCTCAAGGTTGTCATGGGTAAATGTGTCTTCTGTCAGCCCATGGGCCAACACCGTTTCTTTGACCAGAACAGTGCGGTCGCAGAATTCGGGCACCGAGCCCAAGTTGTGGGTCGAAACCAACATCACGCGGCCTTCATCGCGCATATCGCGCAGCAGCTCAATAATCTGGTCTTCTGTTTGGACATCAACACCTGTGAAAGGTTCGTCCAGCAGGATCACTTGGCCTTCTTGCGCCAGTGCACGGGCAAGAAAGACCCGCTTGCGTTGACCGCCTGACAGCTCCCCGATTTGGCGGTGGCGGAAGTCCGTCATATTCACGCGCGCCAATGCATTCGAAACTGCAGCATGGTCTGCTTTTTTGGGATGGCGAAAGAACCCCATGTGCCCGTAGCGGCCCATCATGACCACGTCTTCGACCAGCACAGGAAAGGACCAATCCACCTCTTCCGACTGGGGTACATAGGCGACGATATTGCGTTTCAAGGCCTCCTTTACGGGCATGCCCAATACGGTGATCTCGCCTTTGGCGGCGGGGACAAATCCCATAATCGTCTTGTATAGGGTCGATTTACCAGCGCCGTTCACCCCAACCAGCGCCGTGATGGTGCCAGTGGGGATTTCGAAAGATGCATTGCGCAGGGCGGTATGCCCGTTGCGATATGTGACTGTTACATCATGCGCTGATATGCCGGATTTCATTCCGTGAGGCCTTTCACGATTGTTTCGGAGGTGACCCGCAGCAGGTCCAGATACGTGGGCACTTTGCCATCAGCTTCGGTCAGGCTGTCGACATAAAGCACGCCGCCGTATTCCGCGCCCGTTTCGCGCGCCACTTGCTGGGCTGGCGCCTGCGATACCGTGGATTCGCAGAACACGGCAGGGATGTCATTCTCACGTACGGTGTCGATTACCTTGCGCACCTGTTGCGGGGTGCCTTGCTGATCTGCGTTCATCGGCCAGAGGTACAGCTCTTTCATACCGAAATCACGGATTAGATAACTGAAGGCCCCCTCACAAGTGGCCAACCACCGTTGCGCTTCTGGTACGGTTTGCACGGCAGCGCGCAAGGGCGCGATGGCTTCGGTAATCTGCGTTTTATAGGCCTGCGCATTGGTGCGGTAAGCATCGGCATTGTCAGGATCATTCAGCACAAACGCATCGCGAATGTTGTCCACGTAGATCAGCGCATTGTCCAAGCTCATCCATGCGTGGGGGTTGGGTTTGCCATCATATTCGCCTTCGGAGATGCTCATCGGGGCGATCCCATCAGTGAGGGTGGCGGAGGGCACGTCGCGCAGATTGGACAGGAACTGTTCGAACCAAAGCTCGAGGTTCAGGCCATTCCACAAGATGAGATCAGCATCTTGCGCACGGATGATGTCACGTGGCGTGGGGGAGTAGCCGTGGATCTCGGCGCCGGGTTTGGTGATGCTCTCAACGATTGCCGTGTCGCCGGCCACGTTGCGCGCCATGTCGGCAATCACGGTGAATGTTGTGACGGCTTTGAACTTGTCTTGAGCGGATGCAGTTGTGGTTGTCGCGACCAAAGCACCGACTGCAAGAAGCGTTTTGACCGAATTGATGAGCATTGGCATAGTGTATCCGTCCTTTTAGGGCGTTGTTGTCAAAATGCTTATGAGAACCATTCACAACTGTAAATAAGAATGATAACGATTCTCAAAGATAGCGAGTTGATGCGAATAGTGAGGCGAAACAATGAGCAACGAGACAGAGACGACTGAAAAGATGACAGCCGCGTTGCGAAAAGCAGGGATTCGCGTCACCAAACAACGTCTCGCATTGATGCAGGTCTTGGCAGAAGCATCCGATCACCCCGATGCCATTGAGCTGCACGAACGGGCCAAAAGTGTTGAACCTTCAGTGTCTTTGGCCACGGTCTATCGCACGTTGTCGGTGTTGGAAGAGGGCGGCGTGGTGCACCGCCATGCGTTTGAAGGCGGCGGGGCGCGGTTCGAGACAACCCATGAAGAGCATCATGATCACATATTAGATGTGGATACGGGGGAGGTGATCGAATTCCACTCCGATAAGATCGAGCAGCTGCAAGAGGAGATCGCCCGCGCGCTGGGCTATGAGGTCGTCCACCACCGGTTAGAGCTGTATTGTCGAAAAAAACGTTAAGAAAAATCGGGGAAACAACCCTGAGCGGGTAAGTGTTTTACAAAACTGTCACTTGCTTCATAACTAATACTTCCAATATCCATGAAATATGGAAATACTGCTTACTTCACGTCTTTCGACCCTCAGCCACCCACAACGGTTGTCGATCTTCCGTTTGTTGATGCGCCGTTGCCCAGATGAAATCACAGCAGGCGAAATTGCCCACGTATTAGAGCTTAAGGCCAGCACAGCGTCGGTCTATCTATCCGCCTTGACCCAGACGGGTCTTATCTCCCAGCGACGCGAGGGCACGCGGTTGCTTTATGCTGTGAACCTTGCCGCCGCAGGAGAGGTCGTCTCTGGTCTTTTTGTAGATTGTTGCCGAGGGCGGCCAGATCTGTGCCCACCTCAATTTTCCCAATCGATGGCGCAGCAGTCAAATTGGGCTGACAAAAAGCGCAACGTTTTGTTCGTATGCAGCGGAAATTCAGCACGTTCAATTTTTGCCGAAGCCATCCTGCGGGACATAGCGGGGGATAGATTTAATGCCTATTCGGCGGGTACGGCGCATGGGTCAGAGTTGAATCCCTTTGCGGTCGAAGTGTTAAGATCAAAGGCGCATGACGTCTCGCTGCTGCGCTCGGATAGTATTTCGGACTATAACGGGGAAAGTGCGCCGCAAATGGATTTTGTGTTCACCGTCTGTGATCTTGCGGCGAACCAAGACAGCCCAGCTTGGACTGGTCAGCCGATTTTGGGGCATTGGGGTATGCCAGACCCAGTCAAAGCTGAAGGAACGAACGCGGAAAAGAAAATGGCGTTTCAGCAAACCTATCGCGCATTGCACCGCAGGCTAAGCCGCTTCACCGCCCTTCCATTGGCAGAATTTGACCGCGCTTCCCTGCAGAGAACCGTCGATGAAATCGGCAAAGAAACCGCAACACAGGAATAAAAAATCATGACAACTTTTGCGATCAACGGTCTTGGCCGGATGGGCAAACTTGCGCTTCGCCCCTTGCTGGAAAGTGGCGCCAAGATCGCCTTTGCCAACGATGCGATGGGCGATCCGGCCATGCACGCCCATTTGCTGGAATTCGATTCTGTGCATGGCCGTTGGCCTGCTGCGTTTTCCGCGGATGAGACTTCGATCACCATTGATGAGACCCGCATCCCAATCACCAGTTCGCGCAGGCTGGAAGATCTGCCACTGGACGGCGTTGACGTCGTGATCGATTGCACTGGGGCGTTCAAAACAGAAGCAGCGCTGGCGCCGTATTTTGCTGCTGGTGTGCAGAAAGTCGTCGTGTCGGCCCCTGTCAAAGAGGGCCCGACAGCCAATATCGTTTACGGTGTGAATGACGATGCTTATGACCCTGATATCCACCAGATCATCACCGCAGCGAGTTGCACCACGAACTGTCTTGCGCCGGTGGTAAAAGTGCTGCTGGAAGGGATCGGTATCAAACACGGTTCGATCACGACAATTCATGATGTGACCAATACCCAAACCATCGTGGACCGACCCGCAAAAGATATGCGCCGCGCGCGCTCGGCGTTAACGAACCTGATCCCGACCACGACAGGCTCTGCCACCGCCATCACAATGATCTACCCCGAACTCAAAGGGAAGCTGAACGGCCACGCCGTACGTGTGCCACTGTTGAACGCCTCTATCACGGATTGCGTGTTTGAAATGGCGCGCGAAACTACCATGGAAGAGGTGAATGCGCTGTTTGAGACGGCCGCCAGTGGGCCGCTCAAAGGGATCCTTGGCTATGAAACCAAGCCGCTTGTGTCTTCGGATTACACCAATGACAAACGCAGCGCAGTCATCGATGCCCCCTCAACCATGGTGGTGAATGGCACCCAGCTGAAGCTCTATGTGTGGTATGATAATGAATACGGGTATGCGCACCGTCTGGTCGATGTGGCCTTAATGGTGGGCAATCAGCTGTGACCCGTCCCGCAGGATTTACCGCCTATATTGCAGTAACTGCGGCCTACTGGGCCTTTATGCTGACGGATGGTGCCCTGCGCATGTTGGTGCTGTTGCATTTCCACACGTTGGGGTTTTCGCCTGTGCAACTTGCCTATCTTTTTATTCTTTATGAGATAGCTGGTGTGATCACGAACCTCTCTGCGGGCTGGATTGCGGCGCGGTTTGGCCTGACCGTGACACTCTATGCAGGGCTATCTTTGCAAGTGCTCGCGCTCTTCACGCTCGCGCAGCTTGACGCCAGTTGGGGCATCACGACCTCAGTTGTTTTCGTCATGCTGGTACAAGGGGTATCAGGCGTGGCGAAAGACCTCGCTAAGATGAGCTCAAAAAGCGCAGTGAAGATCCTTGCACCTTCTGAGGGTGGCGGGCTGTTCCACTGGGTGGCGATTTTGACAGGATCAAAGAACGCCGTAAAAGGGGCAGGTTTTTTGCTGGGCGCCGTTGCGCTGGCATTATTCGGCTTTGTGGCATCTGTGCTGGGAATGGCCTGCATTTTGCTGATTATCCTCCTTGTTGTTGTCTTCCGAATGCCCTCTGGCCTGCCTACGGGACGCAAGGGCGCAAATTTCTCCGAGGTTCTCTCCAAAAATCGAAACATCAACTGGCTTAGCGCAGCCCGCCTGTTCCTGTTTGGCGCGCGCGACGTTTGGTTCGTCGTGGGCATCCCGATCTATTTCTACGCTGTGCTTTCTGATGGCAGTCAGGAAGGAAACCGCGCGGCGTTCTTTATGATTGGTACGTTTATGGCGGTTTGGACAATCCTCTATGGCATTGTTCAAGGCTTTGCGCCGCGCATCCTTAAGGCAGCTTCTCGCAGTGAAACCCAACTGCTGCGCTTGGCAAAGTGGTGGGTCGGAGTCTTGGCCATTGTGCCAGCGCTGCTCGCTGTCCTGGTCTGGGCCGTTCCAGCCCCCAACCTGCCGCTCACCATGGCGATCGTTATTGGCCTGCTGGTTTTTGGAGGGGTATTTGCCGTGAATTCGGCACTGCATTCTTTCCTGATCCTCAGCTTCACAGATGCGAATAGGGTAACGTTGGATGTTGGTTTTTATTACATGGCAAATGCAGCAGGGCGTCTGATTGGGACGCTGTTGTCTGGGCTAACCTTTCAAATCGGTGGCTTGCCGTTGTGTTTGGCGACCGCTGCCGCGATGATCTGCCTGAGTTGGTGCGGCACGACACAACTGACAACACAGAAAAATAAGGAAATGACAGCATGAATGTCTTCGAGAAATACCTCTCGCTCTGGATAGCGCTGTCTATGGCTGCAGGCATTACACTGGGCAATCTGATACCGCAGTTGTTCACCTCCATCGCTGCGGCCGAAGTGGCCAGCGTCAATCTCGTTGTCGCAGTTTTGATCTGGGCGATGGTTTATCCCATGATGATCGGCGTTGATCCGAAATCGTTACGCGATGTGGCGCAGCAGCCGCGTGGGTTGATGATCACGCTTGTGGTGAACTGGCTTGTCAAACCTTTCACCATGGCAGCCTTGGCCGTTTTGTTTTTCCAATATGTGTTTGCGCCGTGGATCCCGCCTGAGGATGCTGCGCAATACATCGCGGGCCTTATCCTGCTGGGCGCCGCTCCGTGTACCGCAATGGTGTTCGTTTGGTCGCAACTCACCCGCGGCGACGAGACATACACTTTACTGCAAGTCTCGGTGAATGACCTCATCATGGTTATCGCCTTTGCCCCTATCGTGGCATTTCTTCTGGGCGTCACGGACATCACCGTCCCATGGTCGACACTTGTGCTCTCTGTCATTCTGTTCATTGCTTTCCCGCTTGCCGCCGGTTTGTTGACCCGCAAAAAATTGGGGTCAGAACAGGCGATCGAAAGCTTCCAAACGCGGATCAAACCCTACTCGATTTTCGGTCTGATTGTGACGGTGATGATCCTCTTCGGCCTCCAGGGCCAAGTGATCGTCGCAAAGCCGCTTGTGATTGCCCTCATCTCGGTGCCAATCATTCTGCAAAGCTACGGGATCTTTGCCATCGCGTATGCCGCGGCTTTTGCGCTTAAAGTGCCCCACCGCATTGCTGCGCCTTGTGCGATGATCGGAACATCCAACTTTTTCGAACTCGCTGTAGCCGTTGCCATCAGCCTCTTTGGTCTACATTCTGGTGCAGCGCTGGCAACAGTTGTTGGCGTGTTGGTGGAGGTCCCTGTCATGCTCACGCTGGTGGGTTTCGTGAACCGGACCCGATCCCGTTTTGCCCCCTAGAAATCCAGTCGCTACAGGATGGCTCGCCAACCAGCTTGCGCGGCCTTCGCTTCTTTTCTTTGCCCTTAAACTCAATCCCGAATGATCGACCTAGACCAAGGCTGGTTCAATCGGGATCAACCTTGCCGCGCATCGCCTTCACTTCGCCACGGACCTTTTTGGCCTTCAACCGGCGTTTTTTTGAGCCCAGAGTAGGACGCGTGGCGATCCGCCGCTTCGGCGGGGTGAGCGCCTGTTGGATGAGGTCCTTCAAACGCTCGCGGATCAGCTCACGGTTGCGGGCTTGGCTGCGGGTTTCGTCACATTGCAGGACCAGCGCGCCGTCATTGGTCCAACGCCGTCCGGCTAAGCGCCGAAGCCTGTTTTTGACAGGCAAGGGCAGAGAGGGGGACGTCGCAGCCTCAAAGCGCAGCTCAACTGCGGAAGACACTTTGTTCACGTTCTGACCGCCAGGCCCTGACGCGCGCATGAAGCTCTCGGAAATTTCCCAATCCTGCAGGGTGATGGCATCTGTAATATACAACATAGGTTCAATTATACCGCACAAGGCTCCAATATGAACCCTGCATTAAAACGGGCCCAAAAATGCGAAAAGGGCCACCCTGATGCAGGATGGCCCAATCGAATTGTATAGGAGGCGGGATCGGTTAGACCGAACGTCCACTTCGGGTCTCAACTCACTAGGGGCTGCCCTAGCAAACGACCTCCAAAGCTGTTCCGACACCTCTCTCCAGTACCGTTCTTGACACTAGATCACCTCCTTTACATTTGTTGAACTCACTTACAGCGTCCCACAAAATTGCAAAATCACAAAGAACTTTCTCATGAATATGCAGATGATCTTAGCTAGTTCGCCTCATTAAGCAGCGCGAAGACGCGCTGTAATGACCCGAAATGGTACCAATGCCAGCAAAGCAAGACTCAGCTTTACTGCCCAATCCGCAACAGCCAGCGACACCCAAAGCGGGGCCAGAGGGCCCGCACCGAGCACCGGCAACACCTCTGCGGCCCAAGACACGTCAGTGGCTGGGTGAACAAAGGAAAAGGCGCCAGAAAACGCGATTGAGAAGAAGACAATGGTATCCACAGTGCTGCCGATGAGCGTCGACGCCAATGGCGCTTTCCACCATGCGCCATCACGCAATG
>JBDVSG010000063.1:0-11405 GCA_039967155.1 Sulfitobacter sp. | reverse complement strand
CCTTCTGGAAGCGAAGGCCAAAATGGTTAAAACGGGCGAAGGGTTTGACTGGGCCACAGCCGAGGCATTGGCCTTTGGCTCGCTGCTGACAGAAGGTTACAAAGTACGCCTAGCAGGTCAGGACAGCGCGCGCGGCACTTTCTCGCAACGCCATTCCGCTTTGATCAATCAAGACACAGAAGAACGCTACTATCCGCTGAATAACGTCCGCAAAGGTCAGGCCGAATATGAGGTCATCGATTCAATGCTGTCCGAATATGCGGTGCTTGGGTTTGAATACGGCTACTCGCTGGCGGAACCAAACGCGCTGACCCTTTGGGAAGCCCAATTCGGCGACTTCGCCAACGGTGCCCAAATCATGTTCGATCAATTCATCTCTTCAGGGGAAAGCAAATGGCTGCGCATGTCAGGCCTCGTTTGCCTGATGCCCCACGGCTACGAAGGCCAAGGGCCCGAACACTCCTCCGCCCGTTTGGAACGTTTCCTGACCATGTGCGGCGGCGACAACTGGATCGTTGCAAACTGCACCACCCCAGCAAACTATTTCCACATTTTGCGCCGTCAGCTGCACCGCAGCTACCGTAAACCGCTTATGTTGATGACCCCTAAATCCCTCCTGCGCCACAAGCTGGCCGTCAGCAAGGCCGAAGATTTCACAACAGGCAGCAGTTTCCACCGCGTTCTGTGGGATGATGCGCAAAAGGGGAACTCCGATACGGAATTGGTCGCTGACGATAAGATCAAACGCGTCGTGATGTGTTCAGGCAAAGTATACTACGACCTGCTGGAAGAACGCGATGCGCGCGGGCTCAAGGATGTCTATATTCTGCGCTTTGAACAGTACTACCCCTTCCCCGCTCAAGCCGCGGTAAAGGAACTGGAACGCTTCCCCAACGCCGAAATGGTTTGGTGTCAGGAAGAACCAAAGAACCAAGGTGCATGGTCCTTCATTGAACCGAACATCGAATGGGTTTTGGGCCGCATCGGCGCCAAACACGCCCGCCCCGAATACGCTGGCCGCGCCACTGCAGCATCCCCTGCAACTGGCCTCGCCTCCCAACACAAAGCACAGCAAACAGCGCTCGTCGACGACGCGCTGACAATCAAAGGATCCTGAGCCATGAGCAACGAAGTCCGCGTCCCAACCTTGGGCGAATCCGTAACCGAAGCCACTGTCGCCACTTGGTTCAAAAAACCAGGTGATACAGTCGCAGTTGATGAAATGCTGTGCGAGCTGGAAACAGACAAAGTCACCGTCGAAGTCCCCAGCCCCGTCGCAGGAACACTCAGCGAAATCGTAGCCGCAGAAGGCGAAACCGTTGGCGTTGATGCCCTTTTGGCCATGGTATCCGAAGGCGGCGCCGCAACAGCACCTGCCGCCGCAGCGCCTGCTGCCGCTAACGATACAGCCGCGGCCGTTGACGTTATGGTGCCTACTCTGGGCGAATCTGTAACCGAAGCCACCGTAAGCACTTGGTTCAAAAAGGTCGGCGATACCGTCGCCCAAGACGAAATGCTCTGCGAGCTGGAAACCGATAAAGTATCCGTCGAAGTGCCCAGCCCCGCTGCGGGCACATTGACCGAAATCGTCGCCGCAGAAGGCGACACTGTGGACGCAACTGCCAAATTGGCTGTGATTTCCTCAGGTTCGGGCGCTCCCGCAGCCCCCGCCGCCGCAACAGCCCCCGCAGCGGCTTCCGCAGGCGGCAAGGACGTTGAAGACGCACCATCTGCCAAAAAAGCAATGGCCGAAGCAGGCCTGAGCGCAGATCAAGTTACCGGCACAGGCCGTGATGGTCGCATCATGAAAGAAGACGTGGCAAAAGCATTGGCCGCCCCAGCAGCAGCTGCGGCCCCTGCCGCCGCACCGCGCGCGGCCTCCAGCGCCGATGATGCCTCCCGCGAGGAACGGGTAAAAATGACCCGCCTGCGCCAGACCATTGCACGTCGTCTGAAGGACAGCCAAAACACCGCTGCCATGCTCACCACCTATAACGAGGTCGACATGACCGAAGTGATGGCACTGCGCAATGAATACAAGGATCTGTTCTTGAAGAAACATGGCGTGAAACTGGGCTTCATGTCCTTCTTCACCAAAGCTTGCATTCACGCGCTGAACGAAGTTCCCGAAGTGAACGCAGAAATCGACGGCACAGATGTTGTCTACAAGAACTTCGTTCACATGGGCATCGCAGCAGGTACGCCAACGGGTCTTGTTGTTCCCGTCATCCGTGACGCAGACGCGCTGTCTTTTGCGGGCATCGAAAAAGCGATTGCAGAAAAAGGCGCACGTGCGCGGGACGGCAAACTGTCCATGGCAGAAATGCAGGGCGGTACTTTCACCATCTCCAACGGTGGCGTCTACGGCTCGCTTATGTCCTCGCCCATCCTGAACCCACCACAATCCGGCATCCTCGGCATGCACAAAATCCAAGATCGCCCCATGGCAATCAACGGACAAGTTGTGATCCGCCCAATGATGTACCTTGCCCTCTCCTATGATCACCGCATCGTTGACGGCAAAGGCGCGGTCACCTTCCTTGTGCGCGTAAAAGAAGCACTGGAAGATCCCCGCCGTCTGTTGATGGATCTGTAACCCATCCGAGGGCAGTCCCTTGGGATCATGCCCTAGCGCTTTGCCTCGCCGCTTTTGTGGCGGGGCGTACCGACCCTTCAAAACGCTGTGGTTTCCCGCAGCACATAAGGCGCAAATCAAACGCGTCACCCCATAGGCCAGAAACCGTTGAGGAGGTCTTCATGCAACTGATCTGCCATTTCGAAATCACCAATTTCAACGACTGGCACTCTGCCTTTGCGGCCGATGATGAAGCCCGCCGCGATGCAGGGCTCAGCGTGCTGCAAATCTGGCGCGACGCCGACAGCACCACGCATGCGTTTGCCCTGCTGGACGTGAATGACCGCAAGCGTGCAGAGGCTTGGATCACCCGCTCTGATGCGCTCAGCTCCGATGATGGCTCCACTATCATCCAAGCCAGCCACTACTTCATCGAGACCGCATGATGACCCCAGAACTTATCGCCCTCACGCTCGCGGCCCTGCTGCAATACGTGCAATTCGGGCTCTATGCTGTTCCTGCAAATCTAGAAATGGGCAGCGGATACACCATGTCCGCCCGCGACCGTGCACCCAGCAAACAGGTTTCAGAGAAGACCGCGCGCCTTGGTCGTGCTTTCGACAACCACTTCCAAGGATTAATCCTGTTCACCATCGCCGTTACCGTCACGCAGATGTCCGGCCAGAACAGTGGCTTTTCCGCTACCTGCGCATGGATCTTCTTGCTGGCCCGTGTCGCCTATGTGCCTGCCTATGCCTTTGGGCTGCGGCCGTGGCGTTCGGTGATCTGGATGGTGGGTATGTTCTCCACCCTGCTGATCCTAATTGCGGCCCTCTTTTGACACTTACACCCGACATAACGGTGCACGCTGTGTGTACACTCCGTGTACAGCTTGTGCCCTTCGACATTCACAAGGAGACATCCCATGTCAGACTATGACGTAATCATCATCGGCGCAGGCCCCGGCGGCTATGTTGCGGCAATTCGCTGTGCCCAACTTGGCCTGAAGACAGCCTGTGTAGAGGGCCGCGAAACATTGGGCGGCACCTGCCTGAACGTGGGCTGCATCCCGTCCAAAGCACTGCTGCACGCCTCGCATATGCTCCACGAAGCCGAACATAACTTCGCCGAAATGGGCCTAAAGGGAAAAAGCCCTTCGGTCGACTGGCCACAGATGCAGAAATACAAGCAATCCACAATCGATACCAACACAAAGGGCATCGAATTCTTGTTCAAAAAGAACAAGGTAGATTGGATCAAAGGCTGGGCCAGCATCCCTGAGGCAGGCAAGGTACAGGTCGGTGACGAAACTCACACGGCCAAAAACATCCTCATCGCAACGGGATCCGAACCTGCACCGCTGAACGGTGTCGACGTAGATGAGAAGGTTGTCGTTACCTCAACCGGCGCGTTGGAATTGGGCAAAGTCCCCAAGAAATTGGTTGTCATCGGCGCTGGCGTGATCGGCCTCGAATTGGGCTCCGTTTATGCCCGTTTGGGTGCGGAAGTAACGGTCGTGGAATATCTCGATGCGATCACCCCTGGCATGGATGCCGAAGTGAGCCGCCAGTTCCAGAAGTTGCTTTCCAAACAGGGTCTTACCTTTGTCATGGGGGCAGCCGTCCAGAAAACCGAAGCCACGAAATCAAAGGCGAAAGTCACCTACAAGCTGCTCAAAGATGACAGCGAGCATGTGATCGATGCCGACACGGTCCTTCTGGCGACAGGCCGCCGCCCCTTCGTCGATGGATTGGGCCTAGAAGATTTGGGTGTCGCGATGACGCAGCGCGGCCAGATCGCCGTCAACGACCATTGGGAGACCTCCGTAAAAGGCGTCTACGCCATCGGTGATGTCATTGAAGGCCCGATGCTGGCCCACAAGGCCGAAGACGAAGGCATGGCCGCAGCCGAGCAGATCGCTGGCAAACATGGCCACGTCAACTATTCGGTGATCCCCGGCGTCATCTATACCCACCCAGAGGTCGCCAATGTCGGTGAAACCGAAGAGACGCTCAAAGCCGCTGGTCGCGCATATAAGGTTGGCAAGTTCAGCTTTATGGGCAACGCCCGCGCAAAGGCTAATTTCTCAGGTGACGGTTTTGTAAAGCTGCTTGCTGACAAAGACACTGACCGCATCTTGGGCTGCCACATCATTGGACCCGCTGCAGGTGAGCTGATCCATGAGATCTGCGTTGCGATGGAATTCGGGGCCTCTGCCCAAGACATTGCAATGACCTGTCACGCGCACCCAACCTATTCCGAAGCCGTGCGCGAAGCGGCATTGGCGTGTGGCGACGGCGCAATCCACATGTGAATCTGAGTGCGGCGCGTGTGTACCGCGCGCCCACTCACGCCCCCCTGCGGCCTACCACATTGTTTTGGCTGCGCGGGGGGCCCATTCGGCATCATACGCCGCCCCGCCTTCGTCCCCTTTTGAGGCTTCGGCCAGAATCTGGCCTGCAGTGGGTAGTTCAGCGCCGAAATCCTCACCTGACCAAATGCCAGCGCGCATAAGTGCCCTTGCACATTGGGTGTAGACCTCTGCTATCTCGATAATAATCACAGTTGCGGGCTGTCGTGTCTTTTTTTCAAACCGCGCACGCAGATCACTATCATCCGTCACCCACGCCGTGCCGTTCACCCGCACAACAGTGTTCGATCCGGCCACCATGAACATGCACGAGACCCGCCCGTCTTCGACAATGTTTCGCAACGTATCCAGCCGTTGATTTCCCCGCCAATCAGGCAAGGCCAGTCTCCGCGGATCAAGTTCCAAAACCACAGGGCCATCATCACCGCGCGGGCTGCCATCGGTGCCACCAGAGCCTACTGTGCTCAGCATGCACAGTTTCGATGCCATGATCCATTTGCGGTAAAGCGGTGTCAGATGGTCTGCCACCTTTCGCAAAGATGCAGCACCCGGCGTGCCGTAAAGCGCCTCAAGAGCGTCTATCGTTTCAATTTTTTTCATATTTCTCTGCCAGTCCGGTCTCGATCAGCAAGGCGTCTGAAGCGGTTTCGATGCTGTTTTCCAGCGCTTTGCTGAACGTTTCACGGTCCAAGCCCGCTTCGATACGGGGCAAGAATTCGACAACTGCCACTCCGGGCCGTCGATACAAACCGCGGCGCGGCCAAAACACCCCAGCATTGGTTGCCACAGGATAGCAAGGTTGGTTGAGCTGTTCATAAAGAACAGTTGTGCCCACTTTGTAAGGCAACTTTGTTCCAGGAGGCGAGCGCGTCCCTTGTGGGTAGATCACCAACTGCCCCGGCTCACGTTGCCCCGCCTCCACGTCAGCTAGCATTTTTGTAATTGCCGCGCCACGCTTGCCCCGATCTACAAAAATCATCTGCATTTTAGTGGCATATTGTCCCAGAAACGGCGAATACCGCAGCTGGCTTTTCATCACAAACTTTGCTGCGGGCAAGCTGTGAAAGATCATCAAAATATCAAGGAATGACTGGTGCTTTGACGGCACAATACAGGCCCCTTCCGGGGGGGTGCCGCGCACTTCGCATCGCAAATTAATCATCCAACCCGCAGACCAAATGACCCAGCCCGCATAGGTACGACACGCCGAATATGCCCCACGTTTGGAAAACAGCCCCCAAGGCAACCAAATTATGCCAATAACCGGCAACATGACCGTCGCTTGAATGATGAACAGGATCGAACGGATCCATTGCAAGAAATTCATGACAAACTCTCCAATGTGCGCCGCGCGGCCAATCGCGTTGCGACAAAAGCAACACAGGCCGCCAACGGCGGAATAATCAACGGCACAAGCCAATGCAGCCCCTGAAACCCAAGGCCCGTCAGAAAGCTAGCGGTCTCATCGGTGCTGCTGGGCATGAACAAAACGGCAATCATGCCCAAAACCACTCCCGCTGCGGCGCCAATCAGGGCGCGCAGGGTGAAGCGGCGGATGAATGCTTGGGCGATGTAATCATCTTTGGCCCCAACCAGACGAAGAACGCCGATCACTTGGGCATTCGCGGCGAGTGCTGCATTCGCAGCAAGCGTCACCATCGCAGCAGTTACCGCACCAATCAGAACGATCGACATCCACCCAAACAATCGCAACCTTGATGCCGCTTTTACCAAAGGTGCGCGCCATCGGCTGTGATCATCCAGCACGGCGCCCGGGACCTCGGCGGCCAAACGCAATCGAAGGCCAGCGGCATCCATTCCCTCAGATGTTTCAATCACTTCAATCAGTCGGGGCACGGGCAGCGCGTCCAAAACCAATTCTGCTCCGAACCAAGGAGCCAACAATTCAGCCTGTTCATCATCTGTCAGTGCACGGGCCTGTGCCCCACCGCGCGTTGTCTCAAGGATGCGCAATGTGGCTTCTGTTTGGGCCTGTTGTTGGTCCGCTGGCGCGGCAATCCGTATGGTTGCAGACTGCGCCAGCTCCTCGCCCCATTGTTTGGCCAATCGCCCTGAAGCCAAAGACAGGGCCAGCGCGAACACCGCCAAAAACGCCATTGCGCCTGATGCAAACAACGTCAGTTGCGCGGTAAACCCAGAGGGCGGGACAACACGGTCGGCCTGAGCATCGGAATGAAGGGCGCGTTGCAACAGTGCGAATATCATCTTCACAGGTCCGCCCCCGCCAACTGGATGCGCCGATTTGCAATCCGCAACACACGGGCTTGCACTTGGGATTTTGTTGCGCGGATCAGGCTGAGATCATGCGTCGCAATGAGTACCGTCTTGCCCATGCGGTTCAGTTCAATCAACAAGCGCAGCAGGCGCTGGGACATTTCCCAATCCACATTGCCTGTCGGTTCATCGGCAAGCACAACATCAGGCGACATGATCACAGCACGAGCCAATGCCGCGCGCTGCCGCTCGCCGCCCGAAAGTTCTGCGGGTAGAGCATGGGCGCGTTCGGTTAGGCCAACCCAATGCAAAAGATCACCCAGATCGTCACCGCCCGCCTCCGCACTGCGCCCAGAAACATGCAGCGGCAGTGCGATGTTTTCGGAAACGGACAAATGGTCTAGGAATTGGCAATCTTGATGCACAACCCCAACACGGCGGCGCAACTGGGCGACATCATCGCGCGTCAAGGCACGGACATCGGTATCAAACAGCCGCACATGGCCCGCCGTCGGAAGCAGCGCACCGTAGCACAATTTCATCAAGGTTGTTTTGCCTGATCCCGATGGGCCGGTCAGGAAATGGAACGATCCAGGTGCCAGTTTAAGCGAGATGTCAGACAACAGCTCTCCGCCGCTATAGCTGTAAGCAACATTTTCAAGGTCAATCACGCTGTGCCCCTTCTGGTTAGCCTGTTGTGCCTGAGCATCGCTTGGGTTTCAATCCGTCCGCAGTGGTCAATCCGGTCAGATTACACTTTTCGTACGGCAGGTTACCTCTTATGGTGATGTTTAAAATTGGTAAACTTGCCAAAACATGAAGTTTCGAGGCGCGTAATGAGACTGATCTGTCCAAATTGTGATGCACAATATGAAGTCCCCGATGAGGTTATGCCGACATCAGGCAGGGATGTGCAATGCTCAAACTGTGGACAAACATGGTTTCAACACCATCCCGATCACGCACCAGAGGATGATATCGAAGACGTCGATGTCCCCGCAGCCGATGAAGAAGTCGCACCACCACCGCCCCCTCCTGCCCCCCCTGTAGAGGCAGAGCGCAAGCAACTTGACCCTGCAGTCGCTGATATTCTGCGTCAAGAAGCCGAAGCAGAACAAGCAGCGCGCCGCCCTGTCCAGCCCCCGAGCATGGAAAGCCAGCCAGATTTAGGGTTGGATCTAGAAGAAGCTCACCCCGAGGATGAGGCCGAGCGCCGCGCACGTCAGGCACGTGACCGCATGGCGCGCCTGCGGGGCGCTGATGATGCAGAGCCTCAAAATGATGCTGCAGCAACCAGCGCAGCCGCGGCTGCCGCGCTGGGATCTCGGCGGGATTTGCTCCCTGATATCGAAGAAATCAATTCGACTCTGCGCTCGAGCACCGCACGCACTGGCACAGGTGCCACGGATGTTGAGCCGAACATTGAGGCCCCGACCCGTCAACGCAGACGCCGCGGCTTTCGGACGGGATTCCTGACTGTCATGATGATTTTCATCGTTCTAGCAGTGATTTATATCCTCGCACCGCGATTGGCTGCTGCCGTGCCCGCGCTTGAGGCGCCTCTGGTGCGCTATGTCGCGACAGTCGATCAGGGCCGTGTCTGGCTGGATACCAAAGTGCAATCGCTGCTAAAGTCGCTCGATTCCGCCGCAGAAGAAAGCAACAGCTAACCGTCGGTTTGGCCGCCGACCTAGAACCTGTCTAGCAGGCGATCGAGGTAGTCGCGTTCGATCTCGGGGCGTGCGACCTCTCCTGAACGACGTTGGATTTCATCCAGCAACTCACGTGCACGACCATGTGCATCACTGTTCAGATCCGCTTCGCTGTCACTGCCGCTGGATCCCGTGTTGCCCTGATCGCGCCCCAACGGATCGCGGTTATTTGCGCGACGGTCGCTTTCTTGCCCGCCTTGTCCCTGCTGTTGATTGCGCTGCTCTTCGGCCATTGCTTCGCCCAGTGAGCGCATGCTGTCGCGTAGCGCTTCCATGGCTTGTGATTGGTTATCAATCGCTTCGGCCAATTCCCCGTCACGCAGGTTTTGTTCAGCTTCATCCATGGCATCGCCCGCCCGTTCCAGAGCTTCTCGTGCGGCATCGCCTTCTGGCGTGCCTCGGCCCGGCATGTTGCTTTCTTGACGGTTCAGTTCATCGCGCAACTGCTGCTGGCGCTGAGCGAGGCTCTGTTCCTGACTGCCCTGCCCCCCATCAGCCTGACCTTGTTGTGTGTTGTTGCCTTGCGACCCTTCGCCTTGGCCTTGCTGGCCCTCGTGGCTTTCTCCACGTCCTTCGTTGCCATTGCGGCCTTCGTTCTCTTGGCTTTCGCCTGATTGCGCATTCGGGTTGAACTGTTCTTGGAGGTCACGGAAAGCCTGATCGCTGAGGCCTTGCTGTTCACGCAGCGTATCGGCTAAGCCTTCCATGGCTTGCTCGCCTGGGCTTTGGGCCCCTTCGCCTTGCTGGCCTTCGGCCATTTGCATATTTTCCATCATCTCTTGCAGCTCTTTGAGGGCCTGTTCGGCTTCTGCCATGCGCCCCTGCTCCATCAGGTCTTGGATGTGGTCCATCATGCGTTGGATGTCATCTTGGGTCAGCTCCATTGTCTCGCCTTGCTGCTGACCATCTTGACCTTCTTGCCCTTCTTCGCGTTGGGCCTGCTCGCGACGCAATTGCTGCATGTATTCTTCTGTGGCACGCCGCAATTCTTGCATCAGCTCCGCGATTTCTTCATCCGATGCCCCGTTCTTCATCGCTTCGTTCAGCCGCTCCTGCGCCCGACGCATTCGCTCACGGGCGTCTTCCAGATCGCCTTCCTCCAGCTCCAAGGCCAGATCCCACAAGTCCTGAGCCAGCTCGGCTTGGTTTTCGTCATCCACCCCCATGCGCACGTAAGCTTCCATGCGGTCGATCAGATCATGCAACTGCTGGGCAGTTGCCGCGTTGCGGAATGCATCCGCCGGAACATGGCTAACAGCGCGCAGCACCTGCGCCACCCGCGCAGCATTCGCGCGATTCCACAACACGTCGCGGCGCATCTCGATCAAGGCAGCCGCACTGGGATCAAAGAAGCGCCGACCAGGCAGGATCATCGCCATCGGCGCGGTTTGTGCTTCTTGCTCTGCCGCGTCCAATGCAGTCATCGCAACGGTCACGGGCAAATTCGCCCAAGGATGCTGCGAGAAATCATCAATCAGGTTTTCCTCAAAGCCAGTTCGGTCCCCCGCGATGGGCATCGGCAAAGGCACGGTGATTTCAGGCCGGTCTTCAGGCGTCACGGTCAACCCGTAACGGCGATCGACCGCAGCAAGATCAAGCTGGATCCGCGCCTCACCCGCCTCAACCCCATAATCGTCCTTTGCCGCAAAGGGCAGCCGCATTTCGCCCATGGCTGACACTTTGGGCGCGCCTAAGACCGTGACCTCAGGGGCCGCATCAGGCCGCACTGCCACATCCCAAGACCGCCCATTTGGCCCCTCAACCGACAGAACGCCACTATGGGCCACTTTGAAATCAAAGGCCATTTGGGGGGGCGCATCGGGATCATCCGCTTGGGGTATCCCCGAAATGTTCTGCGTCACGCGCAGCGCACCTGGCCGGCCATAAAGACGCAGGGTGATCAAAGTTCCAATGGGCAATTCCAGTGGCCCTTCCCCTAGATCATTCAGGTACAACGTCGGCTTACCCGTGTAGCGCGGCGGCTCCAGCCAGCCCTCCCAGACGGGCCCAGCAGCCAACCCTGCCGCACCGCCGCCTGCCATTTGCGCCACGGTGCCCACGCGCATAACAGACCCAAACAACAATGCTATCGCAAAGGCCAGCACCGCCACAAACCGCATCGCATAAGGATCGCGCGACGCCACCCGCAAATCCGCGGGAACCGCCTGCGCCGCTGCGGCACGCTGCGCCATACGCCGCTTGTGGGCGCGCCAAACAGCGGCCGAGGCCTCATCCCCCTCGCCAATAGCTTGATCATCCAGCAATGCAGTCAAAGGTCTGCCCGCAATGCTGCTGTCCAATCGCATCATTGCATCAATGCGCGATGGCCATGACCAACCCCGCATTGCATAGAAAACCGCCACGATGATCGCGGCTGCGGTTAGACCTGCCCCCGCCCAAATGACCTCTGCCGATACAATTTCATGCAGCCCCAACATCACAGCCGACAGCGCCAAAAGGACCACCGCCATCAACGGCCACAGGCTGCGCACACAAACCTCTGCAATCATCC
>JBDVSG010000062.1:0-21714 GCA_039967155.1 Sulfitobacter sp. | reverse complement strand
GCGTCTTAAGGCGTGGGAGAGTAGGTCATCGCCAAACCTAATAAGTTCCTAAACAACGTATCTCTCTTCTCGATACACAAATCATAACCCGCTCAGTTCTCATACTGCGCGGGTTTTGGCTTGTCTAAATAGTTCTAAATTACATAATATCCCAAAACCAATCGTTCCGAATGATACAGGATTTCTCACATGCATTTGCTAAGGTTTGCGAGTATCTTGGCATTCTCAACTGTCCAAGCGTTTGCACAAGAAGACCGACAATTGGGCACCCATGAGCATGGCGTTGGGCAGCTGGATATCGCTTTTGAGGGATCTCAGATCGCCATTTCTTTTGCTGCGCCTGGGGCAGATATCGTAGGTTTTGAATATTTGCCCAAAACCACAGCGGATACCCGTGCAATAGAGATGGCTCTGTCGACGATCAGAGAGCCTAGAAACCTTTTCATTTTTCCACAAGGCGCGCGCTGCAGAGCAACAGAGACAAGCGCGAGATTGAAAGGCGGGTCACCAGATGCACATGCGGGCCATAACCATGCAGGGCGCGTGGATAAAAAACGGGGTCCGCAACCCTCAAGGTCCACACATACTGAATTTCGCGCAACCTATTCTCTAGAATGTGCAGACATGGGGGCGATAAAGCAGATGGAATTTGAGTATTTCAAGGTCTTCCCCAATGCGTTGGAATTGGATGTAAGGATTCTATCCGCTCAAGGCGCCAGTACATTCCAAGTTCAGCGGGACAATCCGGTTCTTGATCTCAGTGATCAAATCTAGGCAAATGTTTATATGATCCCTTTGAACGACATCATATCGATCCACGATGTGAAATTCCGATGGTCCCAGCAGGCCTCATTCAGCTTGAATGTACCGAAATTTAATCTGGTCGCGGGGGAGACAGCATTGCTGTTGGGGGAAAGCGGATCGGGGAAATCTACCCTTCTTTCGCTGATATGCGGTACCGTAACAACGGCTTCTGGTTCAGTTGGCGTTTGCGGAACACAAATTTCCGATCTGTCTGCAGGGCAACGGGACGGTTTTCGGGCAGATAATATCGGATTGATTTTTCAACAATTTAATTTGCTTCCCTACGCTAGCGTTTTAGACAACATCCTCCTTCCTCTCCGTTTTGCACCTAGCAGGCGGGCTCGGGTCGAGAACCCCAAACACGAAGCTGCACGTCTTTGCCGACAGTTGGGATTGCCAGAGGCATGCCAGCATCAGAAGGCGGGGAGGTTGAGTGTGGGCCAGCAACAACGTGTGGCCGCTGCGCGTGCATTGATCGGTGCGCCGCCGCTGATTATTGCGGATGAACCGACTTCATCGTTGGATGCGGGAACTCAAGAGGCGTTCCTCGACCTGTTGTTCGCGCAAATCCAGCAAAACGGGAGCACCTTGTTGATGGTCAGCCACGACGCCCGTTTGGCGGCCAAGTTTCACCGTGTCATCCAAATGGAAGACGTGTTGAAACGAAAGGAATTTGGGGCATGATTTTTCGCCTCTCTCTGGCTTCTCTTATGGCGCGCGCGTTAACGGTCTGCATGACTATTCTGGCGGTTGCGCTATCGGTTGCCTTGTTTTTAGGGGTGGAGAAGGTCCGCACGGGTGCAAAGGCCAGTTTTTCTGATACGATTTCGGGCACTGATCTGATCGTTGGTGCGCGGTCGGGGTCAGTGCAACTGTTGCTCTATTCGATTTTTCGCATCGGGAACGCCACCAACAACCTCACGTGGGAAAGCTATCAAGACATTGCAACGCGCCCGGAGGTGGATTGGAGTGTCCCCATTTCCCTAGGCGACAGCCATCGGCAGTTCAGGGTGATGGGGACGAGCAACGCCTTTTTTACCCACTATAAATACCGCGGGGGCCAAGCACTGGAGCTGGCGAGCGGTGTTTTAATGGAGGATCTTTTTGATACGGTGATCGGGGCTGATGTGGCGGCAACATTGGGATATGCCGTTGGCGATCCCATTGTCGTGGCCCATGGATTGGCGTCGTTTGTGAACCACGACGATCAACCCTTTCGCGTGTCGGGCATATTGGAAAAAACGGGAACGCCTGTGGACCGCACAGTGATTTCCAGCCTTGAGGCGATTGAGGCAATTCATGTGGACTGGCAGCAGGGGGCACAGATTGCGGGGCAGTCAACTTCGCCTGACGCTATCAGGCAGATGGATCTGCAACCACAGGCCGTGACGGCAGCGTTGATTGGGGTCAAGAGCCGCCTTCAGGTGTTTGGCTTACAACGTGCGATCAATGACTATTCTGCGGAACCCCTATTGGCCATTCTGCCAGGGGTTGCGTTGCAAGAGCTGTGGCAGATCGTCGGAATAGCAGAAACGGCCTTGATTGCTGTCTCGGGTATGGTTGTTGTCACCGCTTTGATCGGGATGATGGCGACGATTTTCAGCAGCTTGAACGAACGGCGCCGCGAGATGGCGATCCTGCGTGCCATGGGCGCGCGGCCACGGGTTATTTTGACGATGCTGGTGTTGGAGGCTGCTGTGATGGCGGGGATCGGTGCTGCCCTTGGGCTGGTGCTGCTTTATCTTGGGCTAGCTGTTGCGCAGCCGATGATCGACAGCGCCTTTGGTTTGTGGATCCCGATACAGGCGCCAACCCTGCGTGAGCTATGGGTGTTGCTGGGCGTCGTCCTTGCTGGCGCAATCGTGAGCATCCTCCCCGCAATCAGAGCCTATCGAATGTCGCTGGCTGATGGTATGATGGTGCGGATCTAGAAAAGAGGTATCCAGCCATGACGCTGTCGCGCCGCCATCTTGTCATGACATCCATCGCGCTGCTGACGCAGCCCCGCGCAAGTTTTGCCAAAACCGCCCGTGTGGTCGCTTGGGAGGATCTGATCCCGCCTGGGGTTCCCTATTCCGAAATCATCGGCGAAGGTGAAATGGATGAGGCCCGCGATACGTGGCTACCAGAGTTTGACGAGAACGCGACGAAGCTGAATAAGAAACTGGATGGCGCCTATATCAAGATGCCCGGGTATATGCTGCCGATTGACCTGACAAGCGCGGGCGTGACCAGCTTTCTTATGGTGCCCTATGTTGGTGCTTGCTTGCATGTGCCGCCGCCCCCCGCCAACCAGCTGGTTTATGTTGAATCTAAAAGGCCATGGGCAAGTGACAAAATGTGGGACCCTGTTTGGGTCACGGGGCGGATGAAGCCCGAACTGCAATCAACGTCCATTGCCGACATCGGTTACTCCCTCGTGGCTGATCAGATCGAAACATATGAATGGTGAGGGTGGGCCCAAACCGGAGAGAGCTGCTCAAAACCTTGGGGGCGGTTGTGTTTGGCGCAGGGGCTGTGCGTGCGGAACAGTTCACGGATCTCAGCTGGACCGATCTGATCCCAGAAGGCCAACCCCTGATCCCGCCCGGATTGCAAAACTTCATTCAACATGACGGCCCTGATATGTCGGGGCAACAGCCCGCGTCTAGCGGTATGCGCATGGATTGGAATGGGCAAACCGTGCGGTTGCCAGGGTATATCGTCCCAATAGATTTTTCCGCTACAGGTGTGACCGCGTTCATACTGGTTCCTTTTGTCGGCGCCTGCATCCATGTGCCGCCACCGCCAGCCAATCAACTTGTCTTTGTCACAGCCCAAACACCTTTTCAGGTGAAAGGCCTATTTGATGCGGTCAAGGTCACCGGTGTTTTTGGCGTCTCCCCAGTTTCCACGCATATCGCGCAAATCTCCTACGCGATGGCGGCCAGCAGTATCGTTCCGTTTGGAGCGTAAGGGGGGTAGGGTTATGATCTGCCATAAAATTAGGCGAAATTCGCGATCTAGCTTATATGATAGTCTAAATCTTGATTTCGGGCGCCTGCTTTGGTGAAGCGCCTTCATCTTATGACGGCAGGAGGTTAACTGTCCGGCTGTGTCACAAGATCAGCGCATATTGGTTGTAGAACCGGACGCCGACAAGGTGCAGCACATCATCGATGCTTTGATCGAAGGTGGCTGGCAAAATGTACGCGCTTTGGGTTCCATCGAGATGTTGCAGAAGGTGATCAATGACTTCGCCCCCGACATCGTTTTAATCGACATGGCAAACCCTGACCGTGACACGTTGGAGCATGTGATCATGGTCAGCGACACGCAGGCGCGCGCCGTTGCTTTGTTTGTGGATCAGACCGATGCTGGCCTGACCCAAGCGGCCCTGACCGCAGGCGTTAGTGCCTATGTCGTTGATGGTTTGCACATGCATCGTATTAAACCGGTGTTGGACACTGCCATCGCGCGATTCCAGATGATGCGCCAGATGCGATCAGAACTGGATGCGGCCAAGCAAGCGCTGACAGACAGAAAAACCATCGACCGCGCCAAGGGCATTGTGATGCGCCAACGCGGTGTGTCCGAGGATGAAGCCTATACGCTTCTGCGCCAAGCGGCGATGGGGCAGGGGCGCAAAATTATTGACGTGGCGCATGCGCTGGTAACATCGGCGGATCTTTTAGGATGACGGGTACTGTTCTTAACTGCGGTTACGTTCCTTTGATTGACTGCGCGCCGCTGATCATCGCCTCGGAGTTGGGGTTCGCTGACGAAGAAGGCTTGGATCTGAATCTTATTCGCCAACCCTCATGGTCAGCGCTGCGCGATATGTTGGCCTTGGGCCATTTGGATGCAGCGCATATGCTGTCCCCTCTGCCAATTGCCATGTCGCTGGGGATGGGGGGGCTGTCGGCGAAAATAGACTCTCTCATGGTGCTCTCCGCTAATGGCACTGTTTTTGGTGTGTCAAAAAAACTGTCCGAAGCCCTTGGCCCCTTGCCCTTTGGCCAGCCAAGCACGCTGTTGGAGCGTTTCAAAGAGATCGGGAATGAGACGTTGCGCATTGGCGTTCCGTTTCCCTTTTCCATGCATCACCTCTTGTTGCGGTATTGGGCCGCATCGCAACCCGGTCTGAATATCGAGGCCGTCACTGTGCCGCCTTCTCGTATGGCCGATGCCATTTTCACAGGGCACGTGGATGCGTTTTGGGTCGGAGAGCCGTGGGGCAGTGGTATTGTTCAGGCTGGGGCAGGGTCAATTTTGATGGCGGGCAGCGATGTCTGGGAATTTGCCCCAGAAAAAGTGCTGGCCGCGCGCCATGATTGGGTTGAGGAAAATCCGGATATCACCCGCCGCCTGATGCGGGCTGTGTTTCAGGCAGGCCGCTGGCTGGATGTGGATCGTAACAAGCCGCTGGCCACTGAGATCCTGAGCCGCAGTGAGCATCTTAACCTGTCTTCGGACCTGATTGATCCGGCGATCAGCGGCCATTTGGTTCCCGCACTTGGCGCGCCCCCCATCGCGATTGAGCGGTTTTTGGTGTTCCATTCCTATGCTGCGTCCTTCCCGTGGCGCAGTCAGGCCGCCTTGATCGCACAGCAGTTCGGTGCCGATGCTGAAGCGATCGAAGAAGCAAAGCAGTGCTTCCGGACCGATCTTTACCGCGAGAATCTGGGGCCACTGGGGGCCGATTTGCCTGGAGCCTCGGAAAAGTTGGAAGGATCTATGCGGGTCGAAACCGCCGTGTCCTCCACGCGCGGGGATATGATTCTTGCGCCGGATGCATTTTTTGACAGCAGGTCCCATGATTTCAGCGCAAAAGGCGCTAATTAGTTAGGCGATTTGAAATAGCGACGCGGAAATGAGTGCGGCAGCGCAGAAAGAACTTGAGCTTGGTGCGGATAACACGAATGCTGATCCCAATACCTAGGGCAACGACGCCCGCACATGAACCGCCACTGACGGCGTTTCAACCCGTTTGAGCAAAGCCGCTCGCAAAGATCACGGATCCTCCCCCGTGTGAAATGCGTGCGGTTTTTTTGTTTTGGCTCACTCAAATCTAATCAAAAGGATAATGGAAATGAAAACACCTCTGTCATTGATGCTTGCCGCATCTACCTTCCTGGCCAGCGCGGCATCAGCCGAATTGCTCGACCTTGAAAAGGATGAGCTGACATTCGGTTTCATCAAATTGACCGACATGGCGCCCTTGGCGGTTGCTTATGAAAACGGTTACTTTGAAGACGAAGGTCTTTTTGTTACGCTTGAAGCCCAAGCAAACTGGAAAGTGCTGCTTGACGGTGTGATTGACGGCCAACTGGACGGCGCGCACATGCTGGCAGGCCAACCTCTTGCGGCGACAATCGGCTACGGTACAGAAGCCCACATCATCACGCCTTTCTCAATGGATTTGAACGGTAACGCGATCACCGTTTCCAATGAGATTTGGGACGAAATGAAGCCAAACGTACCTAAGATGGACGATGGCCGCCCACAGCACCCAATCAGCGCGTCGGCTCTTTTGCCTGTTGTAGAAGACTACAAAGACAAAGGTGAACCGTTCAACATGGGTATGGTTTTCCCCGTATCCACACACAACTATGAAATTCGCTACTGGTTGGCTGCGGGTGGTCTGCAGCCTGGCTATTACAGCCCACAAGACATCTCTGGCCAGATTGGCGCGGATGTTTTGCTGTCCGTGACGCCTCCGCCGCAGATGCCTGCAACAATGGAAGCGGGCACGATCTTTGGTTACGCCGTGGGTGAGCCATGGAACCAGCAAGCTGTTTTCAAAGACATTGGCGTGCCGGTAATTACCGATTACGACATGTGGAAAAACAACCCAGAGAAGGTTTTCGGCATCAACAAAAAGTTTGCTGATGAAAACCCGAACACAACAATCGCTTTGACCAAAGCATTGATCCGCGCGGCCATCTGGCTGGACGAAAACGATAACGCCAACCGCGAAGAGGCTGTCGAAATACTGTCTCGCTCAGAATATGTGGGTGCGGACGCAGAAGTGATCGCCAACTCAATGACGGGTTTCTTTGAATTCGAAAAAGGCGATCGTCGCCCTGCGCCTGACTTCAACGTGTTCTTCCGCTACAACGCGACATACCCCTACTACTCTGACGCCATCTGGTACCTGAGCCAAATGCGCCGCTGGGGGCAAATCGCCGAACAGAAATCCGATGAATGGTTCATCGAAACAGCCAAGTCGGTTTACCGTCCAGACATCTACCTTGAAGCGGCGAAATCGCTGGTAGAAGACGATATGGCAGCCGAAGCGGACTTCCCTTGGGACAGTGATGGCTTCAAGGCACCAACACCTGCGGAAGACATCATCGATGCTATTCCTTTCGACGGTCGTACACCTAACGCCTATATCGACAGCCTGCCAATTGGCCTGAAAGGCGCTCAAACAGTCGTCGATAGCGAAGTTAAAGGCTAAATTAGCTCACTGGCCCTGCGGCATCTGTCGCAGGGCCGCCCCACCCGATCCATCCAGCATTTAGGCAGAGGTTCCCATGACCGCCACCGATCCAGACACCCTGAGCACCGAAGCGCGCCGCGCGCGTCTATTCACCCGCATCAACAAGGCCGATGGTTGGTTCCAAGTCTTTGGCCTCGCATGGATGACACCAATCCTGAAAGCCGCAGCAGGCGACAATCCCAAAGCACAGATGGGCGAAATCTGGCGTCTGCTGGGTGTGCCGTTGATGGCGATTGCTATTTTCCTAGTGGCATGGGCGTCATTGGCCCCCAAAGTACAAACATCCTTGGGCGCGATCCCCGGTCCAGCGCAGGTCTGGGCGCAGGTAGGTAACCTGAACGAAGACGCAAAACGCGAAGCTGCAAAAGAAGTCGCGTTCTATGAGCGCCAAGACGCGCGCAACGCCAAGCTGATCGCAGACGGCAAAGAAGACCGTGTTAAAAACCGCTCGTACACGGGTAAACCTACCTATTACGACCAAATCTGGACCTCGATCAAAACTGTTTTCTTTGGCTTTTTGATTGCCTCCGCCATTGCTATCCCTCTGGGGATTGCTGCGGGCCTGTCTGCCACGGCAAACGCGGCGCTGAACCCGCTTATTCAAATTTTCAAACCTGTCTCGCCACTGGCTTGGTTGCCGATTGTAACCATGGTTGTCTCGGCCCTGTATGCCAGCAATGACGGGATGTTCTCCAAGTCGTTCCTGATTTCGGCCATCACAGTTACGCTTTGCTCGCTTTGGCCCACTTTGATCAACACCTCACTCGGGGTCGCCTCGATCGACAAAGATCTGGTCAGCGTCAGCCGCGTGTTGAAGATGAACACCTATACCAAAATCACCAAACTGGTTTTGCCATCGGCATTGCCGCTGATCTTTACCGGTCTTCGCCTGTCATTGGGTGTGGGTTGGATGGTTCTGATTGCCGCTGAAATGCTGGCGCAAAACCCAGGTTTGGGGAAGTTCGTCTGGGATGAATTCCAAAACGGTTCCAGCCAATCCTTGGCCAAGATCATGGTTGCTGTTCTTACCATCGGCATCATCGGCTTCTTGCTGGACCGTGTAATGTACGCCCTGCAATCCATGTTTACCTTCACAAACAACCGCTAAGGAGGATTTACGATGATTGAGTTCAAAAACGTCTCAAAGTCCTTTCTTGATGGTGCAGAAGAATCCACTGTTCTGAAGGACATCAACCTGAAGGTCGAAGAGGGTGAATTCCTTGTTCTGCTTGGATTTTCTGGCACGGGTAAAACCACGCTGATGAACCTGATGGCTGGGCTGGAACTGCCCTCCAAAGGTGAGGTGACCTTCAAGGGCAAGCCCGTCACAGGCCCTGGTCCTGAACGCGGCATGATCTTTCAAAGCTATTCTTTGATGCCTTGGTTGACTGTTTCGGGCAACGTTAGCTTGGCCGTAGACACGATGTTCAAAAACCTGTCCAAGGCAGAACGCGCGGATAAAGTCGCCCACTATGTGAATATGGTTGGACTCAGCCACGCGGCCAGCCGCAGGCCAGCTGAATTGTCCGGCGGCATGCGCCAACGTGTAAACGTGGCCCGTGCTTTGGCGATGAACCCCGAAGTTCTGCTGCTGGATGAACCGCTCTCGGCGCTTGATGCGCTGACCCGCGCCAATCTGGCAGATGAGATCGAAGGCATCTGGGACGCGGATAAGAAAACCTGCGTTTTGATCACCAATGATGTGGACGAGGCGATCATTCTAGCCGACCGCATTATTGCCCTGAACCCTGACGGGACCTTGGGCGAAGAATTTTCGGTCAAGATCAACCGCCCGCGTGACCGTATGGCGATGAACAATGATGAGACCTTCAAACGGCTGCGGGCTCAGGTGACGAACTATTTGATGGACGCTGGGATCGAAGCGAAGGTTGAGGAAACCAAGTCACTGCCCGACATCACGCCGATCCATTCCGTGCCCAAGGCCGTCACCGAAGCTCAAAAAGGCCAGATCGACGAACGCTACCTCGTCTTCTCGCAGTTGCACAAAGTATACCCGACGCCCAAAGGCCCGTTGACCGTTGTCGAAGATTTTGACCTCAAAGTGAACCGAGGCGAGTTTATCTCGCTGATTGGTCACTCTGGCTGTGGTAAATCCACGGTTCTGACCATGGCTGCTGGGCTGAATGACATCTCCAAAGGTGCCATTCGTCTGGACGGTTGGAATGTTGAAGGTGCCGACCCCGAGCGCGCGGTTGTGTTCCAATCTCCCAACCTTTTCCCATGGCTGACGGCCAAGGAAAACGTGGCGATCGGCGTGGACAAGGTCTATCCCAAAGCCAGTGCCGCAGAGCGTCAGGATGTGGTCGAATACTATCTTGAACGTGTGGGTCTCGGCGACAGCATGGACAAAGGTGCCGCAAGCATGTCGAACGGCATGAAGCAGCGCGTCGGCATCGCCCGTGCGTTCGCCTTGTCGCCAAAGCTGTTGCTGCTGGATGAACCGTTTGGCATGCTCGACAGCCTCACCCGTTGGGAGCTGCAAGAAGTGCTGATGGAAGTCTGGTCGCGTACCAAAGTCACCGCGATTTGTGTGACCCATGACGTTGACGAGGCGATTTTGATGGCTGACCGCGTTGTAATGATGACCAATGGCCCGCAGGCCACAATCGGTAAGATTACCAACGTCGATCTTCCACGCCCACGCACGCGCAAAGCCCTGCTAGAGCACCCAGATTACTACACCTACCGGCAAGAAGTTCTCGATTTCCTTGAGGAATACGAGCACGGAAACCAATCTAAAACAGCGGCAAAAGCAGCCGCAAAACCCATTGCAGCGGAGTAAGACGATGACACCTGATCAAATCACTCTCGTACAAGAGAGTTTTGCCAAAGTTGTACCGATCAAAGAAGCCGCGGCCGAAATCTTCTATGATCGCCTGTTTGACACAGCGCCACGGGTGAAGCCCTATTTCAAAGGCGATATGAAAGACCAAGGTGCCAAGTTGATGACAACTTTGGGTGCCGTGGTGAACGGCCTGCGCGACTTGGATAAAATTGTCCCGATCGCCGAAAGCCTTGCCATCAAGCACGTTGATTATGGCGTGCAGCCGGAAGATTACGCCGACGTTGGATCGGCGCTGATTTACACCCTTGAAAAAGGGCTGGGCGATGAATTCACGCCTGAGCTCGAAGAGAGCTGGGTGACGGCTTACACAACTTTGTCTTCTGTGATGACCGCAGCAGCCTATCCTGAGGTAACGCAATGACACAACATCTGATCATCATCGGCGCGGGCATGGCCTCTGGCCGAGCCATCGAAATTCTGCGTGAGCAAAAAGCGGATATGGAAATCACTCTGTTCAATGCAGAGCCGCGCGGAAACTACAACCGCATCATGTTGTCGCCCGTTCTGTCAGGCGACAAAACCTACCAAGAAATCGTGACGCATGACGAAACATGGTACACGGACAATAATGTCACCTGCCGTTTCGGCGAACGCGTGGCTGCCATTGACCGCGAGGCCAAGACAGTCACCGCCGCAAATGGCGATGTGCTGTCTTATGACAAGCTGATGTTCGGCACGGGTTCCAATCCGTTCATCATCCCGTTGCCTGGGCATGATCTGGAAGGCGTGATTGCCTACCGTGATTTAGAAGACACCGAACGTATGATGGGCCTTGGGCCAGACAACAAATGTGTTGTCATCGGGGGCGGCCTGTTGGGGCTGGAAGCCGCGGCAGGCATGGCTGCACGCGGTGTCGATGTGACGGTCATCCACATTATGGGCCACTTGATGGAACGTCAGCTGGACGAAGCTGCGGGTTATCTGTTGCGCAAAGCGCTGGTGGATAAAGGTATTACTGTAAAATGCTCGGCCAATTCCAAAGAAATTTTGGGCGAGGACGGCAAAGTCCGCGCCTTGCTGTTGGATGACGGCACAGAGCTGCCCTGTGATTTGCTGGTCATGGCTGTGGGCATCCGCCCGAACGTGGCACTGGCTGCCGAGGCTGGTCTGGCCGTGGGCAAAGGGATCCATGTGGATGACCAAATGGTTACCTCTGACAGCGATGTTCTGGCGGTTGGCGAATGTGTTGAACACAACGGCGCGATCTTTGGTTTGGTTGCCCCGCTCTATGATCAGGCAAAAGTCGCCGCGCAAACCCTGATGGGTGAGCAAGCTACTTTTGTGCAAAAAGAACTCAGCACAAAGCTGAAGGTAACGGGATGTGATCTGTTCTCGGCCGGTGATTTCGCCGAAGGCGAAGGCCGCGAAGATATCGTATTCCGCGATCCTGCGCGTGGCGTTTACCGCCGTCTGGTGATCGAGAAAAACGTCGTTGTGGGCGCGGTGATGTACGGCGATACGGCTGACAGCAACTGGTTCTTTGGCCTGATCCGCGACAAAACCGATATTGAAGACATGCGTGACACGCTGATCTTTGGCCCGGCCTTCCAAGGGGGTGCCCCCCTGGACCCGTTGGCGGCCGTTGCAGCCTTACCGCGTGACGCGGAAATCTGTGGCTGTAACGGCATTTCCAAAGGTCAGATTGAAGATGCGATTTCAGCAGGTGCTACAGATCTTGGCGCGATAAAAGCCACAACCAAGGCCAGTGCCTCTTGTGGGACGTGCACGGGTTTGGTTGAGCAGGTGCTGGCGGTGACATTAGGTGATGATTTCGTCATCCCTGCCGCCCAAAGCATCTGTGGCTGTACCGATATGACCCACGAAGACGTGCGCCGCATGATCAAGTCGCAAAAACTAACGTCGATGGCGGCGGTTTGGCAGGAATGCGGTTGGAAGACATCTTGTGGGTGTCACGTGTGCCGCCCTGCGATCAACTTCTATTTGTTGGCCGATTGGCCGCTGGAATATCAAGACGACCCGCAGTCGCGTTTCATCAACGAACGCAAACATGCGAACATCCAAAAAGACGGCACATTCAGCGTTGTTCCACGCATGTGGGGTGGTATCACCACACCAAACGAGCTGCGTGCGATTGCTGATGCCGCGGATAAATACATGGTCCCAACCGTCAAGGTGACAGGCGGTCAGCGTATCGATTTACTGGGGGTTAAGGGCGAAGATTTGCCTGATATCTGGGCTGACCTGAACGCCGCTGGTATGGTTTCTGGGCATGCTTATTCCAAAGGTCTGCGCACTGTAAAAACCTGTGTGGGGACGGATCACTGCCGTTTCGGAACACAAGACAGCACAGGCCTTGGGATCAAGCTGGAGAAGACGCTCTGGGGGTCTTGGACGCCGCATAAGCTGAAGCTGGCTGTGTCGGGGTGTCCGCGCAACTGTGCTGAATCTACCTGCAAAGACATCGGCGTGATCTGCGTCGACTCGGGCTATCAGATCAGCATCGGCGGTGCCGCGGGGATGGATCTGCGTGAAACGGATGCCTTGCTGCAGGTCCCAACCGAAGAAGAGGCGATCGAAGTGATCAAAGCTGTTACGCAGCTTTATCGCGAAAACGCCAGATATCTGGACCGCATCTATAAATGGATGGGCAAAGTCGGGCTGGAATGGATCACCGAGCAGATCGTAGACCTTGAAACGCGCACCGCGCTGGTCGACCGCTTCGAGCTGTCTCAGACGATCTACCGCAAGGACCCATGGGCAGAGCATGTTGAGAAGAAAGCGCAGAGCTACCGCCCCCTTGCAAACCTGTCATTGGAGGCTGCCGAATGAGCAACTGGATCGATATCGCCGCATTAGAAGAAATTCCCATGCGGGGGGCGCGCGTTGTAAAAACCGCGATGGGCTGCGTGGCTGTGTTTCGCACGGCCAAGGACGAAGTCTTTGCTTTGGACAACAGCTGCCCACACAAGGGTGGCCCCTTGGCGGAAGGCATTGTGCACGGGGCATCCGTGACTTGCCCGCTGCACAATTGGGTGTTTTCATTGGAGACAGGGCAGGCACAGGGGCTTGATGAAGGTTCTGTTGCGACCTATCCGGCGCGGGTTGAAGGGGGGCGTGTCTTCCTTGACGGGGAAGTTTTGCGCGCAAAGACCGCCGCATGAAACTTACTTGCACAACCTGTCCTTATTGCGGTGTTGGCTGCGGCGTTTTGGCGGGGGCCGATGGCACCATCAAGGGCGACCCCGACCATCCTGCAAACTATGGCCGGTTGTGCTCCAAGGGATCGGCGCTGGGCGAAACCATCGATTTGGAGGGGCGGCTTTTGTCCCCGCAAATTGACGGAAAACAGGCCAGCTGGGATGCCGCGCTAGATTTGGTGGCGCAGAAATTCAGCGCAGCCATTTCCGAGCACGGTCCCGACAGCGTGGCCTTCTATGCCTCTGGCCAGTTGTTGACCGAAGACTACTATGTCGCCAACAAATTGATGAAAGGCTTCATCGGTTCGGGAAACATCGATACAAACTCGCGTCTGTGTATGGCGTCCTCGGTTGCGGGCCACAAACGGGCCTTTGGCACCGATACCGTGCCAGGAACTTATGAGGATCTGGAACAGGCTGATGTGTTGGTGCTGGTGGGCTCTAACCTCGCGTGGTGCCATCCTGTGTTGTACCAGCGTATTGTCGCGGCAAAAGAAGCGCGTCCGCATATGCGGGTGATCAATGTCGATCCACGCAGAACAGCCACTTGTGATTTGGCAGATATGCATCTGCGCATCAAACCCGATGGCGATGCGGCGCTGTTCAATGGGTTGCTAGACCACCTTGCGCGCCATGACTTGATTGATGCAGATTATGTCGCCCAGCACGTCAACGGGTTTGATGCCGCTCTGGCTGCTGCAGCTGCGACCAACGCCACTGACAGCGGCGTCTCACAGGCCGATCTGGATGCGTTCTACGCCCTTTGGGCAGGGACACCAAAGGTGGTGACTGTTTATTCTCAGGGCGTGAACCAATCGCAAAACGGCACTGACAAAGTGAATGCGATCCTCAACTGCCACCTTGCGACCGGCCGCATTGGCAAACAAGGAAGCGGGCCGTTTTCGGTGACAGGGCAACCCAATGCGATGGGGGGCCGCGAGGTTGGCGGTTTGGCCAATATGTTGGCGAACCATCTGGACATTGAAAACCCAGATCATCGGGCATCGGTCCAAGAATTTTGGAACAGCCCGACCATCTGCACACAAGCGGGCCAAAAGGCAGTTGATCTGTTTCAGGCCTGCGCCGACGGTAAGATCAAAGCGCTGTGGGTGATCTCGACCAATCCCGCGGTTTCCATGCCAAACGCCGATGGGGTTGCAGCTGCGATCAAAAACGTACCCTTTGTCGTCACGTCTGACATCATGGCGAACACTGATACAGGCGCGTTATCAGATGTGTTGTTGCCTGCCGCTGGCTGGGGTGAAAAAAACGGCACCGTCACAAACTCTGAGCGCCGCGTTTCGCGCCAGCGCGCATTCCTGCCGCGCCCAGGTGAAACCCGTCCAGATTGGCAAATTCTCAGCGATGTGGCCACGCGCATGGGGTTCGCAGAGGCCTTCGCATATCAGACAGCGGGCGACGTGTTTGCTGAATATGTGGCACTGGATCAGGCGGTTCGCCACCACAAAAGGGATCTCGATCTTAGCGGTTTTGCAGGGGTTGAGTACGAAGAGATGACGCCCACACAATGGCCCGCCAATGGCGTGCGGTTCTTTGCGGATGGGCAATTCTACCATGCGGATGGCAAGGCGAAAATGCTGCCGATCACACCACCTGTGTTGCAGGAAAACGAGCTGTCGCTGAACACGGGGCGCAACCGTGATCAATGGCATACGATGTCCCGTACAGGCAAAGCGCCACGTCTTGGTCCACATCTGGCTGAGCCATATGCAGAAATCCACCCTGCGGATGCCGCAAAATATGGGGCGGCCTCGGGTGATTTACTGCGCCTGAATAGTGCGCAAGGCACCGCGATTTTGCGCACATTGGTGACAGAACGCGCGACCCAAGGGCAGGTGTTTGCGCCGATGCACTGGACCCGCCAAATTGCGCGGGGCGGCACGATCAACAGCTTGACACCTCCCGTCACTGATCCGTTCTCTGGTCAGCCTGCGTTGAAATCGGGGGCCCTAACAGCGCAAGTGTATGCCGCCAAATGGTACGGGTATCTCGCGACGTCCGCGAAACCGGAGTTAGCCACGCCCTATGCTGCCATCGCGCGCACCCAAAGCGGTTGGCAGATGGAAATGGCAGATGTGACCCAGCCCGAAGATTGGGAAGAGTTCGCGCGCAAAATCACTGGTTTTGACGGGGTGGATATCGCGCAAAAAAGCGATGTGGCAAGCGGGTTGATCCGACTGGGGATCTATTCTGAGGGCACGTTACAAGCCTTGTTCTTTGCGGCGCCAACACCGGTTGTCATGTCGCGTGGCACAGCGATTGGGCATATCGGCACCGATGTATCGCCGCTGGTGGCATTGGCTGGCCGCACTGCCGCTGATCAGCCCGATCCAGGTCCGACTGTTTGTGCGTGCTTTAACATTGGCCGCAACACCATTCTGGACGCCATTTCGAATGGTGCAAACACTGTGCCCGCGGTTGGCGAAAAAACCTGCGCGGGCACCAATTGTGGCTCGTGTAAACCTGAATTGGCAACGCTGTTGGCGCAATCGTGCGTAAAGCTAGCCGCAGAATGAGCCTCGCACCCTATGTTCGTATCGTGGCACGGGGGCAGGGCCGTGCACGCGCACTAGAGCTGGAAGAGGCGCATAGCGCCATGACCGCCATTCTTCGCGGTGAAGCTGAACCCGAAGCGGTGGGCGCATTGCTGATGGTGCTGCGCTTGCGCGGGGAAGAACCTTCAGAGATTGCCGGTTTTACCGCCGCGTTGCGCGACCATGTAACAGGGAAACTGCCGAAGGCCGATCTGGACTGGCCCAGCTATGCCGCGGGGCGTAGCCGTGGCGCGCCGTTGTTCGTTCTATCCGCGCGGCTGGTTGCGCAGGCTGGGGTTCGCGTTTCGATGCATGGCTGGAACGCCTATCAGTCGCCAGTGGCATCGGTGCGGGATGCTTTGGATCTGATTGGCCCTGATGTGCGCTACAGCGCGCTTGAAGATCTGTGTCCTGAGGCCTTTGAGCTGTTGAACCTGCGCGAGAAATTTGGGCTTCGGTCGTGTATCAACACCGTGCTGCGCATGTGGAACCCATCCCAAGCCCCCGCCACGGTTCAAGGCGTTTTCCATCCTTCCTACCGCAGTCTTCAGGCCGAAGCGGCCGAGATTTTGGGCCAGAAAAACCTGAGCATCATCAAAGGCGGCGGCGGAGAGTTCGAGCGCCATCCGTCAAAGGAAATTACCGTCTTTGGATTGCGTGATGGTGCGCATATCCAGCAGAGCGCCGATCATTTACTGTCTGAAACCCGCAAGTTGCATGAGGGTGAAACGGCTGTCGATCTTGGCGCGTTATGGGCCGGCACATTGGATGATCCCTTTGCAACGGCAACAGTTACTGGCACAGCAGCGCTTGCGCTTTGGACGGTGAACGCAGCGCCTGATATCGCGGGTGCGCAGGCATTGGCGGACAGGCTTTGGGCCAGACGACATGAAGAAAAAGGAGCACAGGCATGAAAACCTTTCCAATGTTCTTGCAGATGAAAGACCGCAAGGTTGTTGTCGCCGGCGGTGGCGAGCAGGCTGCGCAAAAGACACGGTTGATGTTAAAGACCCAAGCTCAAATTGTTCTATTGGCGGACCATCTGGATGATGAATTGACCGCCTTGGTTGCGGAAGGGCGTGTGCAACAGCAGGCGGGGCCCATTACGCCTGAAGCATTTGTCGATACGGCGCTTGTGTTCATCGCAACGGGATGTCCCGCGGTGGATATGGCCTTGCACGATTTGGCAAAACAGGCAGGTGCGACGGTGAATGTGGTAGATCAGCCTGATCTATGTGATGCAATCACGCCATCGATCGTGGATCGCGACCCAGTGGTGGTTGCCATCGGCACCGAAGGAACAGCGCCGGTATTGGCGCGCCAGATCAAAACTCAAGTTGAGCAAATTTTGGAACCCCGATTGGGTGATCTTGCAGCCCTTGCAGGGCGGTTACGTAACAGTGCAGCTGCGCGGCTGGCCCCGCGTGCGCGTCGCGATTTGTGGCGTTGGGTCTTTAGCGAAACACCCCGCCGCACCCATGCGCGTGGCGGGCAACGCGAAACGGCCTCGTTGATCAAAGACGCGATAAAGACGGGGTCATTTGGGGCAAAAGAAGAAGGCAGCGTAGCGCTTGTTGGGGCTGGACCTGGGGCAAAGGATTTGATCACTTTGCGCGCAGTTCAACGTCTGCAAGAAGCGGATGTGATCTTTTATGATCGCCTTGTTGATCCCGAAGTGCTGGAGCTGGCCCGCCGCGATGCGGAGCGGGTGTATGTGGGAAAGGCGCCGGGCTGTCACAGCTGGCCACAAGAAAAGATCACTCAGACTTTGGTAAGTGCGGCTCAACGCGGGCAGCGAATTGTGCGCCTGAAATGCGGTGATCCGGGTATTTTTGCCCGCAGCTGTGAGGAAATTTCAGCCCTGAAAGCGGCAGGAGTTCCTTTTGAAATCGTCCCTGGCGTGACGTCAGCCTGTGCCGCCGCAGCAGCAAGCGCTGAGCCGTTGACCGAGCGGGAGGAGATCGACACCGTCATCGTGTCTACTGGCCATCTGACCACGCAATATACGGTACCGGAATGTGTAAAAAACATGGGCGCAGGAACCTGCGTGACCTTGTATATGGCTGTTGGGGCGGCCCCTGCGATCAGTACGTATTTTCAGGGCAAGCCAGCCGAGAAAGAAATCGCGGTTGTGGTGGTGGCGCATGCCCAAACGCCTGATCAAGTGATTATTCGCTGTGATTTGCCGTCTCTTCCCGCTGCCTTGGTTGAGAATGGGATCAAAAACACGGCGCTGATCACGCTTAAATGGCGTAAGTCGCAGCAGGTTGCGGCGTCCCGCACACCAGAACTGAGCGTCGTAAACTAGGGGTCAGATCGCGAGGTTCAGAACCTCTTGGGCCATGTCATCTGCCAATGCGTCGATCACTTGTTGTGAGGATCCGCGATGCAATTCCACGCGCAAGGCTGTGATGTTTGCCTGATGCCGTCGGGCCAATCGGTCAGGAACAGCTTCCTTGGAGATCTGCCCTGCTGCGCGGGCCGCTTCAAAACCCAGTGCAAATTCAGCACACATAGCGTCGAGGTATCTCTGGGTTGCGGTCGCGATTTTTGGGTCGGTCGTTTTAGTGTCTACCAGCGTTTTGGTCAGCATACACGCCTGTCGCGACCGGTCGTCCGAGGAGAGTTCGGTAAAGCTGTGAAAATGCGCGGCAAGACCCGCGAGCGGTGAATCTGCCTGATCCAAATGGGCGCGAAACCCCCTGCGCGACGCATTGAAATACCGTTCAATCGACAGAAGATAGAGGTTCTCTTTGCTTTCAAAGGCTGCATAAATACTGCCGGGTTTCATGTCTAACCCCAGCTCTAAATCTTTGAGAGACGTCGCGTGATACCCTTTGCGCCAAAATTGGGTCATGGCCGCATCCAGAGCAGTTTCACGATCATAATTTGCGGCACGGGCCATGGTCTAGCTTTCTATCTGGCGATGTATGCGTTGTCGTTTCTTACAGGCAATTTCCCACAGCAGGCCCCAGCGTGACAAGGGGCTATCGAAGACCACAGCGAGATGACAAAGGGCGCGCGAGATTTTCGCACGCCCCTGATTGGATCTGGCTGTGGAAGGTCTGCTGCTTACTCAGCGGATTTCTTTTCCCAAGCGAACTTTTGGAAAACTTCGTCGATCGGGGTTTTGGCGAAGTGGTTTGTGTAGTTTGACATCAGCTTTTGTGCGGCACCCAGAATGATCTCGAGGATGTTCACTTCGCTAAATCCAGCGTCAAGGAAGGCCTGAGTTTCTGCATCAGAAACAAAGCCACGGTCACGGACCATCGCCAGTGTGAAACTACGCAGTGCTTCCAGCTTGGCCGTGGGCAGTGGCGTTTCGTTGCGCAGTGCTTCTGTGATGGCGTCGTCTACTTTCATCATTTTGGCAATGCCGGTGTGCGCTGGAACGCAGTAGTGGCAGTTTTGCTCAACGTTGATGGTCTGCCAAACAACAGTTTTCTCTTCATCCGTCATGGACGTCGCCAAGAACTGTTGGTGCGCAAAGCTATAGGCGGCCATCAAGGGGGGGGCCGCAGCCATTGTGCCGTGCAGGCCTGGAACGCGGCCATTTGCCTTAAAGGATGCTTCAAGCAGGGGTTTGCCCGCTTCGGGTGCGGATTCGATGGAGTGGATTGTGAACTCGGCCATGATATTTCCTTGGAATGTGAGTGTCTGCTGGAGGAGACTTAGGGGGTATTGAGTGATTGCTCAACAATATTAATTGAGCGATCACTCAAATGTGAGGTGAGGCTCATTTCTTGAGGGGAGATGCGTGATTTGCCTAATTATTGATCAGTGGATCACGGCCTCTTCCCCCCGTGCCAAGAGGTACGGGTCGAGACGCCTTGTGATCCGCGCAACCCTCTGCCTATGCTGAGGGCATGAATACCAACGTCACTTTGATGGTTTTTACAGACCTCGACGGAACTTTGATTGACCACGATACTTATCGTTGGGACGCAGCCGAGCAGGCGCTGCTGGCGCTGGGCGAAACAGGCAGCGCAGTCATTCTGGCAAGTAGTAAAACAGCGGTTGAGATCAGCCGCCTGCGCCATGCGTTGGGATTTGATCAATGGCCTGCAATCGTGGAAAATGGCGCGGGTTTATTGCCATCCCATGTCATGCAAGTGACCGATCATGCGCAATATCTAGAAATTCGCAACGTTTTGCAGGGCCTCCCACACTCATTGCGTGGGTTGTTTCACGGTTTTGGTGATGAAACCGTGGAAGGGGTCGTCCGCATGACGGGGTTGGCGCACGCTGATGCTGCGTTGGCCAAACAGCGCGCCTTTTCAGAACCGGGCATTTGGAACGGCACAGAGGCGCAAAAAGAGGGTTTTCTGCAGCACCTTTCAGGGCTGGGCATAACGGCTCAGCAGGGGGGGCGGTTTTTGACCCTGTCCTTTGGTCGCAATAAATCCGACCAAATGCGCAGCGTCATCCAGACCTACACCCCACAGCATACCATTGCTTTGGGCGACGCGCCCAACGATGTGCAAATGCTTGAAACTGCCGACTACGGCGTTGTTATTGCCAATCCGCATCGTGCCGCGCTTGCGCCGCTAAAGGGCGAGGATGACGGGCGGATCATACGGACACAGGCCGCTGGCCCACGCGGTTGGAACATCGCCGTGCTCGATTTTATTAAAAAGTTTGAAATACAAAGGACGAAAACCAATGGCTGACTTTCATCAGAACGGAAATATCACGACGCTACATAACCTGCGTACCCGTTCTGTCGGGGAGCTGGAGCATGAGCTGTCAACATTTGCCGAGACGCGGAAAATATCCCTGATCCTACCGTGCCTCTATTCCGAGCTGGAAGGCGAGGCGATGCCACACATCCTGTCCGAGCTGTCTCAGGTCAGCTATCTGCACCGGATCATCGTTGGACTGGACGCCGCGGATGAGGCGCAATACCTCAAGGCCAAGGAGTTCTTCAAAGGGCTGAACCAAAACCATATCGTCATTTGGAACGACAGCCCGCGCATGTTGGCGCTGGGCAAACGGCTAGGGGATATGGGGCTGGCGCCAACAGAGAAGGGCAAAGGCAAGAACGTTTGGGCCTCTTTGGGGTATTTGATTGGATGTGCCGATAGCGCGGTGATGGCGATCCATGATTGCGATATTCTGACCTATGACAAGGATCTGCTGGCGCGGTTGGTTTATCCCGTCGCCAACCCCAGCTTTCCCTACCAAGTGGCCAAAGGATATTATCCTCGGATCGGGGGGGATGGTCTGAACGGCCGCGTGACACGGCTGTTGGTCAGCCCGCTGCTGATTGCGTTAAAACGGGTTGTGGGGGACCGCGATTACATCGACTACCTGCGCAGCTTTCGCTATCCGCTGTCGGGGGAATTTGCCATGCGCACAGCGATCCTGCCTGATCTGCGAATGCCGTCGGATTGGGGGCTGGAAATCGGCGTGTTGTCCGAAGCTTGGCGCAATTTGGCGCCCAAGGCTGTCTGCCAAGTGGACATCTCGGATGCGTATGACCACAAACACCAGGATCTAAGCCCCGAAGAAGCGAGCGACGGGTTGAACCGCATGTCGACAGACATCTGCAAGGCGATCTTTCGCAAACTGGCGGCGGACGGTACTGTCTTTACGGCCAATGTGTTTCGGACGCTCAAAGCGACGTATTATCGCTGCGCCTTGGATCTACTGGAGGCCTACTACAATGACGCCAAGATGAACGGGCTGACGATTGACCGCCACAAAGAAGAGCGGGCGATCGAAATGTTCGCTGAAAATATCATGCGCGCTGGGCAGGTGTTCCTCGAGAACCCGCATGAGACCCCGTTCATCCCGACATGGAACCGCGTTCACGCGGCGGACCCTAGTTTCTTGCAGGACATGACC
>JBDVSG010000061.1:0-18270 GCA_039967155.1 Sulfitobacter sp. | reverse complement strand
CCATGATCGCAAAGCCACCCATATTCGAGGTCTTGCCCTGATCCGTCGCCATCCCAAGGGTGGTATAGCGTTTAAGATGCTCAACCGACCGAAACCCCTCTTGGTGGCTGAGCTTCACGTCCTTCACGGTCACGTCGTTTTGCTGGTCAATCCACGCCCGTGATGCGCCCTCAACGTACCAGAAGGGTTTCAGTTGCACCGGGGCGTCCTCGGCCTGCGGCAGATCGGCGGGTTTGGCGGTGATGCCGATTTGATCCAACGCCGCAACCGCACAGGCCGCACCGCCGCGCAAGGCGCCCGCGCTGGACAGATCCCCCTGCGCAGCCCCCGCAACCGTCATCCCCACGGGCAGATTTTCCCCTGGCACAAAAGCAGCCAAATCATCGTTCCATGTCGGACGCCCACGCTGGTGGCAGGTCATATGCACATTCGGGTTCCACCCGCCCGAGACCCCCAGCGCGCCGCATTCCAGGGTGCGCGTGCTGCCATCTGCCAGACGCAGCTCAGCAAAGGTCAGGCCCAGACGGCCTTTGGTATCCACCACCGCGCCTTGCAGGACTTCGTAGTCGGTGTTGCGCGGCTGATCTGGACGCACGTCAATCACCGCGCTGATTTTCACCCCCCGCGCCAGCAAGTCGCGCGCAGTGCGGTGGCCATCATCGTTATTGGTGAAAATCGCCACACGTTTATCTGCCGCAACCCCGAAGCGGTTGGCGTAGGTCCGCAGCGCCGAGGCCAACATGACACCGGGGCGGTCGTTGTTTTCAAACGCAATCGGGCGCTCCGTGGCCCCTGCCGCCAGCACGGTTTGTTTGGTATAAATCCGCCACAGGATTTGGCGGGGCTTTCCCGCCAGTGGCGTGGACAGATGGTCGCTGACCCGTTCGACCGCGCCGTAGATCCCGTGGTCAAAGGCGCCGATCACCGTGGTCCGTGACATCAGGCGGACATTGGGCAGGCTGGCCAGTTCCGCCACCGTGGCAGCGGCCCAATCAGCCCCTGCCCCATCGCCGATTTCAAAGGTTTCACTATTGAGACGCCCGCCCATGCGGAAATCTTCGTCCGCCACAATCACATCCGCCCCTGCGCGCCCCGCCGTCAGCGCCGCCGCCAGCCCCGCAGGCCCCGCGCCGATGATCAGCAGATCGGTGTGCAAAAAGCCTTTGTCGTAAACGTCGGGATCGTCCTCCAGCGACAAAGCCCCTAAGCCCGCCGCCGCACGGATCACCGGTTCATAGATTTTTTCCCAAAACGCCGCTGGCCACATGAAGGTCTTGTAATAGAATCCGGCAGTCAGGAAATTCGAGAAACGGTCGTTCACCGCCATCAAATCAAAGCGCAGCGTGCCCAGACGGTTTTGGCTGGTGGCGGTCAGCCCGTCGAATAATTCAGCTGTGGTGGCGCGGGTGTTTGGTTCGCGGCGCGCGCCGCTGCGCAGTTCAACCAAGGCGTTTGGTTCCTCGGACCCTGCCGTCAGCACGCCGCGCGGGCGGTGGTATTTAAAGGACCGCCCCATCAGGCGCACCCCATTGGCCAACAGTGCCGAGGCCAGCGTATCACCCGCGTGACCTTTGTAGGATTTACCGTCGAATTTGAAATTCAGCGGCGTGCGGCGATCAATCTGGCCGCCACTGGAAAATCTGTTTTTCTGGCTCATGTGCTGCGCCCCTGCCTGCGGGCCACATCGCGGGCCAGTTCTACCTTGGAAATTTCATGGGTCAGCGTATTGCGTGTGACCACCAGCCATGATCGGTCCCCTGCCTCGTGGAACCACAGTTCTTCGTGCCAGCCCGCTGGATTGTCGCGCAGATAGGCGTAGTCGACGAATTCCTGAGGGGCTGTTTCAGACATACCGTCGGGGCGGTTGATCAGCTGTGCGTCGCCCATATAGGTGAACTCGGCGCTGTCGCGCGGGCCTAGGAGGGGGTGGTTGATTATCATCTGGTTACGCTCGCGGTGAGGGCGGGGTTGAGTTTAAGGGCAAAGAAAAGAAGCTGTTGGCGCATCAGTGTAAATTGGGCTGATTGCCCATGCCTTTTTCGTCGATCATCAGGCCTTTTTCAAAGCGATCAAACCGATACGCCGATGCAGTCGGATGGGGGGTGTCTGTGGCCAGAAGATGCGCAAAACAATAGCCCGAGGCGGGGGTTGCTTTGAACCCGCCATAGCACCAACCGCCGTTAAAATAGAGCCCGTCGATATGGGTTTTATCGATAATGGGCGAGCCGTCCATCGACATGTCCATCACGCCGCCCCACATGCGCAGCAAGCGCGCGCGGCCCATCATCGGGAAAATCGCCATACCGCCTTCGCAGACGTCTTCGACCACGGGCAGATTGCCGCGTTGGGCGTAGGTGTTATAGCCGTCGATGTCGCCGCCAAAGACCAGCCCGCCTTTGTCGGACTGGCTGCAGTAAAAGTGGCCCGCGCCGAAAGTAATCACACCCGGCAAAACGGGTTTGAGGCCTTCGGACACAAAGGCCTGCAAGACGTGGCTTTCCATGGGCAGGCGCATGCCCGCGTGCGACATCAGGCGGCTGGAGGATCCCGCCACAGCGCTGGCGACTTTGGTTGCGCCGATGAAACCTTTGGAGGTTTCCACCCCCAGACATTTGCCCCCTTCAATGCGCAGGCCAGTGACCTCGCAATTTTGGATGATGTCCACGCCGCGGCTGTCAGCGCCGCGCGCATAGCCCCATGCCACGGCATCATGGCGCACGGTGCCGCCACGGTGTTGGGCCAAGCCGCCTTTGATAGGGAAGCGCGCATTATCGGTGTTCAAAAACGGGTAGCGCTTTTTGATCTGCTGGGTCGTGAGCATTTCCGCATCCGCGCCGTTCAGGATCATCGCATTGCCGCGCCGCGTAAACGCATCGCGCTGCGCATCCGAGTGGATCAGGTTCAGGATGCCGCGTTGGGACACCATGGCGTTATAGTTGAAGTCTTGCTCCAGCCCTTCCCAGAGTTTCAGCGAAAATTCATAGAAGGGCTCATTCCCATCCAGCAGATAGTTGGAGCGGATGATCGTTGTGTTGCGCCCCACGTTGCCGCCGCCGATCCAGCCTTTTTCCAGCACGGCGATGCGTTTTTGTTTGAACTCTTTCGCCAGATAATAGGCTGTGGCCAACCCGTGACCGCCACCGCCGATGATGATGATATCGTAATGGGATTGGGGGGCGGGGTCGCGCCACGCGGTGGTCCAGCCTTTGTGCCCTGTCAGAGCCTCTTTGATCACTTGTAGTCCCGAGTAACGCATATCCGACTATTCCTTTAGGCGTGGCTGCCCTGTTCACTTAAGATGCCCGAAGGTCTGCCGCATTGGATTGGGGGATCGGACATCACCCTGTGCAAATGCGACATCTTCTTCAATCATCTGCAGGGCCGCGGCGGCGGTGATTTGAGATCACAACCAACATGAGAATCGTAACGAGGTAAGGCAGGCTGGACAGAACTTGTGATGGAATGGCGATGCCAGCGGCTTGGGCCGTCAGTTCCCCCAGCGACAAAACGCCAAACAGGATCGCGCCAAATGCGACACGCCCCGTCTGCCAAGTGCCAAACACCACCAGCGCCAGCGCGATCCAGCCGCGCCCAGCAATCATCCCATCCGCCCAAAGCGGCGTATAAACCGTGGCGGCATAGGCCCCCGCCACCCCGCACATCGCACCGCCGAAAGCGACAGCCGCACAGCGGATCGCCCCCACAGGATAACCGATGGCACGGGCCGCATGGGCATTTTCCCCAACAGCGGTGATGATCAAACCCAGTTTGGTTTTATTTAGCACATACCACAGCAGAGCCGTCCCGATGATCGTCGCCCAGACGACGATGTCTTGGGTCAACAGCGTGGGTCCGATGACGGGGATGTCTGACAGCAGCGGCAGGCCCCACTCTGGCAGGCCGCTGATCGTGCGGCTTTCATAGGTCTTGCCAAACAGCGCAGACAGCCCCAGCCCCAGCACACCAATGGCCAAGCCCGCCGCGACCTCATTCGCGCCAATGACAATCACCAGCAGCGCAAACACCATCGCAAAGACCGCCCCCACCACAGCCGCCGCCAGAAACCCCAGACTGTGCGAGCCCGCGTGATAGACGCAGATGAATGCAATCGCAGCCCCCAGTGCCATCATGCCCTCCAACCCTAGATTGAGCAGACCCGTCTTCTCAACCACCATTTCACCCAAGGCCGCCAATAGCAGCGGCAAGGCGGCGGCCAATGTGCCGGCCAACAAGAACTCTAGCCCGCTCATGCTGGCACCCCACGGTTAATTTTGACGCGAAACCGGATCAACGTGAAGGTCAACAAATAGAAGGACAGCAACATGCCTTGGAACACCTCAACCGCGGCCACAGGCAATCCTGCCGACACCGTTGCACTGTCCCCGCCAATATAAAGCACCGATATCAAAAAGCTGGAGGCGATGATCCCCAAGGGCCGCAGGCCCCCCACATAAGCGACAATAATCGCCGCATAGCCATAGCCCGTAGCAACCGATCTTTGCAGCTGGCCCAACGGGCCCGCGACCTCGCTTGCCCCTGCAATACCTGCCGCAAGACCGCTGAGCGCAAGGCTGAGCCAGATCATCCGCGGCGCGCTGAACCCCGCATAAAGCGCGGCCTTGGGTGCCAGCCCCGCCGTGCGCAATTGATACCCGCGAAAGTGACGCTCCATCATCAGATAGGCAAAGGCGCTGGCCAGAAACGCAAAGATCAGCGAAATATTTGGCCGCACGTTTTCAAAGAGCAGCGGCAGCAACGCATCGGACGGAAACATCACCGTTTGCGGGAAATTAAACCCGCGCGGATCTTTCCACGGCCCCAGCAAAAGGTAGTTCAGGATTTGCACCGCAATCAGGCTGAGCATCAGCGTGACCAAAATTTCCGACGCCCCAAACCGCGTGCGCAGCCCCGCTGCAATCCCCGCATAGGCCATCCCCCCGATCCCCCCCGCTAGGATCATCGCGGGCAACATCATCGGGAAATTCCCATCGGGGAAATACACTGGAAACGCCGACGCACAAACCGCGCCGATAATGAACTGCCCTTCGGCGCCGATGTTAAAAACATTTGCCCGAAACCCGATCGCCAGCCCTTGGGCGATCAACAGCAAAGGCGCCATTTTCAGAAGCACTTCGGTGAAACTATACCAACTGAGAAACGGTTTGAGCAGCAACGCATGCAGCGCCTTACCCGCAGGTACCCCAAGCGCCCAGAACAACAGCAGACTGGACAGGCAGGTCAGCACCAAGGCCAACACAGGCGCGCCAAACATCGCCAGCTTTGAGGCCGCATCGCGGCGGATCATTTCAATCTTCATGGGTGTCACTCTTCATGGGGCGGCCCCGATCATATAGGCGCCAATTTCATCCGCACTGGTTGTGCGCGCATCCAACCCCTGCGACAGGCGCCCCTCATGCAAGACGTGCAACACGTCGCTGATCTCAAACAATTCTTCCAACTCTTCCGAGATCACCAGAATGGCTGCCCCTGCATCGCGCATTTCAATCAGGCGTCGGCGGATCATTGTGGCCGCTCCAATGTCGACCCCCCATGTGGGCTGCGACACCAGCATCACTTTGGGTGCCAGCATGATTTCGCGGCCCAAAATGAACTTTTGCAGATTGCCCCCCGACAGCGCGCCCGCCTCGGCCTGAGGGCCGGATGTGCGCACATCAAAATCGTCGATGCAGCGGCGGGTAAAGGCGCGCTCAAGACGGCGCTTGATGAATCCGCCGCGCGTCATGCCCTGCCCGTGGGCTGTCAGCAGGCTGTTATCGGCCAGCGACATTTCGGGCACCGCACCGCGGCCCAGACGTTCTTCGGGCACAAAGGCGAACCCCAGTTTGCGCCGCGCCAACGGGCCCATCCGGCCCACAGGCTGGCCCATGATCTGGATCATCCCCTGCGCTGCGCTGCGGATCTCGCCCGAGATCAGCGCCGCGAGCTCTTGTTGGCCGTTGCCCGAAATGCCCGCGATGCCGATGATCTGGCCCGCCCGCAAATCAAGATTGATATCGGTCAAATCCGTGCCAAAACGGGTCGCGCGCGGATTGCTAAGCGCGGTGCAGGCCAGACGGGTTTCACCCGGCTTTGTGTCACGCAACGCCCCAAGTGCGGGCATCTCGCGGCCGATCATCATCTGCGCCAACGCGCGGGCATCATGATCACGCGGATCAACGCGGCCCGTGACCTCGCCTGCGCGCAGCACGGTTGCGGTGTCACACAGGGCGCGGATTTCTTCCAGCTTGTGCGAGATGAACAAAATGGCGGTGCCATCTGCCTGCAGCTTGCGCAGGGTTTCAAACAGCAAGGTCACGCTTTGCGGGGGCAGAACCGATGTCGGCTCATCCAAGATCAGCAGCTTGGGGTTCAGCAGCAAACAGCGGATAATCTCAACGCGCTGCCGCTCGCCCACAGATAGCGTGTGCACCATGGCGAAGGGGTCGACCGTCAGGCCGAACTTTTCCCCCAGCGCATGGATCTGATCGGCCAGCGCGCTTTGCGTGCCCTGCACCATCAGCGACACATTTTGCACAACGTTCAGGGTCTCAAACAAGGAGAAATGCTGAAACACCATTCCGATGCCAAGGGCCTGCGCATCTGAGGGGCGGGTCATGTTCACGCGGGTGCCGTCCCATGTGATCGTGCCCTCGTCAGGGCGCTCAACCCCGTAGATCAGCTTCATCAGGGTCGATTTTCCTGCGCCGTTTTCGCCCAACACAGCATGGATTGACCCGCGCATCACGCGCAGGTCAATCGCCTTATTTGCCTGTACCGCGCCATAGCGTTTTGACACGCCAGACAGGGTCAGGATGGGCTGATCGCTCAAGAGGGCAGCGGCGTTGTTACGCCCGCGACATGCCAATCCATCCCGAGGATTTCGCCGTCTTCCATGATGACGCCTTCTGCCACCCGCTCTACCCCTGCTTGGTCCATCAGCGGACCTTTGAACACGGTAAAGCTGCCGTCCAGAATCGCGGCTTGGGTTTCCTTGATCGTCGCCACAACATCTGCTGGGATATCGGCGTTCCAATCGGCGGTGTAGACGATGTCGTCTTCCATCCCCAACCAGAAGTTCTGGCCCGGGAATTCACCCGCCACATGCGCATCCACAAGGCGTTTGAAATGCGGGCCCCAATCGGTGCCCACCACGCCCAGATATTTTGTCGGCGCATATTTCTGCATGGAGGAATTGAGGTTCCACGCGTATACGCCCGCCTCTTCGGCCACGGCGATGACCGATGGGGTGTCTTGCGCGTTTGAGAAAATCACATCGACGTCTTGGCTGATCAGCGCTTTGGCGGCTTCTTGTTCTGATGCAGGGTCAAACCAGCTGTTGACCCAAACGACGCTGATCTCGATTTCGGGATCGACAGATTTTGCCCCCAGCATGAAAGCGTTGATCGAGGTAATCAGTTCAGGGATCGCAAAGGCCCCCACGCAGCCCAGCTTTTTGGTTTTGGTCACAGCAGCGGCGGCCATGCCCATCAGGTAAGTCCCCTGCCAGTATTTGGCCGTGAAGGGGGCGAAGTTCGGCTCGGTCAGATAGCCAGAGGCGTGGATGATCGACACGTCCTTGCGCCGTTTGGCAATCTGGATGCCGCCGTTCTGATACCCGAATGAGCCCAACATCAGCATCGTGTTGCCTTCGTTCACCAGCCCGTTGGCAATGCGGTCAGCGTCGGGACCTTCTGCGATGTTCTCCAGAACGGTGACTTCGATGCCGTCGCCGTAGGCGGCCTCAACAGTGCGGATGCCTTCCATCAGCGTGTGCGACCACCCCACATCCGCCTCAGGCGACGGCAGCACGACGCCCATTTTCAACACATCAGCCGCCACGGCGCGCAGAGGCAGCGCAATGGCAGTGGTCGCAGCAAGCGACCCTTTCAAAAAGGAGCGGCGTTGAACGTTCTGTGTCATGTTTTAATTCCCTATTGTTGATCGTTTTTGGTTCGTGTTTTTTAAGTGAGAGGTTTTTAAGATAGTGTTTGTGTTAAAACAGTTTCCGCCGCAGCAAACAGCGCGCCTTCGTCAAGGCCTGTGAATGCCCCGTCGCGCCACACAATGCGGCCATTGATCATCGTCATATCCACAGGCGCGCCGATGCCCACGCGGGCAATCAAGCTGACCGGATCATGGCGCGTGCCGACATAGTCCAGCTTGCGGGTATCGATGGCAAACAGATCCGCCGCCATGCCCACCCCAAGCGCTCCAATATCCGAACGCCCCAACAGCGATGCGCCGCCCTGCGTCGCATAGGACAGGAACTGCGCGGGCAGCGGCACAGGATCGTGGCGCGTGCGCGCTGTCAGACATTGCAGCATATATGACGAATGAACCGCGTGCATCAGGTTGGAGTTATCATTAGACGCAGCCCCGTCCACGCCCAGCCCGATGCGCACGCCCAAGGCCTGCATCGCGGGGATATCGGTGACCTCTGCACCCACCAGATAGACCGGCTCAGAGCAATGCGACACACCCGTGCCCGACGCCGCCAATTTGGTCAGCTCTTCGCGGGTCAATTCCCAGCCATGGGCATAGAATGTATCGGGGCCTGCAAGACCTACGTCTTCGCAGTAATCCACCGTGCGCATTCCATGGCGGGCCTCTATCACGGGGCTTTCGCCCTCGCCTACGTGGCTGTGCAGGATCACGCCTTTGTCGCGCGCAAGGGCCACGGATTCCACAAGTGTCTCGCGGTAGCAATTGACCGGCTGGCAGGGCGCCACGGCCACCTGCCGCATCGAAAGTGCCGAGGCATCATGGTAGGTATCAATCGTGCGGGCGCAGTCGGCAATGAACCCGTCTGTGGTTTCCAGCATTTCATCAGGGATCGTGCTGCCCTCGGATTTGGGCAGCGTATTGCCCCCCCTGCCCGCATGGAACCGCATGCCCATCAGTTCTGCTGCCTCAAACTGGCGGTCAATGATCCGCGATCCTGCATGTTTCGGGAAACAATACTGGTGATCAAATGCCGTGGTGCAGCCGTGTTTGATCAGCTCTCCCATGGCGACAAGAGAGCTGTGATAAAAGCAATCCTCGGTCAGGCGCGAAAAGATCGGATAGATCATGTCCAGCCATTCAATCACCGAATACCGTGTCCAATCCAGATCCGCGCGGTTGCGCACAAAGGTCTGGAAGAAATGGTGGTGGGTGTTGACCAGCCCCGGATAGATGAACAGCCCCGCGCCCTCAATCACCTCTGCCCCTTCTGGGGTCATGCGGGTCAAATCAGGACCAATTGCGACAATCGCACCCTGATCGCACAGGATGTCTTGGCCCCTCAAAACAGGCTCTAACGCAGAGGTAACGATGGCATCGCAGCCTTTAATCAAAACGGCGCTCATTCTGGGACTTCCAATTCATGTAAACGGTGTATCCCAGGCATCTCAATAAACCCCGAAAGCGATCTGATCGCCCGCATCCAAAGCCGGATTGACGGATACATATCCAGACTAACACCTCCATCAGGGGCCAAAGCGACATTGGGAAAACAGGCGATGTCTTCGATTGTGGGCGTGTCAGCCGTCAGGAAAATCTTCCCGTCAAAGCGGCGCGCGGTCAGATGGGCCTCGAGCGCGCGCAACTGTTGCACCCCCGCGCTGCGGGCCTGATCAATATCAGCATCGTAGTTCAAAATATCATGCAACCGTGCCAGCCCCAGACTGCGGTTCAGATCCGCAGCAAAGCCAAACCACAGCGGCCCGTCCACCGCCTGCCATTGGCCCGCATCCCTAACCAGATGCTTAAGGATGTCGACGCTGTCACACAGCACCTGATCGCCGTCTTGCAGCACAGGCAAGGTTCCCGCAGGGTTCAGCGCCAACATGGAGGGCGATTTATGTTCTTTTGCAGGGTGGAAATTCACCGCGTGCAGGGTCAGCTTTTGGCCCAATAGCGATGCCATCAGCCGCGCTTTGTAGCAGCTCGCGCTGAGCACGTAATCATATAGGATCATGCCGCCACCACCTGCGCGCCGTAGGTATAGCCGATCCGCTTGAGCCAGCGGCGATAGGCAATAGAGGTCAGATCCGCCTGTGTCGGGGCCTCCATCCCCGGATCCAGCGGCAGCTTGCGCGGGATCTGGTTTTCAAGGATCGAGCGGTCCTGCATGAAAATCAACTGCTGAAAGCTGACCATCTCAGCCATAGTACTGTCATCATCATAAAGCGCCATCCACGGCCAAACCTCGCACCATTCCTCGGTCAGCGGCTGCACAAAAAGCGTAATCACATCCCATTCCCCTGGACGGGGCGGGCTGGTTTTATACAGCACAGCACAGGTCGGCGTGGCCACGCGGTACATGTATTCCGTGACAATCCCACCCTCGGCCGACTTTGCGGCTTGGGGCTGGAAGAACTTCACCTTGGTGGCCCAGACCTCGTTCTCGTCTTCGCGGATGCGCACGTCATAGCGCTCAACCTCGGTGTGGGGTTCAGCGCCCAGAATATCTGTGTGCACAAAGGGGAAATGCGCGATGTCCAAGAAATTCTCAACCGCGCGCAAAGGCGAACATTTCACCCGAACCGACCCCACATCAACCATCTGGCGGCCAGCGCTGTTGGATTCGGGGATGGTGAAAAGATCGCCCTCAGGCGTCCCGAAACTGGTCCAAAGATGGCCAAAGCGCTGAACGGTTGGCAACCGCGTGCCCTGTGCGTCCTCCACCCAGAGGGTCGCATCAGTTTGCCCGATCGTAATGTCGCGCCCCAGCAGCAGGCTTTTTCTAGGGGTGTCGATGCCCGACAACAGGCCAACAGGATACCAGTGGTCCGCGATGGGGTCGCTCATGGGTGGGCCTCCAGCGTGCTGCGCAAGTCTTCCATGTAGCGAGACACGTGTTTGAAATCCTGATCCGCACCCGCCATGACATGCATAACGCTGGTGGCGGCAGTGCTGGGCTGCACAGAAACCGCAATGTCCTGCGCGCCGTCCAGCACAATCATCTGACCGTCCGCACCGCCTAATTGTTTAATCAATGCCTCTGCTGCCACGTTGATTTCCATGGAGCGCACAGGCGCCCGACCGTGGGTCTCAGGCAAAGGCATATCGCCCCCCTCTAGCGCGACCCAGATCACCCCATCGGCGTTACGGCACGCATAGGTTTGCGCGCAAATGGTTTTGGGCGGGGTCAGTTTGGGATGGGCTGGGATATAGCTGCAGGCGCCGGCCTCATCATACTGCCAACCGTGATAAATACAGGCCAAGGTTTCGGCGCGGACAAACCCGTGCGACAGGCGCATGCCACGGTGAGGGCATCTATCACCCCATGCGTGGTATTCCCCCGATGCGCTGCACCAAATGGCAAGATCGGTTTCGCATACTCTGCGCGGGACGACCGTGCCATTGGGGATGTCTTGACTTAGGGCTACTGCGATCCAGTCCACGGGTGGCTCCAATTTTGCCTGTTGGAGTTTATTGACCAAATAATCAAAACTACAACCCATGTGATCAAATCCTGAGCCGTTTTCCCCAGAGACGTTACGGTCTTTGCAAAGAAGTTAATCATTTCCCCAGAGCAATTCATCGATCATAACGCTGCTGGGCCCAAGGCTGCATGCCAGTGCAAAGGCCTCTAACATTTCAGGGGCCCCTTCGGCGGTGATCTGCATGCGGGCGGCTGACACGAGGCGGGCGTCATAGGTCACCCCCAATTTGCCTGCCTGACGGTTCATCCATGGGATGAAATCTGGGCTGGACAGTGTGCCCGTCAGAGTGAAATCCAAAACATCGGATGCGGTATGCGTCATGTGGTCCAACATAAGCAGTATTTTTGGCCCAAACCGGTGAGATTAGGGCGTTTGGGAAAATTGCGGCGCTGAAATTTCATTAACCACCTGATTATAATGCATAATTTAAGTTGTCAGCTGACAATGGTGCGTATTTGACAAAAACCGACGTACAAAAGCCGCCATATCAAATGCCCCTGCCCTGAATTGTTGGGATAGCCGCCTCAGATACCCGCCAGGATTGCCGATGGTTTCCAGACCTTCCAGCATCACAAAGAGAACTGCAATGGCTTTCTTGGGGCCCATCACGTCGATGGCTTCGGCGTAGACAGATCGTTCGATCCCCATCATCGGTGCCAATGCGTAGGCCGTCCGCGACAACCCCTGCCAATCATGCACCGTTTCTGGAAACAGCGCTTGGTATTCTTTGCACTGCGCGACAACGGCTTCTTCCGCTGGTGCTTTTTGGGAAGGGCTTTGTTTTTTTTGCGTCTGATGTGGCGTGCATTCTTCGATCTGATCGCGTGGGTCTTCAGATAAGATTTTAGAATCTCCCTGTATGTGCCGCTCATTTTGGGCGACACAGGCGCTCATTTCTTCTGATGCGTTTAGGGCTTCGATCTGGGCAATTGCCGCTGTCAAAAGCGCGGCGTCCGGTTTGCGGCGCAGCAAACGGAAGGCGGCAGCGGTGATGTCGTTGTCCCCTTGCTGTGTCATCATGTCTTGGCGAAGGGCGGCCAACTGCGCGCGCAAGGCTTGCAAGTGGCTGCGTCTTTCGGCGGCGCGTTGGGCCTGTGCGGTGATTTGCTGGGCCAGTCGCGCAAAGGCGGATAGGTCAAAGCCAAAGGCAACAGCCCCATCCTCTGCCCTGCCCCGTGCGTACCGCTTGCGGTTGGCGCTGTCGTGACGGCTGACAATTCCAGCCGATACAAGTGCTGCCAAATGGCGGCGCAAAGTACTCTCTGGCATGCCGCCTAATCGTTCGGACAGCGTACGATTGGCTGGGAAAACGATTGTGCTGTGGTACTGGCACGCAATCATTCGGTCAGGATGAAACCCCAACAAGGCGCGTAGGACGCAGAGGGTGCGGTGGTTCAACCCGTAGTCTTCGGCCGCTTCCGTCAGCGCGGTGAGCAGCTTCCATTTATCAACAAGCCCCGCAGTCTGGGGGTGGTCGGACTGCTGTCGTTTGGATTGTTGTTTGATCTGCCGCTGTTCAGCACTGTTATGGATTTTTGTGACGGGCACAGCCTTAGCGTGCCGCCCAAACGATGTTTGGTGGACCTGTTTCATTGAATTTTCACGAAAGACAATAGCTTTCCCGCCCTGCACCGTGATGCAGAGTTGACAGTGTTTCCAGTGGGGGCTATCTCAGATGTGCAAAGATCGAGAAGGGCCTTCTAGAAGAAATTCTGGGGGGCTTTTCTTTTTTTGTCTTTTGGTGTTCGTGCCTTTCTTTTTGTTACTACTTCCTCAATCTTCCGCCCGCTCTTTGTTCCAGCGGTCGTGAAGCTCTTGCAGCAGCGTCTCGGCGCGGCCGTTTACCCATTCGTCAAACCCGTCCGCGCCTTTGGCTGCGATGTTCAGGGTGACGCCTTTGGATGTTGTTTTGATATCGCCCAAGGCCCGCCCCGTGGCATCCCGCAGGGTGCGCGGCTTTTTGGGGGCTGGTTTGGCGGCTTTGGTGGCGGTGCGGTTGGCGCGTTTGAAAACGGTCTCGAACCGCGCATCGGAATCCAGCTGGGTGAAGTCAGGCGTGGCCATGGCCGCCGTGGCGTACCCTTTGCTGTCGTTTTCACTGAACGCACGGGCCAGCGCCATCCAGCGGTCGCGCCCTATGCCCGGGGCACTGCCGATCTGGCGCAGGAAGGGCAGGTCAAACGCGGTGCCCACCTTCAGCATGCGCGACAACATGGGCAGATCGATAGACAGAGCCGCCGCAATTGTCTGCCGGTCGTAGTCTTGGGCGGCCAGCTGCGCAGCAAAGGAGGCTTTCTCAATAAAGCTCAGGTCCTGACGCGCCGTGTTTTCTTGGCCTTGTGCCATGACCAACGCGTGATCGTCCAGCTGGCGGATCATCGCCTTGACGGGCATCTCTAGGTCGCGCAGCGCTTTTAGGCGGCGGCGGCCATAGACGATCTCATACCGGCCTTGTGTTTTGGCGTGGGGGCGCAGCAGAATGGGCACTTGCTGCCCGTAGGTGGCAAGGCTTTCGCGCAGCTGCGTCTGGGCGGCGTCATCAATGCCTAGGCGGTCTTCGACACCGGCATCATCAATCAGGCTGGCATCGATTTCCTGAACCGCGCTCTCTTGCAGTTTGGTCAGGGAGGACTGCAATGCGCCCACCGCGCCGCGCGGCTGCGGCGCAGGGGAGGGGGCCTCAGCCGTCCGTTTGCGTTCTGGTCTGAGCGGAATATCCCCGCCAAGAATACCTTTGCGTGCCATTTAACGACCCCATGCTTGTTGCAGCAGTGCTTCTATTTCGTCGTTCACCAGATTCAATGAATCCAGCGCACGGTCATAGGTGTTGCGGTGGAAGGCGGCGCGCTCGACCTCGTAGATTGTCTGCTGGGTCAGCCCTGCATCACTGATCGCGGTGGACTTCAGCATGGGCGATACCATGACCTCATCGCTGAACAATTGCCGCAAGAAGGCCACGACCTGTTGTTGCGGCCCGTCGTTGGGTTCATAGCGGTTGATCAAGAACCGCATGAAGTCAAACGACATATCCGCGCCCGCGCCAGAGACAACATCAAGGAGATCGGCGCTCATTTGGAGGAACTGGGACATCGACGCCACGTCGAGCATGTTGGGCACGATTGTGATCAACACCCCCGTCGAGGCGCACAAAGCCGCCATCGTCAGATAGCCCAGTTGCGGCGGGCAATCAAAGATCACGACATCGTATTGGTCTTCGACTTCCTGCAAGGCCGCAGCCATGCGGGCATAGAAGGCCGGCTGCACATTGGCGCGTAACGCTTGCGGTGTTTCATGCTCAAATTCCTGCAACAGCAACCCGCCAGGGGCCAGATCAATCCCTGTGAAGAATGTCTTTTGGATGATCTGTGAAAAGGGCAGGGGGTCCTCATAGCGGATCGCGTCATAGATCGTGCCAGAGTTCAGGAAATCCACCTCGGGCCGATAGCCAAACAGCGTTGTTAGAGACGCTTGGGGGTCAATATCTACCGCCAGAACGCGCAGACCTTTCAGGGCCAGCCGTTGGGCTGCGTGCACAGCACTGGTGGTTTTGCCCGATCCGCCCTTAAAGTTCAGAAAGGATAAGACCTGAAGCTTATCGCCCGCACGGCGCCCGCGCATATACGTCCCCGGTGTCTTGGCCGAGGTCTCTAGGATCTTGCGGATTTCAAGCAACGTTTGCGCATCATAGAGCCTACGACCCCCTGAAGTAGACTCTACATCAGGGATTTTTTCATCGAAATGAAGTTTGCGCAGAAAGCTGGTCGAGATACCCAACATTTGGGCAGCCTCACCTGCAGAAAAGCGGCGCAGCTCTTTGCGCGCATCGGGCGCGAATACCTTAAGCATGTGGCTATCGAGAGCCGCAGCAAGGTCTTCCGCGTTCTCGCGAATGCGTGTATTGATATCAAACTGCTGAAGCCTGTTTGCTTCGGGGCTATTTGCCATTGTCCTGTACCGCCTATATTCAAGGGCTCTTTGACCCTCTTTTTGGTAACGCTTTTTTTCGATAGCGCTTCTTATATCGTTTCTTAGCTGAGAAGTGATCCGTTTGGCAACCGATTCTTGTTGATTTCTACACAAGGACGCAGGCGCCTGATCGATTGAGCGGTATTTTATCCACAGGGTAACCCCTTGTTGGGGGGCAAAAAGAACCTGTGTTTGGGGGGAATGGGGGATTGAGACGGGTCCCCCAGTGGTGCACCCTTCAGGTGATACTGTCCAGCTTGGATTCCCGCCCCTCAAACCTGAAACTGATAAGGAGACGTCAAAATGCGCGCAACAAACGTGGTGTTCGATATCGGGGGCGTGTTGGTTGATTGGTTCGCGCATCTGGCATGGGCTGACAAATTGGGATCGCCTCAGGCGGCCAAGGAATTTATGGCGCGGGTGAATTTCAAAGAACGCAATGCCCGCGCGGATGGGGGCGTACCCTTTGCTCAGCTGGCCTCAGAAGTCGCGGCACCCGAAGATGCGGCGCTTGTGGCCGAATACCCCGCCTTGTTTCAGAAAACAGTACCATCAAAGATTTCAGGCACTTGGGATATATTGGCGCAGCTACAGGCCCGAAAAATCCCCCTGCACGCGATCACAAACTGGTCGGCGGAAACGTGGCCAGAGGGTTTAAAGGCCCACCCTCAGCTGGGGGAGGTATTTGAAACCTTGGTGGTTTCGGGGCGTGAAGGGATGATCAAACCCGATAGGCGGATATTTGAGCTGTTCTGCGCGCGTGCGGGTGTCGCGGCGCAGGCGTGCATTTTTATTGATGACAGTTTGCCAAATGTGACATCCGCGCGGGGGATCGGCATGGACGCTGTTCATTTCACCGATTCCGCCCAGTTAGAGACTGATCTGACAGCGCGCGGCCTCTTGTAAGCGCGGCAAGAGTTGCCGTTTGGGGGCATTGCACTGGCCGCGGCTGCGGGTATGCTGAGAAAGGCTGGACAGCTTGCAACGCCCAAGCGTCAGGAGCCCCAATGTCGGCCTACCCAGTGAGAGGATAGCTTTGAATTTGATGAAACATGCCATCCGCGTCTTGGCCGACAATCGTAATTGCGTCGATGATAAACGGGTCGGGGACGGAGGGTGTGAGGATCGGGCTCAGCGCCGCAATCGTGTCGCGGGCCAAGTCTGGCGTCACGCGCCCTGTCAGCGTCAGGTGGAAATGAAAATCGTCAAAAATAAACGGATATCCCCATTCCAACATTTGCGCGTCTTGTTGTGGGCTCAACCGCGATTTACGGCGGCGGGTGATGTCGGCATCCCGCAGGGGTGCGCGGTGGGGATCAAAGCGGCGCACGATATCCGCGCCGAAGGTCCGCAGGGCGTCTTGGGGGGCCTCAGGGCGCAAGCCGATAAACCCGTTTTCATGGCGCAACGCCAGCGCTCCAATCGGCACGGGGGCCTGTTGGGCGGCAAATGTTCTTGCTGTGCGTTGAACATCGGACAAAGTGCTGTCGTCGGACAAATAAAACGGTGCTTTCAACGTGCCATGCAGCCCGTATTTGCGGGGTCTTTTGGTCAGTGCTGCGACATCCAAAGGCGCGCAGTCGGGATGCGCGATAGAGGCCCCCTCGGCACTGTCCCAACCCAACCACGCAGCGCCCAGTTGCGCCAGTTCACCCGTTGGGCAATAGAATATAGCATAGCGTTCAAACATTATTTTCCCATCGCAGATGGCTCCATCTGCCAAATTTGCGTGACAATAGCATGACAAACCAGATCGTTTTAGCAAATGCCAAGCTGATCTTGCCTGACGCAGTGGTCGCAGGCCAGATCCAGATCACCGATGGGCTTATTTCAGGAATTGAGACAGGCCCACAAGTCCCAAAAGGCGCTGTTGATATGGGCGGTGATTTTGTGTCGGCGGGGCTGGTGGAGCTGCACACAGATAATCTGGAACGCCATCTTTCACCGCGCCCCAAGGTCGACTGGCCCCATACCGCTGCCATTCTGGCGCATGACCGTGAACTGGCGGGCAATGGCATCACCACGGTGTTTGATGCGATGCGCGTGGGCTCGATCATTTCGGGCAGCAGTAAACGGTACGGCCGCTACGCGCGGCTTGTCTCGGATGAATTGCTGGCCTTGCGCGCGCGCGGTGATCTACGGATCAGCCACCATATCCACCTGCGCGCCGAGACCTGTTCAGAGACCCTAGAGGAAGAGCTGGCCGAATTCAGTGCCGAGGACCGCGTTGGCATCGTGTCGATGATGAACCACACCCCCGGACAACGGCAATTCGCGGATCTGGAGAAATTCGAAACCTATGTGCGCGGCAAATACAGTTTCGGCGATGCAGAGTTTAAGCAGTACGTGACTTTTCTTTATGGGCTCAACGACAGGTTCGGGGCGGAACATGAGGCCGCAACCGTGGCTGCCGCGCACCGGTTGGGCGCGACTTTGGCCAGCCATGATGACACAACAGTGGCCCAAGTCGCCACCAGCCACGCGCATGGGGTGAAACTGGCAGAATTTCCCACAACGGTTGCGGCGGCACAGGCCTGCCATGACCATGCGATTGCCAATATGATGGGGGCGCCGAACCTCATTCGCGGAGGATCGCATTCAGGGAATGTGGCGGCGGCTGACTTGGCGCGGCTGGACAGGTTGGACATCTTGTCTTCTGACTATGTGCCAGCAGGTTTGCTGATGGCGGCGGTTCAGCTGGGGGCGCTGTGGGATGATTTGCCACGGGCGATGGCCACGGTCACCCGCACCCCTGCGCGCGCGGTCGGGTTGGTTGACCGCGGTGAAATAGCGCTGGGGCAACGCGCTGATTTAGTGCGGTTTTCTGTAACAGATGGCACTGTCATCCCGCGGGAGACATGGTGCGCGGGGGAAC
>JBDVSG010000060.1:0-8203 GCA_039967155.1 Sulfitobacter sp. | reverse complement strand
CCATCGTTTATGGCTGCGATTGTTCCATATTGTCGGGAACCCATTGGTCGCTTCGTCTAAAAACAGACGTCAAAGCACCCGCAAGGGATATCGCCCCTCTATCATCCCCAGAATGTAAAAAAATTCGTTTTAGGTGGCCCCGGTAAGCAGCATTTACGAATTCTTAACTATTTCCCCGCATAGAAGCCATGCAAGCCACGAAGAAATATACTAAAATTATGAGTTCTAGCCCCCAAGACTGTAGCCAACGGGCAAAAGCTTCATCAGTATGATGACATGCACGGCCTCAAAACACGGAGAATGACATGTCGGCGACCCCCAACGCGAAAATCATCAGTGATTTGAAAAAGCTCATCCAAACAGAACACCTTGATTCCAGTCAATATGAGCCAAGCCAAATGGCCCAATACCTATTGATCCTTGGTGCAAAGTTACTGGAAACGGCTGGGTATGAATTGGCACAAACTCAAGAGGCCCAACACACCGTTCCATTGCTCGCGCTTTCGACCCATGTGGCCCAAATATCTGAGACTCTTTGACCCCCACAGATCCAATTTACCTCCCTTTCATGCAGCCGTTCGTTCATCGGCTCGAAGGAGTCCAGCGCACTTAGGGAAATCTCATCCTTAAAAAACCGCGCATTAGCAAAATAGAGACTTTCATCAATCAGAAGCGAGACAACCGCAGGATGGTCTTGCCACGTATTAGTTCCGGTCTCTTGCGAGCAATGTTTGCTATGAAGAAGACAGGGAATGGCACCGGGATGCACAGACAATTTTCGTCTTGATGCAGTACGCATCGCAGCGACCAGCGGGCTGACACGACCGCAAGCGGCAGCTGGTTTAGGGGTTGCCCTTATCGACGGCTGCAAAGCCATGGCCGGCCCCGCATGACCGAAGAACTGCAAGAACTGGGTCTGCAAGTTGTGGGCCAGACAAGGCGGCCACCTCGTCGGCGGCATCTTTCGATGTGGTAGGCTTCTTCGCCATCTCAATCTCCTAATCGATAAGATGAACCGGAATCTTCCCTTTTTCAAATCCTCAAATCTGTCCAGCGAGTACTGACTTCAGACATCGATAGGTCTGCTTGGGTGCCCTAATCTAAAACAGGCGCATCGCGATCATCAAAACCTGTTGTCCGAGACCTTCACTTATAGAGGCAAATCAACTGTCCTTTTATCATGTGAGAGGCCTCGGGGCAGGCAACATGAGACATGCCATACAAAGCCGTTGAACATTAACAGATCACAGCAGTCATCCGCAAATTTCTGTGGTGCTGCATCCAATGCCCATCCTCTCTTCTCAGAAAAGCGGTCGGCGGTTTTCCTTCATGTAAGTCCAAGCAATGAAACGGCTTGTTTTTTGCCCCTGCGCCATTTCGACGACCCTATAATCGGCGACCTTAACCTTTTTCAAAATCCGACCAAGGGGTTGGAGGTTATCTTTTTTCGAAACCAAAGACGTAAACCACAGGCATTGGTCGGCGAACTCGATGCTCTGCTCAACCATGCGAGAAACAAATTTGATCTCGCCGCCACGGCACCAAAGCTCGGCATTTTGGCCACCAAAATTGAGTTTTGTGGACCGCCCTTTTCCAAGGTTCGCCCACTTTCGTTGGGTTCCCTTGTTCGCTTCCTCCGCTGACCGATGGAAGGGGGGGTTGCACATAGTCAGGTGAAAAGCATCGTTGGGCTGGATCACGCCGCGAAAGATATCATCGGGCTTGCTTTGTTTTCTAAGGGCAATTGGCAACTTGTTTAGCTCACATATTTTCCGTGCCGATTTGATCGCCCCTTCGTCAATATCAACGCCAGTGAAGTGCCAGCCGTATTCGCTCTGCCCTGTAAGGGGGTAAACCAAGCTGGCACCAGTGCCGATGTCCAAGACCTTAATCTGCTGCCCTCGCGGGATTTTTTGGTTGTTGTCGTCGGCCAGCAGGTCCGCCAGATAGTGGATATAATCAACACGACCCGGAATTGGTGGGCACAAGTAGCCTGCGGGGATGTCCCAGTATTCAATACCGTAATGCGTCTTTAGCAACGCGCGGTTTAGCATGCGAACGGCGTTTACGTCTTGAAAATCTATCGTCGTCCGACCTGAAGGATTACGGGTTGTAATGGGCTCAAGCTCAGGTGTTTGTGCCACCAAACGCACGAAATCATACCCTTCTGAGTGTTGGTTTCGAAGGTGTAGCTTCGTTTTGGTGGCCATGAAGACGCCTTCATCAGTGTTGGTGGAAATTAGTCGCCAGAAAGTTCTCTGCTTTTAGGCGCTCATGCATAAATAGTAAATTAGAGTGCCATGCCTTCGTGTCGGTGATTGCATTCGTTGCGATTGAAGAAACGGGCCATTTGACCTCAGAGCTATCGTTCCCAATGGCCTCTATGCCCCCAAACGGACAAATGGTAAGGGCTGCGTCTGCAATCATGGATAGCGCGCATGGGATAATAGGTGACCTTATCCTTAAACGAGCAGATCCGTCAGGCTTTCTTTGAATTTCTCCATAAAATCTAATGCGATCATAGACGGCGCTTGATGTACTGGCCGTACCAAGGAGAGCTGATGAGGAATATTTGGCGTAAACGGGCGAAAACCCAGACGCCCTTCATAGTTTCTCGCGTCAAGCTCGCTCACGATAGAGACCCCTGCCCCCAATGAGACAAGTTCACAGGCGCCAGTGAATTGACGCGTCTCGATCACCAGCTTTGGCGAGACCGCGTTTTTGCGAAAAACGTCACTTAATGTTTGAAAGAAATGGCTATCGCGGCGCGTGTGCACCATGCGTTCATTATCCAAGAGCGTCGCAGGTATTTCTGCATATTCCGAAAAACGATGCCCCAAAGGAAAAATACAGACCGTCCGGATATCTAGCGTCGTTCGTTCAATGGTAGGATGCCCATCAAAACCATCGGTTATGCCACAATCATATTGTTCACCAAGCACCCACTCGAGAATCCTCTCGGGGCGATCGGGTTCAATGGTAATGGTAACATCGGGGCGGTTTTCCAGAAAACTCGCGACCACTTTTGGCAAATGGCTTGTTGCAAAGCCAGGCAAACAAGCCACCCGCAAATGGCCAGCACGACGTGCCGTCAGATCGCTTGTCGTGTTCTGAATCTGTTCCATCAGCTCAATAACGCGGCTGATGTCGGGAAGAATATATCTTGTTTCTTGGGACGGAACCAGAAGCCCATTCTTGCGATCAAACAAAGAAAACCCAAACGTCTCAGATAGATCAGCAATGACGCGGCTTACCGCCGGTTGTGAAATTTCCAAACTTTTCGCAGCGCGTGTCATACTCCCGTAATCTGCAACAAGTTTAAGGACTTTGAGCTGTCTTAGCTTAGGCGCAGGCATCATAAATCTAACTCCTTCGCAGGAGTATACAGTTTGGTTATATATTTCTTCAATAGATACTGTTGATTTATATTTTTGCCGCGTTAACCTTGTCAAACCGACATCGAGTCGGATTAGATTTCTGGGAGGAAAACATGAAACGATCAGCAATCGGCGCTCTTGCCGTGGGTTCAACACTTTTAGCTCCAATCGCTGCCGCTGCCGAAACCGAGGTCCAATTTTGGCACGCCTTTACTGGCCGGCTGGGCGAATTGGTTGCTGCGCAAGTCGAAGAGTTCAATGCCAGCCAAGACGACTATGTTGTCGTTCAAAGCCACAAAGGTAACTACTCGGAAACGTTGAACGCAGGCATCGCAGCGTTTCGTGCCAAAGAACAGCCCCACATTTTGATGGTGTTCGAAGTTGGTACTGCGACCATGATGGCAGCAAGCGGCGCAACACGCCCCGTGCACGAAGTCATGGCCCAAAGCGGTGCTGAGTTTAATCCAGACAGCTACATCGGCGCTGTGAACGGGTATTATACCACCACAGAAGGCGACATGCTGTCACTGCCGTTTAATGCCTCCACGCCCGTTCTCTGGGTAAACCGCGACGCATTCGAGGCTGCTGGCGTTGACCCTGACATGGATCTGTCCACGTGGCAGAACGTTGACACGGCGCTGACTGCCTTGCAGGCTGGCGGCTCTGAATGCCCGTTGGTTACCGCTTGGCAAAGCTGGATTCACCTCGAAAACTTCTCAGCTTACCATGACGTACCCTTTGCGACCAAAGACAACGGATTTGCAGGGCTCGACACTGAATTGGCTCTGAATGGCGCGGCACAGGTTGCGCATCTCACGGCGATGGGTGAATGGGCAAAAGAAGGCAAATTCGTCTACACAGGCCGCCGCAATGAAGGTGGCGCAAACTTCCGCGCTGGTGAATGTGCGCTGTTTACCGAAAGTTCCGCTGGTTATGCTGGCATCAGTTCCGAGGCAGAGTTCGATTTTGATGTGCGCCCCCTTCCATACTGGGAAGGTGTCGGCAATGCGCCACAAAACACGATCATCGGGGGTGCCTCTTTGTGGGTGATGGAAGGCCATGAAGACGATGAATACAAAGGCGCAGGCGCGTTCCTGAGCTTCTTGTCATCCTCTGATGTTCAGGCGTCTTGGCACCAGAACACGGGCTACTTGCCGATCACTGCCGAAGCAAGCGACGCGACACGGATTTCTGGCTTTTATGAAGAAAACCTAGGCACGGAAGTTGCCGTTCTTCAAATGACCGCGAACAAGCCAACAGCAAATTCAAAAGGTCTGCGTTTGGGGTCCTTCGACCAAATCCGTGGTATCATCGACGAAGAGCTGGAAGCGATCTGGGCTGGTGACAAAACCGCCCAAGAAGCGATGGATAGCGCAGCCGAACGCGGCAATCCCCTTCTTCGCCGCTTTGAGCAAGCAAACCGCTAAGGTTTCCTCCCTATCGGGCGCGGCCATATTGGTTGCGCCCGATTCATGACCAATCAGGCAGATCAAAATGGAAAAACGCGTCACCTTTAGGGGCTGGCTATTGCCGCTATGCCTCATCGCACCGCAGGTCCTTGTCTCAGCTATCTTCTTTTTCTACCCAGCTGGGCAGGCCATATGGCAGTCACTCTTCATCCCCGATCCGTTTGGGTTATCGATGCAATATGTTGGCCTTGGGAACTTTAAATATCTTCTTTCCGACCCGTATTATCGTGCGTCTTTTGTAACAACTGCGGTCTTCTCTTTGCTTGTAACAGTTGTTTCCATGGTTCCCGCGCTGTTTTTGGCCGTGGTTGCGGACAGGTTGATCAAAGGCGCTGGGGCATATCGCACGATGCTGATTTGGCCATATGCGGTCGCCCCCGCCATTGCGGGTGTTCTATGGCTGTTTATGTTCAACACGCGCGTCGGCGTGGTGTCATGGTATCTGGGCAACCTCGGATATGACTGGAACCATGTGCTGAACGGCGGTGAGGCAATGGGCCTTGTGGTTGTTGCATCTGCTTGGGGTCGTATCAGCTATAACTTCCTGTTTTTCTTCGCAGCCCTTCAGGCCGTTCCAAAATCGGTGATTGAGGCTGCTGCCATTGATGGCGCGCGGTTCTGGCGCAGGTTCTGGACAATCGTGTTGCCCTTGCTGTCGCCAACCACCTTCTTTTTGTTGGTCGTCAACGTCGTCTACGCGTTCTTTGAAACCTTCGGTGTCATCCACACAATTACGTCTGGTGGCCCGCAGCAAACAACGACCATCCTAGTGTACAAAGTGTTCTCGGACGGGTTTGTCGGCCAAGACCTTGGATCTTCTGCGGCGCAATCTGTGATCCTTTTGGTGGTCGTTGGCGCGCTTACGGTCTTTCAATTCAAATTCGTTGAACGGAGGGTGCACTATTGACCCAGTCAACACATAAACCCCGCAAAGCGCCCCCCCCCGGTATGGTCGAGAAACGCGGCGCTGGCCTATGGATGACCCATGCCATCATGATATTTGGTGTCTTGATTGTATTCTTCCCCATCTGGCTGGCCTTCGTTGCTTCGACCGTAACACAGCAACAGATTGTCAGCCCGCCCATGCCCCTGTTGCCAGGTGATCAGTTTCTCACCAACTATAAGGAGGCGTTATTTTCCGGCGTGAATGTTCCCGTCATGACCATGCTGCTGAACAGTCTCGTCATGGCGATTGGGATCGCGGTTGGCAAAATTGTCATTTCGCTATTGTCGGCATTTGCGATCGTGTATTTCAAATTTCCAGGCAAGCAGTTGTTCTTCTGGTTGATCTTTCTGACGCTGATGCTGCCTGTAGAAGTCCGCATCGTTCCGACCTACGAGATCGTCGCCGGCTTCGGGATGCTCAACAGCTATGGCGGGCTGATCTTCCCGCTGATTGCCTCAGCCACAGCGACGTTTCTGTTCCGTCAGTTCTTTATGACGGTGCCAGATGAATTGGCAGAAGCCGCCCGCGTCGATGGCGCCCGCCCAATGCGGTTTTTCAAAGATATCCTGTTCCCGATGAGCCGGACAAACATCGCGGCACTCTTCGTGATCCTGTTTATCTATGGCTGGAACCAATACCTGTGGCCGCTTCTAATCACTACGGATCCCGAAATGAACACAATCGTTATGGGCATCAAACAGATGTTCCCATCGGGCGATGATGTCGCAGATTGGCCAGTGATCATGGCCACATCAATCTTGGCCATGATCCCCCCTGTGATCGTCGTCATCTCAATGCAAAAACTCTTCGTCCGCGGTCTCGTGGACAGCGAAAAATAGGTGCACCATGGCAACTGTAGAACTTAGTAACGTTAAAAAGCGATTTGGCCCTGTGGAGGTCATCCATGGCGTGAGCACCCAAATCGAAGACGGCGAATTCATCGTGATTGTTGGCCCCTCTGGCTGTGGTAAATCCACGCTGTTGCGCATGGTCGCTGGTTTGGAAAGCGTCTCAGAGGGTGAAATTGGCATCGGCGGGAGAACCGTCAATGACCTTGAACCGATGGACCGCGATATCGCTATGGTTTTCCAAAACTATGCGCTTTATCCGCATATGAGCGTCCGTGATAACATGGGGTACGGCCTGAAAATTGCGAAGGTCCCCAAGCCCGAGATCGAGAAAAAGGTAAACGACGCTGCAAAACTCTTGCAGCTGGAAGACTACCTTGACCGCCGCCCTCGCGATTTGTCAGGAGGACAACGGCAGCGCGTAGCGATGGGGCGCGCGATTGTGCGGGAACCTTCGGTGTTCTTGTTTGATGAACCTTTGTCCAACTTGGATGCAAAACTGCGCGTGCAGATGCGCCTTGAAATCCGTGACTTGCAAAACCGTCTTGGCATCACATCCTTGTATGTGACCCATGATCAAGTCGAGGCGATGACAATGGCCGACCGAATGATTGTCATGAATGGAGGGCGGGCCGAACAAATCGGTACACCGCTAGAAGTGTATGAAACCCCGCAAACGCTGTTTGCAGCGCAATTCATCGGCAGCCCCTCCATGAATGTGTTTGAGGCATCTCTTGAGGGCGGCACGTTAAGGGTCGCGGATACCTCAGTGCCGGCGCAAACGTCTGCGGCTGGAAAGATCACTGCTGGTATTCGCCCTGAACACGTCATCGCGGATGAAAATGGCCCCCTTTCGATCACCGTCCAGATGGGCGAACCTTTGGGGGCAAACACGCTGCTCCATGGCCGACTGGACGGAACCAACGAAGCCTTCACTCTTAGCCTTCCAGGCGTTCATCATGCCGTCGCAGGTGAGACCATTCGCTTCTCGGTTGATCCGGCACACCTGCATTTCTTTGATGCTGAAACAGGGCAACGCATCTAATGCGTAGCCTTGCAAGACAACGGCCAATTCAGGTGTTCGGCCATCGAGGTGCGCGGGGAATTTACCCTGAAAACACTTTGGCTGGCTTTCAATATCTTTATGATATTGGCGTCACCGCAGTGGAGCTTGATGTCCAGAACGCGGCCAATCGTTTGACTGTTCTTGCGCATGACCCCCATGTTACCCTTGCCCATGACACAGACATTCGTTTGATCCGCGAAACCACCGCTGAACAGATAAATCAGCTAAAGGTTGGCGCATTGCGCCCTGCCAGCACAGATCACATCCTGTTTCCCGATCAGGCACGACTGCCTCATGAAAAAGTTCCCACGTTTGATGCATTCTGTGCATGGGCCGCGGACCATGCGCCAATGCTATTGAATGTCGAAATCAAATCGCATGCCCTGAACGCGGATCTTTATGACGCGCCTGATGTGATTGTGTCGGATGTCGTCAAACTGTTGGCGCAGCACGGTTTGAGCGATCGGGTTGTCATCTCCAGCTTTGATTGGCGCGTC
>JBDVSG010000059.1:0-35015 GCA_039967155.1 Sulfitobacter sp. | reverse complement strand
ATCGCCATGGGGCAGGTTGGCGGAGGATTTGTTCATCGCATCCGCTGCTGAATATTCGACCACATTGACGCAAAACACGCCTGTGTCGCGGATATTGGCCATGCTGTCCTTGGTGCCGGTCACATCGGCTTTGACGCCGGTTGAGGCAAACATGACCTGCGGCGGCGTGTAGGCGACGCCGTTGAAAAACGAATAGGGGGCAATATTGTCGCGCCCTTGTGCATCACGTGTCGAAATCCAGCCAATGGGGCGGGGGGTGACAATGGCGTTAAAGGGGTTATGGGGCAGGCCGTGGCCATCAGAGGGGCGGTAAAACATGCGCAGTGCCTTAGCTGTTGTGATTGAACACAGAGCTAACGCCGTGATAGGCCGCTTACCAGTAGAAAACCCGCCGGAGCGCCTGTTACGTGTACGATCTTGCCGCTGAAACTGCTGATGACCTGTGGGAGGTCGAGGCGCTTTATGATACGTGTTTTGCCCCGGGCCGGACGGCGCTGTCTTCGTATCGGTTGCGCGAGGACGTACCGCCTGTGCAGGGGCTGAGCATGGTTGCCCGTGATGATCTGGGTATTTTGGCGGGGGCTATTCGATTTTGGCCCGTCTGTGTTGGCGGGCGCGCTGCGTTATTGCTGGGCCCTGTTGCTGTTCACCCGACCCGCCAAGGCGAAGGTTTAGGCGCGTTGTTGATTGAGGAATCACTGGCATTGGCGGGGCCATTGGGCTGGGACCGTGTGTTGTTGGTGGGGGACGCGCCCTATTACGGCCGCTACGGGTTTGAACGATTGGAGGCCGTTATCATGCCACCGCCAACCAATCCTGACCGCGTGTTGGGCCGTGCTCTGACCGATGGGGCGTGGAACGGTGTGACGGGGGATGTGACGCGTTTTCGTTGAAAAGACGCTCTGGTCCACCCATATAGTATCTACTGTCACAGGGAGACGTTGATGGCCGATACGCAATTGCCCACACCGCTGGATGTCGAAGCAGAGCTGGAGCGCATCGCGCGCCGCTACACGGCTGCGGGGGGCGTAGGGATCAGCGTGTTGAACCTGATCGGGGGGCAGGCGGAAAACCTGTTGGACCGGCTGCCCACCAGCCTGCGCAAGCAACTTGAAGCCGCAACAATCAGCGCGCTGGATCATGCAATGCATGCCGCCCACCGCAGCCGCCTGCATGTGCCGGATCAGGCGTCATGGCTGAATTCCGCAGCTTCGGCTGCGATGGGGGCGATTGGCGGCGCGGGTGGGTTGCCCACTGCGTTAGCAGAGCTGCCTGTCACCACGACGTTGTTGCTGCGTGTGATCGAAGGGGTGGCCGAGGAGCACGGTTTTGATCCCGAACTGGAATCGGTGCGCTTTGATTGTGTGCAGGTGTTTTCAGCCGCAGGGCCATTGGCCGAGGATGACGGATCCGATCTGGCCTTCTTGACGGCGCGTTTGGCGTTGTCGGGCAAGGCTGTGCAGGCGGTCATTCACAAAATCGCACCGCGCCTTGCAGTGGTCATGGGGCAAAAGCTGGCAGCGCAGACTGTACCTGTTTTGGGGGCTGTTGCGGGGGCTGCGACCAATTACGCCTACACCAGTTACTATCAGGACATGGCGCATGTGCATTTTGGATTGCGCAAACTGGCGATTGAGGCGGACATCGCCCCAGAGGAGCTGAACACGCGCCTTGCGGTAAAGATGCAGGCGCTTTCAGTCGCAAAAGAGAACGTCTAGGCCAGCGTCACTGCCCGATGCTGGCTGGGGCAACTGTGGTTGATTTTAACACAGCAAAAATCTGATCCCCTTCCGAGAGATCCAGTGCGTTGATCGCGCGGGCGGTCACGCGGGCCAACAGCCTGTCCGCACCTGCTAGAAGGGCCACTGCGGCGCCGGGGCCGTCGCCTTTGCGGATGCTCAGAATGGTCACAGGCAGCACGTTTTGGGCGCTTAACCCCGATGGACGCTGGCGCGACAGCATCACGTCTTGGGCCAGGATGCGCAGGCGAACGCGGCTGCCTATGGGGGCTTTGACGCCCGGTAAATCCAACGTGCCTGCGCTGATAGAAAGCTGCGTCAGCCCGTCATCGGCGTGGGCGACAACGGTTGCATGCAAAACCGCGCCTGCTTCGCGCACGCCCATCAGGGGGACAGCGGCGGGGTCGGCCATAACATCAGCTAAGGGGCCTTGGGCGGCAATGCGGCCTTTTTTCACCAGCACCAGCGTGTCGGCAAGGCGGGTGATTTCATCCATCGCGTGGCTGACATAGAGGATCGGCAGCCCCAGCGGCCCATCGCGCAGATGTTCGAGGTAGGGCAGGATTTCGTGTTTTCGGTTGCTGTCCAAACTGGCAAGCGGTTCATCCATCAGCAGCATGCGCGGCCCGCTCAGCAGCGCACGGCCAAGCGCTACGCGTTGTTTTTCGCCGCCAGACAGGCCTGTGGGCGCACGGGTGAGTAAAGGGCCAAGGCCCAGTAGATCGATCACTTCTTGGCGCGGGATCGATGCGCCGCGCGGCGTATAGCGGGTGCCGAAATCGAGGTTCTGCGCCACGCTGAGGTGCGGGAACAGGCGGGCGTCCTGAAAAACGGTGCCAAAGCGGCGTTTATGCGGTGGGGTGTGAATGCCTTGTGCTGTGTCCATCAGGGTTTCCCCTTGGACCTCGAGGTGGCCTTCGTCGGGGCGCAGCAGGCCTGCGACGGCGTTGACGATGGTGCTTTTCCCTGCGCCTGATTGCCCGAACAGCGCGGTGATGCCTGTGCGGGCCTCAAAGGCCAGATCGACCGTGAAACCGCCAAAACTATGTTTGAGGCTGAGCTTCATGCGCTGCCTCCGATGCGCAGAGCCACCCTGCGCGCAAGGGTTTCAGACAGCAAGACAGCCCCCAGAGCCACCGCACAGGACAGCAGGGCCATGGCGGCGGCGGGGCCTTCACCGCCGGGTATTTGCAGAGCGGTCCAAATGGCAATGGGAAGGGTTTGGGTTTGGCCTGGGATATTCGCGACAAAGGTGATTGTCGCGCCAAATTCGCCCATGGCTTTGGCAAAGCCCATAACGCTGCCTGCCAAAATCCCCGGCGCGATGAGCGGCAAGGTCACGCGGGTGAACACATGCGCGCGCGATGCGCCCAAGGTGCTGGCGGCTTCTTCCAGCTTTGGATCTACGGCTTCGATGGCCAGTCGCATGGCGCGCACCATCAGCGGAAAGCCCATGACAATTGCGGCCAGAACCGCGCCCGTCCATTTGAACGCGAGGGTCAGGCCGATTGCTTTCAGCGCCGCCCCTGCAGGGGCCGCAGGCGAGAAGAGAGTTAACAAAATATAGCCGGTGACCACAGGCGGCAGCACGAGCGGTAAATGCACGGCGGCGTTCAGCAGTGCTTTGCCCCAAAAATCGCAGCGCGCCAAAATCCAAGCCACCCACAGCGCCAGTGGAACGGCGATCACATTGGCCCAAACCGCGACCCAAAGCGACAGGCGCAGCGCCTCCCATGCCACGGCATCAAGGGTCATTCGGTCAGCCCGTGTTTTTGGAAAATACGGGCGGCGGCTGGTGTGGTGAGGAAGGTGACGAATGCGTGTCCAGACGGGGTTAGCGCGGCTGCAGGATAACGGATCGGGGCATGGGTGTTGGGGGGGATGGTATAAAGGACCTTTACCTTTGGCTCGGCCAGCGCGTCCGAGGCATAGACAATGCCCAAAGGGGCGGCGCCCGCGGCGACCAACGCAAGGGCGGCGCGGACGTTGTCGGTTTCGGCCAGTTGCGGGTTCAGCGCCTGCCAAGCGCCAATATGGGTCAGCCATTCGCGAGCGTATGTTCCGGCGGGCACACCGTCCCTCTGACCCATGGCCAACCGCCCTTGAGCCAGCGCGTGGGTTAGGGTTTTGTCATCGGGGTTTGGGATGTCATCGGCATCACCCGCTCCAATCAAAACCAACTGGCCGCCTGCGACAACTCGCAGGCTGTCGGGCATTATGAAACCGCCTGTGTCCAGCCAATTGGCCCAGTCGCGGTGGGCCAGAACGATCGCATCGGCAGGGGCGTCTGCTGCGACCTGTCGCGCCAAAGTACCTGAACCTGCAAAGGAAAATGTAACATCTTCGGGATATGATTGGGCAGCCTCGGTCAACGCATCGCGCAAAGAGGCCGCGGCAAAAACGGTTATCGACTGCGCCGACACAGGCAAAGCAACACAAACAAACAGCAAGGCAAGGGACATGAAGCGGCACATATTAAATATGAGTATCCTGTAAGCAGACCCTGGCTGCAAGGGGCAGCTTGACGCCCGTGGGCTGGTAATATGGCCCTCAGCAGGCTAGAATTGGGGAAAACAAGCAGTTTGAGGCCTAGATATAGCTATATGACCAACCAAATGCCCATATCTTTGAATGGCGCAGCCAAAGGCAGCGCACGCACGCAATTCGCTGCGTTATGCTGGCGCCGTAAGCAGGGCAAGCTTCAGGTGTTATTGGTGACTTCACGCAGGCGCAAAAGGTGGATTTTGCCCAAAGGCTGGCCCATGGATGGCAAGACCCCAGCAGAATGCGCATTGATTGAAGCGTGGGAAGAGGCGGGCGTGGTTGGCAAGGCCAGCAACGATTGCATCGGCGTTTATTCATATGAGCGTTTGCGCGAGGGGGAAGAGGTTCTGCCCTGTCTTGCCTTGTTGTATCCTGTTGCGGTGAAAAAGCTGAAGCGCAAATACCCAGAAAGGCGCGACCGTCGGCGCAGATGGGTGTCACCGAAGAAGGCTGCGAAATTGGTAGATCACCGTGAACTGGGCAAGCTGATCACCGGATTTAAGCCGCCAAAGAAGGTGCCAATTTCTTGACCATCCCCCCGCCGTGGCGCACTGTAGGGCAGATTGGTTTTGAGGATGTGTAGGCTATGATCCGCTATGCGTTGAAATGTCGTGATGGTCATGTTTTTGACAGCTGGTTTCAGTCGGCCACGGCGTTTGAGGCTTTGGCACGGGCGGGGCATTTGACCTGTGCCGTTTGTGGCATTGGCGATGTCGAGAAAACTCTGATGTCGCCGCAGGTCGCCCCCAAAGGCCGCAGCGCGGATGAAACGCCCCCCCAAGACCCAAGCAAATCCGCGCAGCGTGGCGATGCGCCGCCAGAACAGCTGCCCGCGTCCAGCGACGGGCAAGGCGCGCCAGCAACCGCATCCGAGCAAGAGCAAGCCATCGCGCAGATGCGCCGCTCGGTTGAGGAAAACGCCACCTATGTGGGCGGCAAATTCGCCGAGAAGGCCCGTGAGATGCATGAGGGCACCGCGCCGGAGACATCAATTTACGGTGAGGCAAGCGGCGCAGAGGCCCGTGCGTTGATTGAAGAAGGGGTGCCTGTGATCCCGTTGCCGTTCAAGCCAAAACAGAAGCTTCAATAGCCGTAAATACCGCCGATCCATCCCCCAAGCGAAGGAACCAGCATGACCATTGTAATTACAGGCGCAAGTCGGGGCATCGGCGCGGGATTGGCGCAACATTACCGCGCACAGGGAATGGATGTGATGGGGGCTAGCCGCTCTTTTGCGGCGGATATCACGTTGGATGTCGCGCAGCCCAGCAACCACACGGATATGGCCGAACAATTGAGCGACCGAGCGGTCGAGCTGTTGGTGTGCAATGCGGGAGTTTATCTGGATAAGGGCGACGATATTACAACGGGCTTTGGTGCGGATATTTGGGCGCAGACCTTTGCTACCAATGTCACGGGGGTGTTTTTGACGGTGCAGGCGTTGCTGCCGCATTTGCGCCGCGCCTCGAACCCGCGCATTGCGATTATTTCCTCGCAGATGGGGTCGAGCGCGCGGGCGCATGGCGGCAGCTATATCTACCGCGCTTCCAAAGCGGCTGTGTCGAACTTGGGGCAAAATCTGGCAACGGACCTGAAGGCGGAGGGCATCGCCGTTGGCATCTATCATCCCGGTTGGGTTCAGACCGATATGGGCGGGGGTGTGGCGGAGATCACGGTAGAGGCTTCTGTTGCGGGATTGGCGCAGCGGTTTGACGCGCTGGGCATGCCGACCACGGGGTGTTTTGAGACATGGGATGGGCGCCCGCACGCCTTTTGAAAATAACGGGCGGTTGCTGCGTCCTTGCACCTATGGCGCTGCTCGCGTAAACGCAGCGCGGAATGATAGAGACGAGGGTGTGATGCCTGTATTGGTAATGAAATTCGGTGGCACCTCAGTTGCCACGCTGGACCGTATCCGCCGCGCGGCAAAACGCGTAGGTGTGGAAGTGGCCAAAGGCTATGACGTGATTGTCATCGTCTCGGCAATGTCGGGCAAAACCAATGAGTTGGTAGGCTGGGTGAATGAGACGTCGGCGCTGTATGATGCGCGCGAATATGATGCGGTTGTGTCCAGCGGCGAGAACGTCACTGCGGGGCTGATGGCGTTGACCTTGCAGGAAATGGACGTACCAGCGCGCAGCTGGCAGGGCTGGCAAGTGCCTGTTCAGACGACCTCGGCGCATGCAAATGCGCGGATCGAAGATATTCCGCCTGAAAATATTACGGCAAAATTCGCGGAAGGCATGAAGGTTGCTGTGGTCGCGGGTTTTCAGGGTGTCAGCCCTGAGGGGCGCATCACGACGCTGGGCCGTGGGGGATCGGACACAACTGCGGTGGCATTTGCGGCCGCGTTTGATGCGGTGCGTTGCGATATTTATACGGATGTGGATGGCGTCTACACCACCGATCCACGGGTCGAGAGCAAGGCGCGCAAGCTGGACAAGATTTCCTTTGAGGAAATGTTGGAGCTGGCGTCGCTGGGTGCGAAGGTCTTGCAGACGCGCTCGGTTGAATTGGCGATGCGCTTTAAGGTGAAGCTGCGCGTCTTGTCTAGTTTTGAAGAACAAAGCGACGAAGCTGGCACGCTCGTCTGCGATGAGGAGGAAATCATGGAAAGCAATGTAGTAGCGGGCGTGGCATTCAGCCGCGACGAGGCAAAGATGACTCTGGTATCGGTTGCGGATCGCCCAGGGATCGCGGCGCGCATCTTTGGCGCGCTCAGCGAAGGCGGCGTGAATGTTGACATGATCGTGCAGAACATCTCGGAAGATGGGCGCACGGATATGACGTGGTCGTGCCCTGTTGATCAGGTGGGCCGCGCAAAGGCCGCCATGCAAAAGGCTGCTGACGAGAGCCTGATTAACTTTGAAGAGCTCATCGCCGATGAAGGTGTGGCCAAAGTGTCCGTTGTGGGCATTGGCATGCGCAGCCACACAGGCGTTGCGGCAAAGATGTTCAAAGTGCTGTCCGATGAGGGGGTGAACATCAAAGTGATCACCACATCGGAAATCAAAATCAGCGTTCTGATTGATCGCAAGTACATGGAATTGGCTGTGCAGGCGTTGCATGACGCCTTTGAGCTGGACAAAGCTTCCTGATCCTTCGGGGCCCCTAACGGGCCCAAATATCCAGAACCCGACCTTCAGGCCCTGCGCTGTGTAGGTCGGGTTCGCGCCCTCAGCGGCCCGCATTGTTCGGCGTGTTTTGGGCCCTTTAGCATTCACTGATAAAAGAATGGCTTCATAGCTGGGCCAAAGAAGTGACTGCGACGTGCCTCCCCCCCCCAAAAAAAAATCTGTGAACGGATGCCCGATTATGGGCCTCAGGATCTGCGTTGTCGGGTGAGGTGCATCACGTTGCCACGTTCGACATCCGAAAGTTGAGTATTTCAACGCAAAGCTGTATAAGGTGTTGGAATTTTGAAGGAAATATTATGACTGCGTTTGCTTTACTTGGGCTTTTGTCTGCAATGTTGGGGATGTCTGTGTTTTCGACGGGGACTGGGGATCTATCGACCGACGACGAACAAGAAGGCGATCAAGACGTAGAATTTGAGCCAGAGGTTGAGCCGCTACCGGTTCAAGAGGACCTACCTGACGAAGGTGATGTTACCGACGAGGATGCCGCATCTGACCAAGACGGCGTTGCTGATCAAGATGCCGTAACTGACGAGGGTGACCTATCCGACGAGGATGAGGCCATGCTGGACCTTGGTGCCACATTTATGACAACCGACACGGGCGTTTCCTTGGAGGTTGGAGAAGACGAAACAGGGTCTCTCGCGGTTATTTATTACGAGGATACGGAAGACAGAGCAGAAGATTGGGTGGAAGTCGATGAAGCGCGCTTCTACTTGGTGCCAGAAGGCGTGGATTGGTCGGGGGCGACCTGGGAAACGCAAGGCGACGTGCCTGGAGCTGAGGAAAGTAGCGATCCGTGGAATTATCTTCTGGAAGATTTCGAGGCGCATTTCGGGTTGGAATTGTTGGGTGTCGTCGACTTGTTACAGGTGCCGTCTGATGACGTTGATGACCCCGCAAGCCGCGTCGGCGAAATTGATGCCAATGCTCCTGTTGCGGGCTACTTTCTTGAGGCCAATACAGATGGCGACGACTTAATCTCGTTCTTACCCGAAGATTACGTCGTGACCCGCAGCGGCGTGCCCTTAACGGTCGTGGAGGAAAGTACAGTAGGCAGTGATGGCGCGGATTGGCTGGATGCCGCTGCGGATGGCATTACCTTGGACGGTGGTGAGGGGGACGATATTCTTACTGGCGGGATTTATGACGGCAATTTCTCAGACATTACGCTGATTGGCGGTGAGGGAGATGACATTTTCAGTAGCTATAGTCAGGGCAATGTCACCATCGATGCAGGCAATGGTGACGATTCAATTGAACGTGTTTTTGCTATTTCCGCTAACATCGATCTTGGTTCGGGGGATGATTACGCCAATGTGAGCGGTGGCATTGTTAACGCTGGCGATGGTGATGATGAGGTCTATGCAGGGGGCTACGCTTATGATGACGCAGAGACCTCGGGTGCAACGCTATTTGGCGGGGCAGGTGATGATCAGTTGACTGTATATGCTGGTGTTGCCGATGCCGTCGCATTCGGCGGCGAAGGTGATGATACCTTGGATGTCTATGGCAGCGGTATCGCACATGGCGATGCGGGTGATGATCGCATTTACGTTGATGGGGGGGCTCAGGCTTTTGGAGGTGCTGGGGATGACCATCTTACGGTCTACAATGGATTGGAAGAGGGTGAAGAGCCCGCAACCCTGACCGGCGGTGAAGGTCGGGACACATTTGAGGCAAGCGTCGCGAATTTCGGCGATCAGGATGAAGGCGTGTTTGCCATTATCACGGATTTTGATCCCGATGAGGATGTGCTGATTTTGAATACGCCTGAATTTGGCAGGGCTGATTTGCAAAATGTGACATTGGTTCCCGACGAAGATGGCGGTTTCATGGATGTTCACATTGACTACACGTGGGAGGTCAACGGAGGTCAGGGTACAGCAGTTGTCCGGCTGGCAGGCATAACAGATTTGACTTTGGATCAGATCGACATTCGTCTTTAGCGGTTTTGTGCTGTGGTCTGTGGGGGCCGCAGCGCGACCACTGTCCTGAGCCAAAGGAGTAGTAGCGTCTGGCATCTGGAATATCCCTGACATGCTCCTGCGTTTCGCTTGAAATTTCGGCCATTCCTACGACATTCGCCTCAGACGCGCATTTGCCTCTCCCCATTCGCGGTGGTGGAGGGTATACAGGACCCTGAGTAAGAGCTAGGGGCGCTATGCCAGAACGTACAGAAAGCGATAGTCGCAAGCTGTTGGGGCGTCTTCGTGACGCAATGGCGGGCGAGGATGCAGGGCAGGCGCGCCTTGATAAGATCACTCATTTGATTGCAACATCAATGGGTTGTGAGGTCTGTTCGATCTATCTGTTTCGCGATGAAGATACGCTGGAACTGTGCGCTACCGAAGGATTGAACAAGGACGCTGTGCATCAGACGCGCATGAAGATGGGCGAAGGTCTGGTGGGGCGTGTGGCCAAACAGCGCCGCGTGATCAACACTTCTGATGCGCCGCAAGCGCGCGGTTTTCGCTACATGCCAGAGACAGGCGAGGAGTTGTTTTCAAGCTTCCTTGGGGTGCCGGTTCAGCGGCTAGGCGACACGATGGGCGTGCTGGTCGCGCAATCACGCACGGCGCGGGAATTCAACGCGGATGAGGTCTATGCCCTAGAAGTTGTGGCCATGGTTCTGGCCGAAATGACAGAGCTGGGCGCGTTTGTCGGGGAGGGCGCCGCGATGTCGGCCCGCCACAGCCAGCCAGTCTTGCTGCGCGGAACCGTCGCGCAGGAAGGTGTCGCAGAGGGCCATGTCTGGCTGCATGAGCCACGGGTTGTGGTTTCCAATCTGATTGCCGATGACCCAGAGATCGAGAGCCAGCGCCTGACCGATGCCGTGGATACACTGCGGCTGAGCGTTGATCAGATGCTCAGCATGTCAGCAGGGGACAAAGACCAACAAGAAGTGATCGAAACCTACCGCATGTTCGCCAACTCCAAAGGGTGGATGAGACGGATGCAGGCCGACATTGCCCAAGGTCTGTCTGCCGAAGCGGCGGTGGAGAAAGAGCAATCGCTGGCGCGCGCGCGGATCGGCCAATCGGCGGATACATACATGCGCGAAAGGCTGAGCGATCTGGATGATTTGTCCAACCGCCTGTTGCGCATTTTGACAGGGCAGGGCAGTGACACGGGCGCCGATATGCCTGCAGATCCCATATTGGTGGCACGCAACATTGGCCCAGCAGAGTTGTTGGAATACGGGCGCAGTCTGCGCGGTATTATCCTAGAGGAGGGGTCCGTCGGCAGCCATGCCGCGATTGTGGCCCGTGCCTTGGCGATACCGCTGATCGTGCACGCGGGGCGGATCACCAATGAGGCGCTGAACGGCGATCATGTGATGGTTGACGGCGAACAAGGCGTTGTGCATTTGCGCCCCGATGACACGGTCGCCTCGGCGTTTCGCGATAAGATTGCCATGCAGGCCGCCGCGCAAGAGCGCTATGCCTCGATCCGCGACAAACAGGCGATCACAAAATGCGGCAACGTTATTGGCTTGCATATGAATGCAGGGTTGATGGCGGATTTGCCGTCTTTGGATGGATCGGGCGCCGAGGGCGTTGGCCTGTTCCGCACCGAGCTGCAATTTCTGGTGCGCAATCAAATGCCCCGCCGGTCTGATCTGAGCAGCCTGTACAAGCGGGTCTTGGCCGCAGCGCAGGGCAAACGGGTGGTGTTCCGAACATTGGATATCGGGTCGGATAAGGTTCTGCCTTATATGAAGCCCAATGACGAACCCAACCCTGCGTTGGGCTGGCGGGCGATCCGTGTGGGATTGGACAAACCGGGCGTTATGCGCATGCAGCTACAGGCATTGCTGCGCGCGGCAGACGGTGGTCCGTTGACGGTCATGTTCCCGTTCATTGCGCAGTATGAAGAATACCGCGCGGCCCGTGCCGAGGTGGATAAGACATTGGCGCGTGAAGTCAGGTTGGGCCACAAGATCCCGTCCTCTATCGATATCGGTGCGATGCTGGAAACGCCCAGCCTTGCCTTTGCGCCGGACCGGTTCTTTGAAGAGGTTGGATTTTTGTCGATTGGTGGCAATGATTTGAAGCAGTTCTTTTTTGCCGCCGACCGCGAAAATGAACGGGTGCGCAAACGGTATGACACGTTGAACCTCAGCTTCCTGACCTTCCTTGAGGGGATTGTAAAGCGCTGTAATGAAACGGATACGCCGCTGTCATTTTGCGGCGAGGACGCGGGCCGCCCTGTGGAGGCCTTGTGTTTCGCAGCGATCGGGATGCGGACGCTATCGATGCGCCCTGCCTCAATTGGACCAGTAAAAAGCCTGCTGCGGCGCTGTGATCTGGGCGAAGTGCGTGCGGTGATTGATGATGCGCGTGCGCGCGGCGAAATGTCGGCCCGCAGTGCCGTGATGGATTACCTGCGCACGCAATACTGATCTGGGGTGCTGATCCTGCGCAAGGTGATCATCCCGACTGGGGCAGGGCGGCGTCCTGCTGTCCCTTGGAGAGGCCATTTTGATGCGGCCTGACGCCCGCGCAGATCTGGCAGCGTATCAAATGCCGATGTCCTTGCGCGGCATCAACCCGCCGCTTGGAAACAAGTGGATTTCATCCTGAAGGCAACGACGATCGGTATCGCGATCGGTTTGAGCGAGATGCTCTGAAACGCGTTCAATTCAGTCCCCCAATCAGGCCCCTCGCGGGAGCTGTTCTTCTTGTTTGCGTCAGTGGTGTTGGTGGGGATGCCGCGGTGCGCGTTTTCGCTGGGATCGTGGTTGACACGATCCGATCCCTACTGCGGCTAACGCCATTGTTCACAGCGGCTGTTGTGGTTCCGGTCTTATTGCCCGATGGGTTGGAGGGCGATAAAATCTGGCGGGTGAGGTAGAATGCAGAAAGGCGCGGCAGGCAACTGGCTTCGCTTTTTGCGTTAGGGATGGCGGCGGCTAAGAATTGACGTAGCCTGCGAGCAACGCAATCAATGCGCCGATGTGGGCGACCATGATCCCAAGGTTTTTCCACATGACACCCACCAGAATCCAAAGCGCAATGCCGATCACAAAGCCCAAGATATTCCTAGGGAAGAAGTTTAGCCCTGTCAGGCCGTAACCTACCAATTGCTTGGCGGTTGCGATCCCTTCTACCCCATCGACGCGTTTCACATCCGCTCTTCTGGTTTGGAATTGCGCAGGGGGGGTTACAGTTTGTTTATCGGCACTGTCAGCGTCAGGTTGCCCTCATTGTCTGTCGGGACGACCCCAGCGCGCATGTTGACCTGCAGCGAAGGGATGATCAATTTGGGCATGCGGAGGGTCGCGTCACGGCCGTCGCGCATTGCGACAAAGGCCTCTCGCGATGCGCCTGCGCCGACATGGATGTTGGCCTGTTTTTGCGCACCGATTGTGGTTTCCCAACGGATTGCGCGGCCGTCGGGGCCGTAATCGTGGCAGACAAACAGGCGCATGTCCGCGGGCAGGGCCAAAACGCGCGCGATTGAATCGAAAAGCTGGCCTGCATCGCCGCCTCGGAAATCCGCGCGCGCAGAACCGCCATCGGGCATAAACAACGTATCCCCCGCAAACACCGCATCGCCCATAGCATGGACCATACAAGCAGGGGTGTGACCGGGCGTGTGCAGGGCAAAACAGGGCATTTCGCCGATGTGATAGGTCTGGTTGTCCGTGAACAGACAATCAAACTGCGATCCGTCGCGTTGAAATTCTGTGCCTGCGTTGAAGACCTTTCCAAAGGTTTCCTGCACGGTCAAAATATGTTCGCCAATGGCGATTTTGCCGCCCAGTTTGGATTGGATATAGGGGGCGGCCGACAAATGGTCAGCGTGAACATGGGTTTCGATGATCCATTCCAAACTGAGCTCATGGAGCTCAATGTAGTTAATGATGTCATCTGCGGTGTCAAAGCTAAGGCGGGCTGCGGCGTAATCGAATTGCATAACCGCATCAATGACCGCGCAAGATGAACTTGCTGGGTCTTTGACGATATAGCTTATGGTGTTGGATTGCTTCATCGAAGAACGCTGTGACCTCAGGGGTATGCGTCAAAGAAATCGGTGGATGTTCCATGAGACAATTCCTTATTAATCGATGATTGCGGGGCCATTGTGCGTGCTCATGGCGTCATGTTTGCCGCCGCGCGGACCCTCAACGCCTAGCGCGCCTTTCAGGGTCTCAACGCCCTGTTCAAGGCTGTCAGCGCCATTTGCGAAGGGGTCAATTTATTGTGCATCTGGGGTGCTCCGTAGGGAGTTTAAATTCAGATGCCCAAAGCTACAAGATCATCGGCCGCGATCCTCAATGGGTGCATCCCACCTATGCTGACGCGCATTCGACGTTTCTGGAGCGGCGCAAATTTGACGGCCCATTGCCCGAAATTAAAGCACATGCTGCGCCAAACTTCCTGTTTTGGGCTGAACCTGATACCACGATGTGAATGGAGAAACGCACGATGCCTGATGACGTAACGAAAGCTCCCAAAGTTGATTCAACCCTGTCCAAAGGGCTGAGCATCCTTGAGAACCTCGCCCATGCCCCAAAAGGCAAGGGTGTGACCGAGCTGTCCATTGAATTGGGTTTGACGAAGTCGAATACCTTCCGTCTTTTGCAAAGTTTGACGACGTTGGGCTATGTGAAGCATCTGGAAAACAAGGCCTATGCGGCCACGTTGAAGACATGGCAAATTGGCCGTGCCGCTGTCGATAATCTGAATTTACGCGAACTTGCTGCGCCCGAGATGTCGTTCTTGTCCATAGAAACTGGCGAAACCGTTTATCTGGCGGTTCCTGAAAATCTGGGGATCATTTACATCGACAAAATCGAGAGCCAGAAACCGATCCGGTCATGGAGCCCGATTGGCGGCGGCGCGCCGATCCATTGTGTTGGCACGGGCAAGGCGATTTTGGCTGCCAATTACGCCCAGATGCGCGAACGCGTCAAAACGCAGCTCACGGGGCACACCGACCAGACGATCACCACCATCACTGCGCTGGATGACGATATCGGCGCCACTATCGCGCGCGGTTATGCGGTCGATAGGGGGGAGTTCCGTGAACGCATCTGGAGCATCGGCGCTGCGATCGCCCTGCCGCGCGGCGATGCAATTGCGTCGCTTGGGATTTCGCTACCTGATGTGAGCATGCCTGAGGGCGGCGTTGAGAAATACGGCTCGTTGATTGCCAGCTGCGCGGAAAGCGTGTCAGCGAAACTGGCGCGTCGGTAAGCGTTTCGCGTGCCAAACGGGGCACACGGTGGCTGTGCTTTTTTGAAGGCGCGACGGGCCCGCCTTGTTCTTCCCATGAGCAGAAGCCTTTCCTGAGGTGTGATGCCTCAAATCCTATGTTCTGCAATGCTGCTGGGATCAGGGCTGTCGGGGTCGATCCAGCATTTAACCATGCCACGCGGAGCGTGCACGCTGCTGGGAATGAAGCCGCTGCGTTGGCGTTCGCGTGGGTCACGGATATCGACATACACATCAACCTTTGGATCTGTGACCTTGCGACCTTTCCCATGTCGGCCGATGACAGTTTGAGCTATTTCACGAAACTCTCTGTGCTGATATATGGAACTGTCATTTCTAATATTGACACAATTGCAAGGCTGATGCAGCCTTTCCCAAATCAGTGACATTCGGCCAAAATCAGGGAGTCTTTACATGAATGCACAGAATGCAATTTCACTTTGGGACACTTCAGCGGTCGAAGAGGACTTCCATGCCGCGCTGGATGTTAGCGGCGTCTTGGACGTGGCTATCATTGGCGGTGGGTTCACGGGCCTGTCCACAGCGTTGCATTGCGCCGAGGCAGGGCTGTCCGCGCATGTTCTTGAAGCCGAGCAAATCGGCTATGGGGGATCAGGGCGCAACTGCGGTCTTGTGAATGCCGCCCTTTGGTTGCCGCCGCAAAAGGTTCGTGAAAAGTTGGGCGATGAATATGGATCGCGGTTCATCGATCTGTTCAGCAAGGCACCAGAGTATGTGTTTTCTCTGATTGAGCGTCATCAAATGCGCTGCGAAGTCACTAAAACGGGCACGATCCACGGGGCCCACGGGCCGTCAGGCCTGCGTGATTTGCAAGAGCGCCACAAAGAATGGCAGCGGTTGGGCGAGCCGGTTGACCTGTTGTCACGTGAAGATATGTCCGAAATGGTGGGCACGCCAATTTTCCACGGAGGTCTGCTGGATCACCGTGCAGGTACGATCAATCCGATGGGCTATGTGCGCGGGCTTGCACGGGCCGCGCTGGGTGCAGGCGCCAAGATCAGCACCAAAGTGCGCGCGACCAACTTGTCCAAAGAAGGTGATCTGTGGATCGTGCAAACCAACAAAGGCACGGTCAAAGCCAAGGCTGTCGTGTTGGGGACAAACGCCTACACCGACGATTTGTGGCCGGGATTGAAGAAGAACTTTACGCTTATCAATTACTTCCAGCTTGCGACCCAGCCGCTGGGACCTGAGGCGGCCCATATCATGCCGGGTCGGCAGGGGGTGTGGGATACGGGGCAGATCATGTTCAACGTGCGCCGTGATGCCTATGATCGCTTGCTGATCGGTTCGATGGGGAAGGTTTTGGGGGATGTTGAAAATGGTATTTCGCAGCGCTGGGCCCGCAAACAGATCGCGCGCATGTTCCCGACGCTTGGTCCGGTTGCGTTTGAGCAGGCATGGACAGGGCAGATCGCAATGACGCCCGACCATTTGCCGCGCATTCATGAGCTGGACAAAAACCTATTCACGCCAATTGGCTATAATGGTCGCGGGATCACAACGGGTACGATCTTTGGCCGGACGATGTCACACCTGTTGACAGGCATGGATCACGCTGATCTTCCTCTGCCTATGACGGATCCATCGGCGGTGTCATCCGCGCCGATTTTCCAGCGTCTGTATCAAACAGCATTCACTGCAAAGCAAATCCTAAAGGCAATTTAACTATGACTTTGGCTTCTACTCGCGTCGGCGTAGACATCGGCGGTACTTTTACGGATGTTGCATTGCAACATGCGGGCGGTCTGGCGACGTGCAAGGTTCTGACGAGCTATGCGCAACCCGAACAGGCCATTCTGGACGGGATTTCATTGGCGGCCCAACAGGCGGGGGTTGCGCTGGCGGATATCGATCAGGTGATCCACGGAACCACTTTGGTCACGAATTCCTTGATTGAGCGCCGCGGTGCCAAGTTGGCCTTCATCACAACCGAAGGATTCCGGGATGTCATCGAGATGCGGTCCGAAAACCGCTTTGAACAATACGACCTGAATCTCAGCCTGCCAAAACCGATGGTCCCCCGTGAGGACCGATTTACCCTAAACGAGCGGATCGGCGCTGCGGGCCAAGTCTTGTTGCCGCTGGATCAAAGCGAAGTCGACGCCATGGTCCAAACCATTCTGGCAGGCGATTTCGAAGCCGTGGCCATTGGCCTGATGCACGCCTATGCCAACGACACCCACGAGCGTCAAATGGCAGATGCATTGCGTACAGCCGCCCCCGATTTGTCGATATCGATCTCATCGGTGATTTCACCGCAGATGCGCGAATTGCCGCGGTTCAATACCGTGATCGCCAATGCCTATGTACAGCCGCAGGTTGCGGATTATCTAGGGCGTTTGGTTGCCCGTCTGCGCGATGAAGGCGTCACGGCACCTGTTTTCATGCTGCATTCTGGTGGCGGGTTGATTTCCGTTGAAACAGCGGCCGAACAGCCCGTTCGTTTGCTTGAATCAGGTCCCGCTGGTGGGGCCATTTTTGCCGCTGATTTCGCGCGGGCGCATGATCTGGATAAGGTCCTGAGCTTTGACATGGGGGGCACTACTGCCAAAATTTGTCTGATTGAGGAGGGTGCGCCAAAAACCGCCAATACCTTTGAAGTGGCGCGCACCTACCGGTTTAAGAAGGGCTCGGGGATGACCGTTTCGACCCCTGTTGTCGAGATGGTGGAGATTGGCGCAGGCGGTGGGTCCATCGCCTCTATTGACAGTATGAACCGCATCCAAGTCGGGCCGCGCTCTGCGGCGTCGGAACCGGGACCGGCGTGCTATGGGCGCGGCGGGCAAGAGCCCACAGTGACGGATGCGAATTTGCTTTTGGGGCGGCTTGATCCTGATAATTTCGCGGGTGGTGCGATCCAGCTGCACCGCGATGCATCAGATGCTGCGGTTACGGCCAAACTGGGCGCGCCCTTGGGCATCCAAAGCAACGACGCGGCCTTTGGTGTGACAGAAATGGTGGATGAGAACATGGCCAACGCTGCCCGTGTTCACACGGTTGAAAATGGCCGTGACATTGAACATTTCACGATGATCGGATTTGGCGGCGGTGCGCCGCTGCATGCGTGCCGTTTGTGCGAAAAACTGGGCATTCGCGATCTGATCATTCCGCCCGGTGCAGGGGTTGGATCAGCGATTGGTTTTCTCAAGGCGCCGTTTAGCTATGAGGCCACGCGCGGCATGTTCCAGCATCTTGCGGATTTCAATGCAGCGGCGGTGAATGATGCGCTGATAGAGCTGGAGCAAGAGGCGCGCGCCTTTGTGGAGGTGGGGGCAAAAGACGCCCAGACCAGCTCCAAACTGACCGCGTTCATGCGTTATGCTGGGCAGGGGTGGGAAATTCCGGTGAGCCTGCCTTACAAGACTTTCTTGGATGCCGATAAAGCGGCGATCAAGGACGCGTTTGAAGAGGTTTACCGCATGTTGTTTGGCCGCGTCATTGAGGATTTGGCCATTGAGATCACGAATTGGTCGCTGGTGGTGGCGTCGGTCCTGCCCGACGTGGCAAAGGCCGCGCGATTTGGCGCAGGGGATGCCGCCAAGGAGCGCCGCACGCGCCAATTCTATGACGCAGCCTTGCGCAAAACAGTTGATGCACGCGAAGTGGCGCGCAGCGAAATGGGGGCTGGAAAAACAGTGGATGGCCCTGCCGTGATCATCGAAGACGAGACGACAACCATTGTTACATCTGCCTATCAGGCGATTGGTCAAGGCGACGGCAGCCTGTTGTTGCGCCGCAAGGGAGACGTAAAATGAGCCCGACAGCAATTGATTTTCAGATCATGTGGAACCGTTTGATTGCGGTTGTTGAGGAACAAGCCACCACTTTGATCCGCACGGCGTTTTCGACCTCTGTGCGCGAGGCGGGCGATCTCTCTGCGGGTCTGTTCGATCGCAAAGGCCGCATGATGGCCCAAGCGGTCACCGGCACGCCGGGCCATGTGAATGCGATGGCTGAAAGTGTCACGCATTTTGTGCGCGAAATCGGCATGGAGAACGTCCTTGAGGGGGATGTTTTCATCACCAATGACCCTTGGCTGGGCACGGGGCATTTGCATGACATTACGGTTGTGTCTCCGACTTTCCGCGAGGGCGCGCATATTGGTTTCTTTGCCTGTACCGCGCATGTTGTGGACATTGGCGGGCGGGGTTTTGGGCCTGACGCGAACGAGGTCTATGAAGAGGGGCTTTTGATCCCGATCATGAAATTTGCTGAACGGGGCACTGTGTCCAAGGACCTGATCCGTTTGGTGCGCGCGAATGTGCGCGAACCGGACCAAGTGGTTGGAGACCTTTATTCGCTGGCGGCCTGTAATGCGGCCGGTGATCGCCGGTTGCAGACCATGATGGGGGAATTTGGCATTGCCGATCTGGAAGGCCTGTCTGATTTTGTGATCGAGACATCGCGCAAAGCCACCCATGAGGCCATCGCCAAAGTGCCCGACGGGACCTTCCACCATGCGATGCAGGTGGATGGCTATGATGCACCAGTAAACATGGTTGTGCGTTTGGATGTGAATGGCGACAAAATCAAAGCCGATTTTGCAGGGACCTCCGGCATGAGCCGCTTTGGCGTCAACGTGCCCGAAGTCTACACCCGAGCCTATGCGTGCTATGGGTTGAAATGCGCGATTGCGGCGGAAGTGCCGAACAATACGGGCTCGCTCGAGCCCTTTGAAATCACCGCCCCAGAGGGCTGCATTTTGGCCGCGCGCCGTCCTGCGCCTGTGTCTGTGCGTCACGTTTTGGGCCATCTTGTGCCGGATGTTGTTTTGGGCGCATTGCATCAGGCGATGCCGGATACGGTGCCTGCGGAAGGGGCGAGCGCGCTTTGGAATATTCAGATTTCCGCGCGTGCCAGCGACCCAGAAAGCGGGTTGCGTAATGCAGAAGTGTTGATGTTCAACTCTGGCGGCACGGGCGCGCGCCCGACACTTGACGGGTTGTCGGCAACGGCGTTCCCGTCTGGGGTGTCGACCATGAGCGTCGAGGCGACTGAACATGTGGGGCCGATCACGGTCTGGCGCAAGGATTTGCGGGAAGGGTCGGGCGGCGCGGGGCAGTTTCGCGGCGGGCTGGGCCAGATCATCGAAATCGAGCCGCGCGAGGGCTATGATTTTTATTTCAACGCGATGTTTGACCGCGTCGAAAACCCTGCGCGCGGACGTGAAGGTGGTATAGAAGGTGCGCGGGGCCGTGTTGAATTATCGGACGGCACAAAAATGCGCAGCAAAGGTCGACAATTGGTCAAAAACGGGCAACGTCTGAAGCTGAGCCTTCCCGGCGGGGGCGGATACGGCGACCCGAACAATCGCGACAAAACACAAGTGGCCCAAGATTTGGCTGCTGGATTCATCACAGAAGAACAAGCCACTCAGATTTATGGTTTGAAGAAATAGGAAACGACATGAGCAAACAACAAATCGCGCTGGTAACTGGCGCCGCCCAAGGTATCGGCTACGCCTGTGCAGAGGCTCTTGCTGAGGATGGTGCCAAGGTGATCTTGGCTGATATTAACGCCCAAGGTGTTGCGGCTGCAGCCGAGAAACTGGGCGGTGGTGCTGTAGGCATGGTCTGCGATATGGGCGATCCTGCGCAGATCGAAGCAATGTTTGACACCATCGAGGTAGAGCATGGCCCCGTTGAGATCCTTGTGAATAACGCTGGGGTCGCGATGGCGGGGGATTTTTTGGAAACCTCTCTTGAGAGCTTTCAGAAGGTGATCGACGTCAACCTCACGGGCACTTTCCTTGCGCTGCAGCGCGCTGCAAAAACGATGGTTGCCCAGAATATTGAGGGTTCGATTGTGAACATGTCCTCGGTCAATGCTGTTGTGGCGATCCCGTCTATTCCGGCCTATTGCGCCTCAAAGGGGGGGGTGATGCAGCTGACCAAAGCCAGTGCGCTGGCCTTGGCGCCGCACAATATTCGCGTGAATGCTGTAGGGCCGGGATCAATTGATACGGAAATGTTGGCAGGTGTGAATGCCAACCCCGAGGCCATGAAAATGGTGATGTCGCGCACACCGCTCAAACGCATAGGCGAGCCCCGCGATATCGGTGACGCCGTTGCATTTCTGGCCAGCAAAAAAGCAAAATATATCACTGGGGAGACCCTCTATATCGATGGCGGTCGGATTGGCATGAACTATACGTGCTGATGGGCTAAGTGTCGAAATATCCAGCGGTCTTTTGGGGCCAAAGACGCCTATGTCATTGGGTCGATGGCGCGACTTGAAATACTTGTTCTAACTGTGTTGATCGCCCCGTTGACGCCGGCCACGGACGCCGCGGGGCGGTCATCGATGACAGCCCCGTCACAGGCATGACCAATTCCTATGCCGAGACACAGGAGGAGGTCAGCGCGCTGGCCTCTGTTTCGCGTGTCTGCCGTCGTCTGAACCCTGTCTATGGGGCATGTAGCCCAGTCTTTTTGCACCTGTGAATTGCAGGGCTTAGGGCACTGGACAAGGCGGATAGGGCTTTGTACTTGTCACAAATCAACAAAATGCACAGCCAACAATCGTGAGCCATGCGTCGAGACAAGGAACTTGGCATGCTCAGACTGTTTTCAATTATCATGGCTTTCGTCGCGACGCCCATTTGGGCGCAAGAGGTTTCGGTTGAGACCTTTGTCGGAGTTCAGACAGCCCCGCAATATCCTGAAAATGTGGCTGTTTTTGATTTCTCAGCTTTTGACAGTTTGACGGCTTTGGAGGTGAATGTTCAGGGTGTGGTTCAGCCCGTTCCTTTGGCCTATCTCAAGGAGGCAGCAGAGGGGACAATCCCCGTGGGGTCTATTTTTGAACCCGATTTCGAGGCTGTTTTTGCGATGCATCCTGATTTGATTATTGCGGGTGGGCGGTCCTCTCAACAGGTGCCAGAGCTGGCCAAGATCGCGCCCGCTCTTGATATGACAATATGGGCGGATACTGTTGGGGAAGGTTTGGCAAGGCTTGAGGCCTATGGTCAGATATTTGGGCGTGAGGAACAGGCTAAAACTCTGGCTGCTGACTTTATCGAAAAGGTCGAAAAAACAAAGGCGCTCGCAACAGATGAGGGCAACGCGCTGATCCTGATGACAAATGGTCCCAAGGTTAGCGCATATGGGGCTGGGGGGCGGTTTGGCTGGCTCCACAATAGGTTAGGCCTAAAGGAGGCCGTGCCAAATCTGGAAAAAGCAACCCATGGGGAAGCGATCAGCTTTGAATTTATCCGTGATGCAAAGCCGGAAATTTTGATCGTTATTGACCGTTTGGCGGCCATTGGTCAGCAGGGTGCCAGCGCGCAAACGACCCTTGATAATTCTTTGGTCCGTGACACCCCTGCGTGGAAATCCGGCCGCGTTATCTATCTTAGCTCTGCTCCGATCTATATTTCAGGGGGCGGTATTCAATCGATGAATCTGATCGTGGATGAGATTTTGGCTGGGCTGAAAGACAGCTAAAATGAGGTTCGCATTGACCATCGCGCTGATTGGCCTCGCGGTTGCATCCTTATTCGTTGGGGTGATTGATATTTCAGTTGGCGCGTTTTGGCGGGATGCGGGTGCTTGGGAAGTTTTAGTGATCAGCAGGGGGCCGCGCACAATTGCGGTCGTGATCACGGGGGGCTCTTTGGCGATCTGCGGAGCGATTTTGCAAATGATCGTTCGGAACCGTTTTGTGGAGCCGATGACAACGGGCACAGGGCAGGGGGCGGCACTGGGGATTTTGCTGGTCACCCTGATCACGCCTGCTGCACCGATTTTGGTCAAAATGGGTGTCGCGTCTTTTACGGCGCTGGCCACAAGTCTTGGCTTTTTGGCGATTGTGAACAGATTGCCACCAACCTTTCCCCTGATGGTCCCCTTGGTTGGGCTGATCTATGGCGGCATTATTGGCGCTGGGGTTACCTTTGTCGCGTATCAGGCGGATCTGCTGCAATACATTGATATCTGGATGAACGGTGAGTTTTCGGGGATTTTGCAGGGCCGTTATGAACTGCTGTGGGGGGCGGCATTGGTTGCGTTGCTGAGCTATTTTGCTGCGGATCAATTTGCCATTGTTGGCATGGGGCAGACGGCAACGATCAACCTTGGCCTGAATTACCGCCAAGTCGTGACAATGGGCTTATTGGCGATCTCGACTGTCACGGCGTTAACGGTTGTCACGGTTGGAATGATCCCGTTTGTTGGGCTGGTTGTGCCAAATATTGTGGCGCGTTTGGCGGGTGACAATTTACGGGTAACCCTGCCAACGACGGCGCTCATGGGGGCGGTTATGGTTTTGGCGAGTGACATCATCGGACGTTTGCTACGCTATCCTTATGAAATCCCTGTTGGCTCGGTTTTTGGTGTGTTGGGCGCGGTTGTGTTTCTGTGGCTTTTATATGTGCCGAAACGTCATGCTGGTTAGGCGGTTGTTCATCCTAGTGGCGGTTTTGCTATGCTGTATGGCCGCTTATATGACGCTGGGGGCGCGTGGGAACTGGGGGTTTGTGCTGCCGTTTCGCGGAAACAAATTGGCGACGCTGTTGTTGGTGTCGGTCGCGGTTTCAACAGCGACTGTCTTGTTCCAAACCATCACCCAAAATCGCATTTTGACACCCGCTATTATGGGGTTTGACGCCTTGTATGTGCTGATCCTGACCGTGTTGATTTTTCTGCTAGGAGCGCCCGAATTTCAACGGCTGTCAGGGATCAGCCAGTTTACAATGAACACAGGTTTGATGATGGCAGCTGCATTGGTCCTGTTTGGAACATTGCTGAGGCAAAATGGCACGGATCTCATCCGGATGCTGCTGACTGGCATCATCTTTTCGGTTTTGTTCCGGTCGCTTACGGGTTTTTTGCAGCGTATGATTGATCCCAATGAATATGCTGTTGTGCAGGTCAGTTCCTATGCGCGGTTTGTACGCGTCGACGCCGCGCTGCTGGGGGTTGCTGGATGCATCACGGCGGTGGCCCTCATCGCCACGTGGCGTATGCGGTACCGGTTGGATGTCCTTGCCCTTGGGGCTCAGAGCGCGATTAATTTGGGGGAGACCCCTAAACGCAGTCAGTTTCAGGTGTTGGTGATTGTTGCCGTTTTGGTTTCTGTTTCAACGGCTATTGTTGGGCCAATGGCGTTTCTGGGATTGCTGGTCGTAAGCTTGGCGCACCTCATGACCCCCACCTCGCGTCACAGCATTCTGTTGCCCAGTGCAGCGTTGATATCCGCGATCACCTTGGTTGGCGGGCAGATGGTTCTAGAGCGCGTGCTGGGCCTTCGGACCCCTTTGATTGTGGTCATTGATGTTGTGGGGGGGATGGTGTTTTTGTTCCTATTGTTGCGAGGCAGAGCAAAATGATAAATGTGTCGAACGTCAGCTACCGGATCGGTAAAGCCGCTATTCTGGATCAGGTCGACCTGAGCGTCCCAAAGGGGGGCGTGACTGCGCTGATCGGCCCGAACGGCGCGGGGAAATCAACGTTGTTGTCGTTGGTCGCGCGGCTTATGCCCCTTCAAGAAGGTCAAATCGAAATCGACGATCTGACCATCGGGGCCTGCGCGAATGACGTGTTGGCCCGCAAGCTTTCGATTTTGCCTCAGGCCAATGAGGCGGCGCCGTTGCTAACAGTGCGTGAGCTGGTCAATTTTGGCCGCTATCCTTATCACAAGGGACGCCCCAGCACAGACGACGCCGCGTTGGTAGAGAACGCCATGGCAACCTTTGGCCTAACTGAATTGGCCTCTAGACGGTTAGACCATTTGTCGGGGGGGCAACGGCAGCGCGCCCAAGTGGCTATGATTTTTGCACAAGATACGGATTACATCCTGCTGGATGAGCCGCTGAACAATCTGGACATCGCCGCGTCCCGTTCTTTGATGAAAACGCTGCAAGACCTTGCGCAAAAGCACGACCGCACGATTGTGATTGTCTTGCATGACATCAACTATGCTGCGGCCTACGCCGATCGCATAGTTGCGATGAAACAGGGAAGGGTTGCTGCTGTTGGTCCCCCAAACGAGGTAATCACACACGCCTTATTAAGAGATGTTTTCGACACAGAACCAAATTTGCACAATTTGAACGGCAAAGTGATCGTCGAGGTCTAACGGCCGCTTCGGTGGTGTGGCACCGCCCCGCATAAGGGCGATGCCATTTGTTTTAGAACTTCAACGAAGCCGTAAAGCTGATGGTACGGCCCGGTTCGGTCAAAGGAATGACCTGAGCGTTGTTGATCCCATCAGAGCTGCGGCGCGAGAATTGTGCATCAAAGAGGTTTTGCACATCAAAGCGGAGGTTCAGGTTCTCCATGTGCTTGGGTTTGAATTCGGCATAGACATCCACAACTTCATAGCTTGGCAGAACGGTGGTTGTATCCTCGTTTTTAAGAGCGACCTGTGCCGTGGCACCCACACGCCATTCAGGGGTCACATCATAGCCCATTTCCAGACCAAAAATATGGCCCAGCGGACGCCCCAGATAGTAGTCGGTTGTTCCTGCCACCTCGTCGTTTACCTCGACATCTGCGTAGGTGTAATTCAATGTCGCAAAACCCTTGGCAGCTGTATAGGTGACAGAGCTGTCAAACCCGCGCGACCGGACATCGCTTAGGGCACCGCGATCTCCGCTGGATGGCAAGACAGCGTTCAGGTCGCTGATCTTTGTGTCGAAGACAGCAGCTTTTGCTGACCAAGGACCGCGATCAAACCGGACCCCCAAACGCAAGGAGTCTGCCCGCGAACTGGTGAAACCCGCATAGGTCCAATCGGTTCCAAAGTTGATCAAGGACGCTTCGCCCAGTTCATATCCGCCCCAGCTAGAGGCGGCGCCTGCGTTTAATGTCCAGTTGTCATTCAGGACGACATCCACCGACCCATTGACGCTGGCGCCGCTGTCGGAAAATTCACTGCCGTCTGCGGCGGTAAATTTTTGCCAGTCATAGCGTGTGCCGTAAGACAAGGACACGCGTTCGCCGATGTCTTGGCGCACCTGCGCAAACACACCAACGTTTGAGTGATCTTCGCGGCCAGAGCTGCCGAATGGGCCTGGTCCACGGCCAAGGCCTTGTGCGCTTTCGTCAAAGAAATCGAGACCTGCATTCACTGTGCCGTTGCTTAGTTGGAATTCGTTTTTGAAAACACCACTGAAACTTTTGTTAACACCGTAAACGCCTGAAACGTCGATTTCCTGTTCGTTATAGCTCAGTTGGACTGTGGGGGCGAACCAGCCCTCTGGCTGCTCGTCGGTATAGGTCAACGTGTAGGATGTGCGTTGGGACAGCGCTGTGACCAACGTGTTTGGGCCTGCAGTTGTGCCAGCAAAATCAGGGCGCACAAAGATGATGCCGCCAGGACCAGGCTGGCCGACACGCTGGCCATCGTCTGTTGTCCGGGACGCGGAAAAGGTCAAGCGTTCGCCGCCTTGGCCAGTATAGCCGAACTTGGCGATATAGTCGGTTAGGTCAGCGCCTGTTCCCAGATTGGTCGTGCCGTCAGCGTCTTCATAGTCGTCCCCAATCGCGCGGGTGCCGCTGAATAGATATTCAAACCCGCTTTGTTGACCAAACAAGGTCAGAGTGTTGCGAAAGCCCATGCCATTTGTACCCGCGGTCATGGAGTAGGTCCCGCCAAATGGATCGCCTTCATCCAAAAGGTCCCGCGCATCTTTGGTCGTATAGGCGATGGAACCAGCAAGCGCATTTGGCCCCTCATCAGCAGGGGCGAGACCTGCGCTGATTTCGACGGATTTTAGCAGCGCAGGGTCAAGCAATACATTGCCGGTGTGGTGGAACGCTGATTTGTTCTGACGGGCGCCATCGATGGTGACAGACAGCAGGCTTTCTTCGATGCCGTTTACAAAAACCTTCTGGCCAATGGGCGCGCCGCCGCTGTTGGTAATTGCAGATTCACCAGCAAAAACATCAGCGACTGTCGCCGCATTCCGGTTTTCAATCTCGTCTTGGGTGATTTCATCGTTGCCTAAAACAGATTGCGCGCCAGCTGTTTCAATTCGGATCGTTCCCAAATCAAAGGGCGTCGCGTCTTGACCATAGGCAAAAGTTGCCGTGCTACACATAAGAAAAGAAAGCGCTATGCGCCGAGCAGTCGTTTGCGTCATTTTGTATTCCTAGACGGTGTTTTCGGCTGGCTAAGGGCGTAGATGACCCTTCGCTTGCTGTTGAAGTGGTAAAACATGTTCAAAGAGCATGAGTTTTGTGCGTCGCGGGTTCAAAAAGGGGAGCCGCGTAAACCAGAGAAATGCGACACCTCTTGCGAGGAGCCGCATCCAGCATTGGAAATCCAACCTCTTTGAGAGATCAGAATTTCAAGGATGCCGAGATTTTAAAGGACCTGCCCGCTTCCAAGAGAGGATTCACGGTTTCAAATTCCTGACCGTATGTGGCGCGGTTAGCATAGGTCGCATCAAAGAGGTTGTTCACTTCACCTCTGATGGTCCAGTTGTCGTTTCGTTTTGGCTGCCATTCGACAAATGCATTCACAACTTCATAGGAAGGCAGGGTCGCGCCGGTACCACCGGTGTCAGCGTCGAAAGTGTCTGTTTCCGACAATACGATCTGCGCATCCGCCCCAAAGGTCAGGTTATGCTGGGGCAGCGTATGAATGACCTCTAGGGTGACGACTTCGCCCAATGGGGTGGTGAGATAGTTGCCCGTATAGGAATCTGCTGTCCGGCCGTCGATTTCGGAATCGATATTTGCATATCCGATCCGCGCAAACCCGTTCGCCCATGCATACCCAAGGCCCAGCTCAAAACCGCGCGACGTGAGGTCGGTGTGCAGGTCTGGCCCGCCAGCCCAGCTAGCGCTGCGGGCGTTGTCGATGTTGGTGCGGAACAATTTCCCCGACAGATCCCATGCGCCAAAGTTGGCGTTTGCGGCGACAAAGATGTTTTCGGATGTCACTGCTTCGATCCCGTCTTCTGGATAGAGCCAAGCGTCATTCAGGATAAAGTTCTCAGCAAGCTGCACGCCACCCCAGACACTGGAATAGCCGGCGCTAAAGGCAATATTGTCGGTTAGATCAAATTCACCCGAGATGTTGCCTGAGAAGCCGTTGTCAGAGGTTGTTTCCCCGTGAAGGTCGGTGAATTCTTGGAAATCCGCACGCAGGCCGTAAGAAACGCGGGCACGGGCAGAAACATCCATGCGAGCCTGCGCAAAGACACCGATGTTACGGGATTTCTCCGAAGCAAGAATGTCATAGGTACTATCGGTGACCCCGTAGTATTCCAGCTCGCCCTCTTCTGAGTAGAAATCAATACCTGCGGTAATGCTGCCGTTTGGCAGGGCGAACTTGTTTTGGATAAGGCCATTAAAGTTACCCGTTGTGCCACGGCTGAACTGGGTTTCTTCGTCGATGACCAGATCGGTTTCGCTGTAGGCCAGCCTGATCGTTGGGTCCCACCAGCCGGTCGGCGTCTCATCCGTATAGGTAAAGACAAAGTTCTTGCGATTGATGTCATAGCTGCGGGTCAGGTCCACAGGGCGGCCCGCAGTGATCAAGGCGATGTTCGCACGGTAGGGGCGCTGCGCATCATCGGTGATCTGTTCCATCGAGAACTCGAAACGATCACCCGTTTCGGCCTCATAGGCTATCTTGGCAAGGCCGGAAACAAGGTCCGTGCCAGATCCGACAATATCATCACCCGAACCATCGCTGCGAAGGCCCCCATTCGCGATTTTGAGGAAACCAAGATATTCAAAGCCGCCCTTGCGGCCATATAGGGATCCGCTGTTTGAAAAAGTACTGCCATTGCTGTCGTACTCGGATTTCACAAACCCGCCAAACGACAGATCTTCCTGCAAAATATCATCAACGTCTCGCGTCTCGTAGGCGACAGAACCAGCCAGCGCGCCCGCACCAGCGTCCGCCGGTGCAACACCTGGATTGATGCGCACAGCTCTGAGAAGGGCAGGGTCGATATAGGTGGTTGCCGAGTGGTGGAACACTTTGTTGTTCTGACGCGAACCATCAATGCTGACGTTCAGATTTGTTTCTTCAACACCGTTTACATATAGCTTTTGGGACGCGGGGATTGAGCTGCCAACAGAAATCGTGGGCTCGCTTTTGAACAAATCCTGTATGTCAGTGGGGTTCTGACGGGCGATGTCTTCGCTTTCTAAGTCTACCGCGTTGTTATTTTCCGAAGCCGTTTCGAGAAAAATGGTGTTCAGTTGGAACGAATCCGTGGCCTGAGCCAAAGATGTCGTTGCCCACAAAGAGGCTGTTAAGGTGATAAGGAAACGTGATTTTTGCATGGCAGCAGACCTAAAATTGGATTATTTTTGGGTCGCTGTGACTGGTGACCACGGGCTGCCTACTTGGGGCTCTAACTACATAGGTTAGTAAATTACTCAACTACTATGGGCTGGGCTTTTTCCAGTTGTGTCATTTGGATAACACCTCACCGTGGGATATGTAGCTGTTGGGTTCAGCCATGATGTATTCTGGCGGGCTTCACACTGATTTTGATGTCTTTTCCGCGAGGGCGCCTGCGTTGTCGGACCATCGCTAGACCAGAGCAGTCTCTAGCCGTCCAGACGCAGCAAAAAAGAACAGAAAAATGGGGTGTTTGACACTCCAGCTGGGCTGGACTGTTCGATATTAGAAATCATTGAAAATACTTGGAGGCGAGTACGAGAATCGAACTCGTGTACACGGATTTGCAAGACTAAGCATCTAACTGTTTCTATTCGTAAAACTGTTTAGATTAACCTTTGAAATCGCGGGAACATATGAAGAATGTTTAGACGGATTTGAGTGACCTTTGCAGGATGATTTCGCCCTAAAAGGCCCAATGGTTGTCTTGATGTTTTACAACTTGAGGTTTTATGAATTTCTTAAGCTTCAATGACACGGCAAGACTATTACCATGCTCAAATTTCTAATTCGCCTTTTCAGCTCAAAACCTAAAACGCATACCCGATCTGATGTGCATCGTTCAGCAACAATAAAACCCAGCATTTCTGCAAATGGGTACACCTCTCAGCGGCATGTGAGGCGAACCCAAACAGTTGTCGAGACAACGGTAGTCAAGCTTGAACGTGAGCCAGCTCAACATGCGGTGGTGACTGGAAAGTGCTTTGTCAATGACGGAGATACGATCCAGATCGGCAAAGTTCGACTTCGCCTTGCTGGAATAGATGCGCCAGAGATGGAGCATCCTTGGGGTAAGAAGGCAAAATGGGAATTGGTCAAGCTATATAAAGGGCAGATTATTACCGCAGAGCTGGAGCCAGAAATATCTTATGATCGTGTCGTGGCGACTTGTTACCTTCCAGATGGGCGAGACCTTAGCGCGGAAATGGTGAAGATTGGACTGGCAATAGACTGGCCAAGTCTTCGGGTGGAAAGTACGCTCCGTTTGAGCCTGAAGGCGTGAGGAAAAAGCACTGGAGAGCAGCCGCCAAGCAGCGGGGACACATGGCAGTTTTTAACAAATGAAGACTATTTGCAGATAGATTTTCTTGGCAAACCTTCTGCGTCTATTTTTGGCCCATTGCGGACCTTGACTCAGATCATTGTCGCTACAGCGCAACTTCCTGAAAGCGGTCATTGATCCGTCGTTGGGCATCTAAGAAGGGTCAAACGAGCGCACTGGTCAAATCATATGGATACTGACAAGATAAGGGACGAGCCTTGATGAGAACAAGAAAAGAACATAGGTAATGTATGATGTCTTCTAAGCATTGGGTGAGGCGGGCAAAGTAATGAATGTTGCTATAAATATCGCTCTTTTCATTGGTGGAATGCTCTTGTGTTACCTGTTGTTTTCGATGGGGGTGGTTGACTTCGTAGATGGGATTCCTGGAACCCAAGTGGAACCCATGGTCGCACTACCCACCTATTTAGGCTTCATGTCTGCAATGATGACCGCTGTTACCGCCGTCTTGGCTGCCGTCGCTATTGGGATCGGTGTGGTGGCGGCTTTTACTGTTAGAGAAATACGTGAAAGCGCTAGCGAAACTGTTCAAGCGGCGAAGGAGCAAGCAGACTTGGCGAAGGCCGAGGCTCTTGCTCTGGTCGAAGAGGCTCTTTCGGAAGACGCAATCAATGCGCGCTTGCTAGCGTTTTCGAAGCGTAAAACTGTTGCTGAGCTAGAAGAAGACTTTGATATTGAAGACACTGGGAACCGATAGGAGGATATAAAATGTCACGAGAAATGAATCGTCTATCCGAAGAACACAAAGAAATTCTGTCACGGTATTTGGTCCAGCGGCCAATTCAGCTAGGTAAGATTGCAAAGGAGCTTGGAGTACCCATCAAGGTCGCCAGCCTTGGTACAGGCATTTCTGGCCAAATCTCTCGCGATGGGGATGGGTATGTCATCAAGGTCAACCGCAACGAAGCTAGGGAACGCCAGCGCTTTACTATCGGTCATGAAATTGCACACTTTCTTCTGCATCGGGACGTCATCGACAGTTCGCCGAATGGTATCACTGACACTGTGCTGTACCGTTCAGGCGCATCCCAGCAGATTGAGTTCGAAGCTAATCGGCTTGCAGCGGACATTGTCATGCCAATGGCACTTGTGGAGAAAGAATTGAATGAAGGTTTTGGCGGTGTTGTGACCGAAGCCACGATTGAAGCGCTTGCTAATCGTTTCGAGGTCTCCAAGGCTGCGATGGAAATCAGACTCTCACAATTTGCACCAGCGTAAGATCTCATGATACTAGACGGGAAAACTTACGTTCCGACGCTCGCCATTCGCGGAAGTGAAATGAATGGGCTACAATACTTGCCCAGAGCCACTAAAGAGCGCATGACGCCGTGCATCTTGCTTGGCCCTTGGGTTAATTCCAACACTCTAGAGAAGGCTATTGAACGCGTTGAAAAGGCGTTCCGTGGGCAGAGCTATTTTCTTGATTTGGATCGAGATTATGAATTCACCAACCTAGAAAGCGCCCCGCAAAGACGGCTTGTTGAACTTCTTGACCCGTCTGATGCTTACGCAAATTGGTGTCAATTTGTTGCAGAATACAACTGGATCATGCCCTGTATCCAAACACGCGGCCAATCTGAAGCCGACATTCGGCGACAAATTGAACGCTATCAAGAGGCTGGCAAGTCTTACTGCTTGCGTCTTTACATGAACCGTTTCCCTCCGAACACAAACGAGGCGATTGCCGCGCTTGCTGCAGTGGGCGCGGCGGACTACACCATAATTCTTGAAGGTGGGTGGACACGTGACCCGCTTAGCCTTGCAGCATGGTTTGATGGTGTGATGGTTGGACAATTGGACCCAATCGAAGCGGATGTTCCCATCGTCTTATCTTGTACGTCTATGCCAAAGATGTTCACGAATTTCGATGGTGGCATTTCGCGTGTTCCGTTCTCGAACCACGAGCTTGTCGATCAAATTCGACGCAACAGAGGTAACCGGCGTTCACGCATCATTTACGGAGACTGGGGCAGTACACGCCCGCGCGAACCTTCCGGTTTTGGCTCACGTCCGCTTGATCGAATTGACTATCCCACAGAACAGAATTGGTGCATTGCACGGAACCGTCAGGCTGAATGGGACTTTCAAAGAGCTGCCCAAGCGATTGTTGCAAGTCCAGAGTGGCAAGGCGACCTAGGAATCTGGGGCGAAGAAATGATTGAAGCAACTGCGATCAACGAAGAGCTTGGTATTGATACGCCTCAGAAAAACGTTGCCGCGCGGACAAACATCCATCTGCATAGGCAGGCATTCTACGGCGACGGCGACCTTGGTGGTATGAACCTAGACGAAGACTGGGAAGACTGACGCGATAAGCACGGTGGGAAAAGAATAAAGTATGCTGAGCCAATACTGCCGCGGCCCGACAGAACTTTCCTCTGGATTTTGAATGTCTGCTTTCGAAAGTCAGTTTCGTTGCTCTCTCAGACGCAGCGAACATCCGCTTTCCGCCCATGCCGTTCACATTTCTATTCCAGCTCGATGGGGAGTAGGTTAGAGGCTCTGATGCTTTGGATCCTAAAGTCTGGCTGATTTAGCCGTAGGCGAGTGGAGAGGTGTTTAGATCGGCTGGGATGGGGGTGTCGGCCACACAACCCTAGCAAGGGCTCACTGCCTGCTGTAGCGGGTAAATTTTAGCGCTCATCACGTACAACCGCCAGCTACTGGCTAATTTGCTTGAACGCTGCTGCAACATCAGCCTATCATCCTCGGAGACGTAAGTATCGGAGAGGGTGAGAGGCGGGCAGATATACACCCCCTTGGTAATATATCCTTTTAGTGGTCCCTAAAGTTAAAACATCGCTGTTAATTGCTATCCCGTCGATTTTGAGATTTGGGGCCACTTAACTGGTAAGGGAGCAGTCTGAAATCTCGTCACTCTGTCAAACCAACCTTGCTCTCAGCTCGGCTTGCCGATCGATTCTTCGCGCGGAGCAATGTTTTGAGTGTGACGTTGGTCTGAATTTCAGTAACGAATTGTTACAAAACATATATGCGTTTAGTGGTCCCTTACAAAAAAAACGTTTGTGATGTGCTAAGTGACTTGGCTTAGATTCTCTCGATAAGAAGGGAATGTGAAATGTCAGCGTCAACAGTCGAACAACGTGCATTAAGTTTGCTCAGTACGTTTGAGAAAGCGGGCAAAACAGTCAGTCGTGTCACAATTGAGGGCAAAAAGATTGAGCTTGTGCTATCAACTGGACCGACCGCTGACGAGTTCGAGAGGATCGATATGCGCTATGACAAAACGTGAGCTTCCGAAGCATGTTTATCGGCAGAGAAATGGGCTGTACTTTCAGCGGCGCGGCTGGCCCTCGCGGAAATTTCAAACCGAATTTCAAACCGCAGAATTCTGGCAAGAATATGCGGACATTCTAAGCGGAGAGGCAGTGCCAAAGCGTATCAACGCCCGTAACTTCGTGGCGCTGGTTAAGGACTATCGGAGTTCACCTCGTTACAAACGGCTAAAGCCTCGGACTGCACTAGATTACGACAAATATTTAGATTTCTTCGTGTCGATCATGGCAGATGCAAACCCGTGCAATATGAAGCGCAAGGATGTTATCAAGCTTCGCGATGCAAATGCGGAAAAGATATATTTTGCCAACTACTCCTTGCGCGTTCTTCGGGTGCTGATGGAGCATTGCGTTGATCTGGGCTGGCGGGACGACAACCCAGCGAAAGGTGTTCCTGAAATTAGGACGAAGACAGTTGCACGTGAGCCTTGGCCGCATGATCTTCTGGCCGCTTACCGTGGCTCGTGTGCGCTAGGGACGCGGGAACGGCTTGTGATGGAGCTTTGCTTAGGAACAGGGCAGAGGATCGGTGACGTTCTTGAAATGCGCTGGTCTGATATTCAAGATGGTGCCTTTGCCATTCGTCAGAATAAAACGGGCAAAGAACTCTGGGTTCCAATCCTTCCTGAGCTTCGCGCTGCACTTGATGCGGCAAGTCGTCATTCGGTGTTCATCCTGACAAACGAGCGCGGCACAAACCGCTGGTCTTATCGCGGCGCTTCGCAAGCGGTGCGAAATGTCAGGGAGCAGATAAGTGCGCTGGACTTCGATATTCACAGTTGGCGCTACAATGCGGCCTGTGAGTTGTTGGAGGCGGGGTGCAGCGATGATCTGATTGCCGCAGTCACAGGGCAAAGCCCAGCGATGGTTTTGCACTACACAAAGAAGGTCCGTCAGAAGATGCGAGCCATTCAGGCGCAGCAAAAAAGAACAGAACAAAAACGGAATGTTTAGACGTTTGTTTAGACTTTCAAGTTGGCTGGACCCTTCGATCCGCTAAGTCATTGAAAGTAAATGGAGGCGAGTACGAGAATCGAACTCGTGTACACGGATTTGCAATCCGCTGCGTAACCACTCCGCCAACTCGCCCAAGGTGCCTTGCTTTAGACCAGCTAAAAGGCAGCTGCAAGAGGCAACATTGAAGGTTTAGCGCAGTATTTAATGTTTGATACACTGCGGCAGGATGTGGCGTTGCTGATGGGGGCAGGGTGTGGCACATTGTGCGGATCAGGATTCTGTAATGACGAGCATTCCCATGACCGATTTTTCTAAGAGACGTACGATGATGGTCGACACGCAAGTGCGCCCGTCTGATGTAACCAAATTCCCCATTATCGATGCGATGCTGACAATTGCGCGCGAAGATTTTGTGCCAACGGCGAAACGTGAGGCCGCTTACGTGGGGGAAAACCTTGCTCTGGGCCAGGGGCGTGTTCTGTTGGAGCCTCGGACATTGGCAAAGATGCTGGATGCCTTGGCAATTGACGGCGATGAACTGGTTTTGGATGTGGGGTGTGCCACGGGCTACTCTACAGCTGTGATCGCGCGTATGGCGCAGGCTGTTGTCGCGGTTGAACAAGATGAGACCATGGCGCAGGAAGCACAGGATGCATTGATGACAG
>JBDVSG010000058.1:0-23457 GCA_039967155.1 Sulfitobacter sp. | reverse complement strand
TATTGTAAAGCGCCTCGAACTCCCTACAGACCAAGAAGCGGCAAAGATCATGTGCGTTGACCTCATTCAGACACTCAATGAAATAGCAGAGGCACAAACGAAACGCGACCACTCCGATTTGGCTACATACCATGAACGCTTCTTGGCTCCCCATGCACAACTACGCTTTCTACCTGACCCCTATGATGCATCACGGCGGATCATCCCCGTTATAACGATGGGCCCAAAAGATGGTAAGCCGCTGGTCGCTTTACACGCGATGATGCTGCCAGATCTCGGACCCCGAGAAGCTGCCCTCTTTGAAGCGCATGGGATCCAAGCCTTTTTCCCTTTGAGACATGGCGCTCTAGATTCGAACGCACCTGACATCAAGCCGCAGGAGCATTTAGACGATGCCGTACGCGGCATCGCTGCCATCGCTGCGTTATTAGGAAAAGAAAAGTTTCATTTGGCGGCAATGGTCACGTCCTCAAAAATCGCCCTCGAATATGCAAAGCTCTTCCCTGAACGGGTTTCAGGACTTTCATTTTTGGCAGCATGTGTCTGGAAAGAGCGTCCTGACGAAGGTGCGCGCGCCATTTCCAAAGCCCTTGTCACTGGCGTCAAATCAGCTGCCTTTCAATGGCGTTCCATCACACGATTCATGATCGACGATCTCCTTGGTCCAGAACGCTTCGAACGTTTCATAAAGCGGCACTTCGAAGAGGCTGGGCCCGACGCTGAAATAGTTAATCAGGAGGCCAGGAATTGGCCGGGAATGGAACGGATGCGCTATGCTCTACGTTCCTCGCTGGCCTCTGTGCGGCATGACTTCTTGCACCAGGATGAGCTTGAGTGGGAACGCGCGCGCGATCTGCAGGTGCCGATGATCTTCCATCATGGGACCGAGGACCGCATTCATCCAATCGCTCTAATTGAACGCCTGGCAAACGGCCTACCAACGTCTCGAGTCAACCGTGTTTCGGGCGGCGGACAGCTACTGTATTACGAGCACTTTACGCCTATAATGAAAGAGATTGCAGCTGCAATGAAGAAACCAACCGAGGCAAAGAACGGCGGCTGATATCGTGGCGGGTAAGCCGCTTCGGATCAGATAGGGTTTGTGATGCAGGCGAAAACACCCACTTCTGGCGTATTGGTTCCGAAAAGGGTGAGGCTGTCCCGGGGCCCCTTTTTGATGGAATCTCCGCTAGCAATGGGTAGTCTTTGTGCATCGAATACGCCCTTCGGAGAGAAATGTGGATAAAGAGACAAAAGCGCAGCCTATTCTGGAGCTACCATACTCTGACAGGCAATTGATCTTGGTCAGTGACGACCAACTCGTGCAAGCCACTGAGAAGCAAGCTCGTTTGGCATTGCACGAAAAACAACAGGGATTTGATTGGAAGAAGATCGTTGAAGCGGCCTTGATTGATATCATTCCGCTACCTTTCAGCCGAACACTCGAAGCTACTGCCAGAGAAACCATTCGCTCGTGGGGGCGAGCTAGGGAGGAAGGTGCATCTGTCTTGCCTGTTGGAAAGACGGCGGCACAACAGATTGATTTCCCCCCTGGGCACCCCAGAGATGGGGTCCTGTACGTGGGACATCCGGCCAAACCATCGCTCTACTTTACAATGGCAGACTTTCACCGCGTCGTGTTCGAGCACAAGTTTTGTGAAGCGATCGAGCTACTGATGAGTTTGGGAGCCACCAGCATTCGAGTTGAGCATATTAGCGGTTGGTCTAAGGAATTCTCAGCAAGAATTTCGGTTCCACTTGCCGACGCCGACGATGCGTCAACCGGCGAAGCAGGGGCAAAGAGAGGAGTTTCTCAGAGTTTGCTGTACGAAGCTAATCTGGCTGGTGTCGAGCCGTCGCTGCCAGACGACCTAGTCTGGTATCATCATGAGCCAACCTGGCAGTCTATCGCAAAGGGTCGCTTGAAATACGGTTTGAATGACTTCTCCTTGAGCGTGTCATACCAAGATGATTTTGGTATCAATGCAGGTCTCAAGATTGCCCTTGCCAAAACTGGCTTAGACGTTGGTGGAAAGTTCGAAGATCACCAATCCACTGTATGGAGGCTGGAAGGCAAATTCCGCGGCGCAACGAGTGCCTGAATCGGGCCAAAACTCATACGTTTCTGTCACTGGCGCTAACGACGGTTTTTGCCACTCCTAATTGCATCAAAGCGGAAACTGGCGCAGCCGCAGCGAAAGAGCTGTATGTCCGCTTCCTTGCCATTCGGCCGAATTTACCGGTCGCGGAACTGGGCTTCGCGTTTTTCCAGAAATGCGCCCATGCCTTCGGATTGGTCTTCGGTGGCGAAAAGCGCGTGGAACATGCGGCGTTCAAACAGCAGGCCTTCACGCAGGGGGACTTCGTAGGCGCGGTTCACGGCCTCTTTCACGACCATCACGGACACCATGGATTTTTCTGCGATCTTTTGGGCTGCGCCCAGTGCCTCTTCGATCAGTTTTTTCACCGGCACCACACGTGACGCAAGGCCGGAGCGTTCGGCCTCTTCTGCATCCATGAAGCGGCCCGTCAGGTTCATGTCCATGGCTTTTGATTTGCCAACGATGCGTGTCAGGCGCTGCGTACCACCAATGCCCGCGACTACGCCCAGATTGATTTCGGGTTGGCCGAATTTCGCTGTGTCCGAGCAAATGATAAAGTCGCACATCATTGCCAGTTCACAACCACCCCCCAGCGCATAGCCTGATACGGCTGCGATGATCGGTTTGCGCACCCGCATGATTTGGTCAGTCTCAGGTGTAAAAAGGTCGCCCGAGAAAGCATCAACAAAGGATTTTTCCTTCATCATCGCAATATCCGCACCAGCGGCAAAGGCTTTGTTCGATCCCGTAAGAACGATGCAGCGCACTTTGTCGTTTTCCTGACAGGCTGTCAGGCAATCGGCCAGCTCGCTCATTAATTGATCATTCAGCGCGTTCAGCGCATCGGGACGGTTCAGCGTTACCAAAGCTACGTGATTGTCGACGTCCAGAATGATCGTTTCATAAGCCATGTGCGCGGCCCTTTTGTTGTTGCTCAGACATTCGTGCATAGCACGGCGGCGCATCGGTTCAAGCTATCTTTGGCATTTAGGGCAATAGAAGGAGGACCGGCCTGATTGTACAATCCGCGCGACAGTGCCCCCACATCCGTCACGACGACACGGGTCGCCTTCGCGGCCGTAAACATCAAAGGAATGCTGAAAATATCCAAGTTCTCCATCGGCTTGGCGAAAATCCTTAAGCGATGATCCCCCTGCGTCAATTGCGTCAGAAAGGACCTGACGGATGATGGGAACCAGCGCAGAAATTCGCGCAAAAGACAGCTGACCAACCTTGCGTTTGGGGTTGATGCCTGCCCGAAAAAGCGCCTCACAGACGTAGATATTGCCCAATCCGGCAACAATACTCTGATCTAACAATGCGGATTTCACGGGGGTTTTGCGCCCCTCAAAGGCCTTCACAAGAATCGATTCATGGAAATCGTTGCTCAGAGGTTCTGGCCCTAACACCGCCAACAGCTTGTGGGCCTCGGCTGTGGCGGTGGGTAGCAGGTCCATTGCGCCAAAACGGCGGGGATCGTTGAAGGTAATGCGCGCGCCGTTTTCCATGTGGAAAACCACGTGATCGTGTTTCTCTGGGGCAGGGTGTTCATGCACAAATTGCCCCAACGGATCGCCCGAAATCAACATCCGCCCCGACATACCAAGGTGAATCAGCAGCGTCTCGCCGGTATTCAAGTCCGCCAACACGTATTTCGACCGCCGCCGCAGGCGCTCTACCCGCGCGCCGGTCAACCGTTCGGCCATGCGGTTGGGGAAAGGCCAGCGCAGGTCTGGCCGGTTCACATCCGCACGCGCAATAACAGCGCCTTCCATTACGGGGGTAAGACCACGTTTTACGGTTTCTACTTCGGGCAGTTCGGGCATAACGGCTCCTGCGGCAATTGGCAGTTTGTATCTGGCGTTCTGAGGCTATATCCCATCAGAGACAAGATTAGGACCATGCACATGACCGACAAGACAACACATTTCGGCTCCCAGACCATACCAGAGGGCGAAAAGGCCGGTAAGGTCCGCAGCCTCTTCACGGATGTCGCCAATAAATACGACGTGATGAACGACGTGATGAGCATGGGCATCCACCGCATCTGGAAAGAAGCGATGATGGATTGGCTCGCCCCACGCGCAGGCCAAAAGCTGCTGGATGTCGCTGGCGGCACGGGCGATGTGTCGTTTAAGTTTTTGGGCCGCGCGGGTTCTGGCCATGCCACGGTGTGTGACCTAACCGAAGGCATGCTGATCGAGGGCCGCAAACGTGCTGAAGCAGAAGCCATGCAAGACAGTCTTGATTGGGTTGTCGGTGACGCAATGGCGCTGCCGTTTGAGGATAACACCTTTGACGTTTACACGATCTCTTTTGGTATTCGTAACGTGACCCGCCCCCAAGAGGCCCTGAACGAAGCTTACCGTGTCCTCAAACCAGGAGGCCGCCTGATGGTGCTGGAGTTCAGCCAGCTGCCCAACCCTATGATGCAAAAAGCCTACGATCTTTACAGCTTTAATGTGATCCCACAGATGGGCCATATGATCGCCAATGACCGAGACAGCTATCAGTATCTCGTCGAATCGATCCGCAACTTCCCCGATCAAGATACCTTTCTTGAGATGGTTCGCACGGCAGGGTTTGAGAACGCTAAATACCGGAACTTGACCATGGGCATCGCTGCTCTGCACTCTGGTTGGAAAATCTAGAATGCGCGGTGTGCATAATATCTGGCGCCTGATCCGCACGGGTGCCACGCTGGAACGTACTGGCGCGATGAATTTTGTTTTGGATGCGTTTGACGCCCCCAAACCGGTGCGCCTTGTCGCCCGTGCATTGGCGATCCCGTTCAAACCTCTTGGCTACAAAGGTGACCCCAGCCTGCAACCGGCAACACGGGCCCTCACGGCGCTGGGCCCTGCCTACATTAAATTTGGTCAAATCCTCTCTACCCGCCCCGATGTTGTTGGCGATGAAATGGCCCAACAGCTCCGCGTGCTCCAAGATCAACTGCCCGCCTTTCCCATAGAAATCGCAAAGGCTGAGGTTGAAAAAGAGCTCGGCCAACCGATTGATGCGATTTTCTCTGAATTCAGCCCGCCCGTCGCAGCCGCTTCCATTGCACAAGTTCACAAAGCACGCTTGCAAAGCAATGGCGAAGAAGTCGCCGTAAAGGTCTTGCGCCCCGGCATTGAAAAAGCCTTCCAAAAAGACGTGGATGCATTCTACCTCGCCGCTAGAATAGTCGAAATCTGCTCGCCAGGATCCCGCCGCTTGCGCCCGATGGATGTGATTGAGCACTTCGATGGCGTCGTCCGAGGAGAGCTGGATCTGCGCCTTGAATCCTCCGCAGCATCAGAATTTGCCGCAAACACAACTGAGGATGCTGGCTTCCAGCTGCCCGCGATCAAATGGGATTTTTCAGCGCGCCGTGTCATGACCCTTGGTTGGGCCGAGGGCGTGCCCATGGGCGATAACGCAGCGATTGATGCAATTGGCGTAGACCGCGTTGAACTCTCCGAACGCATCTTGGCCCTGTTCTTGCAACATGCGCTGCGGGACGGGTATTTCCATGGCGATATGCACCAAGGAAACCTAAAGGTCGCGGCCAACGGTGATATCATCGCGTTTGATTTCGGCATTATGGGCCATATCGATGAATACACCCGCCGCGTCTATGCCGAGATCCTCTACGGCTTCATTCGCAAAGACTACAAACGCGTAGCCGAGGTACATTTTGAAGCAGGCTATGTTCCAGCAGATAAAGATGTCGACGAATTCGCCCGTGCGCTGCGCGCAGTGGGGGAACCGATCTTTGGTATGGATGCAGATCACATCTCAATGGCGCGACTGCTGGCCTATCTCTTTGAAGTCACCGAACGCTTTGGTATGGAAACACGAACCGAGCTGATCTTGCTACAGCGCACAATGGTCGTCGTCGAAGGCGTAGCCCGTTCGCTCAATCCGCAAATGAACATTTGGCAAGTCGCGGCACCAATCGTGACCGATTACATTACGAAATCCATCGGTCCAAAAGCGGTGATCAGCGACCTTACAAAAACGGCGCGGATACTGTCACGCTTCGGACCACGCCTGCCTGCTTTGGTCGAAGCTGCATTGATCCGCCAAGGCGATACCCTGCCGCAAGCCGCAAAGCCGTTCAAACGTTACATAGTGCTTGCCGCAGTTTTGGGGGCTGGCGCAGCAACGGGCTTCATCGCGTTGATTGATGCGCTGACCTAGGCTCTATCTTTCTTGGCGAAAAATACTCCTACCGTCAAAGGGGGCTCAATGCCCCTTTTGACGGTACAAACTCACAACCGCTCAATGGCCAGCGCGATCCCCTGACCACCCCCAATACACATGGTGATCAGGGCGCGTTGGCCCTGGATGCGCTGCAGCTCATACATGGCTTTAATCGTCAGGATTGCCCCCGTCGCCCCCACTGGATGACCCAAGGCAATAGCACCGCCATTGGGGTTTACCCGCGCTGGATCAAATCCCAGCGTATTACTCACTGCCAAAGCTTGAGACGCAAAAGCTTCGTTGCTCTCAATAACGTCAAAATCATCTGCCTTTAATCCAGTTCTTTCAAACAGCTTGCTGACCGCTGGAATAGGCCCGATCCCCATAACCTCAGGGCGGACACCAGCATGGGCGTAGCCGATGATCCGCGCTATAGGTTTCAGGCCGTTCGTTTCTGCAGCACTGGCGCGGGCCAGTACCAATGCAGCCGCCCCGTCATTGATGCCCGAGGCATTGCCAGCCGTGACCGACCCGTTCTTTTGAAAAACGGGCCGCAAACCGGCCAACTTGTCCAATGTCGATGTTTTTGGATGTTCATCTACGTCAAAGGTCGCGGCGGTGCGCCCTTGTCTTACGTCCACGCTTACAATCTGGTCGGCAAAATAACCTGCCTCAATAGCTGCTGCTGCGCGCTCTTGGGACAACAGTGCAAACGCATCTTGCGCCTCGCGCGAAATTTCAAATTCGCTTGCGACGTTTTCGGCGGTGACGCCCATGTGTCCCGTGCCGAAGGGGCAGTTTAATGTGCCCAGCAGCATGTCCTGCGTCGAAACATCGCCCATCTTTTGCCCCCAACGTGCAGCAGGTAGGATATAAGGCGCGCGGCTCATATTCTCGGCCCCACCAGCAAGCGCGAAATCCGCATCGTCCAGCATCAGAGACTGAGCAGCAGAGACAATCGCCTGTACGCCTGATCCGCATAAGCGGTTTATGTTCATGGCTGGCACGGCGTCGGGGATGCCGGCCTCCATCGCGGCCACGCGGCTGACATACATGTCGCGTGGTTCGGTGTTGATCACATTGCCGAAGACAACCTGCCCGATCTTTGCTGGGTCTACTCCCGCGCGGGCCAGTGCCGCGCGTGCAACGGTTGCGGCTAATGTTGTTGTGGGTGTGCCTGCCAACGTGCCACCAAATGTGCCGATGGCGGTGCGCGCGCCCCCTAGAATAACGATATCGTCCGACATGTTTTTTGCTCCCGAATGTGTTGCGGCAACGTAAAACACTGGTTGAATTTGTCAGCCAAGACGTTCCGTCATTCTGGCTGGGTCAGGGGCGCAGTGCGACGCGTCCTTGGTCCGTTAACGACCAGCATTCTTTGCCCTCAAAGACAACCGCCGCCAGTGGTTTGCCGTACCCCGCACCTGCGTCGATATTGACGCGGTTACCATAGTGGGTTGCGGCGTCTACTGGCGTGTGCCCATGCACAATCAGCTTTCCATGATCGCGGGTGTCGATGTGGAACTCTTTGCGGATCCACAGCAGGTCTTCTTCGTCTTGCTCAGACAGAGGCACCCCCGGTTTGATTCCTGCATGAGCAAAAAACAGGGTTTCCGTTTCATAGCTGAGGCGCAGGCTATTGAGAAAATCAACATGCGCTTGAGGCACCGCGTTTTTAGCCATTTCATGGATGGCAAGCTGACGATCTGTTTCGCGCACTGGCACACCATATGACGCCATCGTGGTGTCGCCCCCTAGTCTTTCGTGAAGCCAGTACAAATAGACGGGCAGATAGGCATCATGCTGCGGATAGTCATGCATAAACCAGCCGAACATGCGGTCGTGGTTGCCCTTTAGGCAGCGCCACGGTTTGCCCGAAGCAACACCGTTCATCAGCAACTCAATAACCCCAGCCGAGTCAGGGCCGCGATCTGTGTAATCACCGATGAATACGATCTCGGCCTCTGTGCCACCGTCTGCTTCGATCAGCGCCAAAACGCGGTTCAGCTCGGACAATTGGCCGTGAATATCGCCAATGGCGTAAATCGGGTTGCTCATGATGCCTCCAAATAAATAAGGCGCGCCCCGCAAGGGACGCGCCTTATCCTCTTAACCTAAAAAAGATCAGGCTACATCAAATTCCAACACTTTAACTTGGTTGAACAACCCTGTGGTGTGCAGGTTCTTCACAACGTCCGCAGGAACTGGCGCATCTACATATAGCAGGGCAATTGCCTCGCCTTTCACAGCGGCACGGCCAAGCGTAAAGTTGGCGATGTTCACGCCGCCCTCACCCAAGGTCTGGCCCAATGTACCAATGATACCTGGAACGTCTTCGTTGGTGGTGTAGAGCATGTGCTGGCCGACTTCGGCGTCAATGTTGATGCCTTTGATCTGGATGAACCGCGGCTTGCCATCAGAGAATACCGTCCCCGCGATCGAGCGTTCGCGTTTTTCGGTCACAACGGTCACTTTGACATAACCGTCGAATACGCCGGATTTATCTTGGTTTGTTGTGGAGATCTTGATGCCTTTTTCTTTGGCAACAACGGGGGCGGATACCATGTTCACATCAGGGTTTGCGCGCTTCATGATACCGGCGATCACACCACAGTTCAGCGCATCAAGGTTCATTTCGGACACGGTACCATCGTAAAGAATGTTGACCGCTTTGATTGGCTCATCCGTCAATTGACCGATGTAGGAACCAAGGTGGCCCGCCAGTTTCAACCATGGGCCCATGACCTTGGCTTCTTCTGCAGTGACAGAAGGCATGTTCAATGCGTTGGTGACGGCACCTGTCAGCAGATAGTCTGACATTTGCTCTGCCACTTGCAGGGCCACGTTTTCTTGCGCTTCGGATGTCGCGGCACCAAGGTGCGGGGTGCAGACAACGTTTGGCAGGTTGAACAGCGGGTTCTCGGTTGCTGGTTCTTGCTTGAATACGTCAAACGCAGCACCTGCAACGTGACCGGATTTCAACAGATCGGCTAGCGCTTCTTCGTCGACCAAACCGCCACGGGCACAGTTGATGATACGCACGCCTTTTTTGGTTTTCTCAAGGTTTTCACGGCTCAGAACATTGGCTGTCTGTTCGGTGAAAGGAACGTGCAAGGTGATGAAGTCAGCGCGCGCCAGCAGATCGTCCAGTTCGACCCGCTCAACACCCATTTTTGCGGCCTTTTCTTCGCCCAAGAAGGGGTCATAGGCCACAACCTTCATTTTTAGGCCACGTGCACGGTCGCATACGATACCGCCGATGTTGCCTGCGCCGATAACGCCCAGTGTTTTGCCTGTCAGCTCAACACCCATGAATTTGGACTTTTCCCATTTGCCAGCATGGGTCGATTCAGAGGCTTCTGGAATTTGACGTGCCACGGCGAACATCATTGCGATGGCGTGTTCGGCTGTGGTGATCATGTTGCCGAAAGGCGTGTTCATGACGATCACACCTTTTTTGGAGGCGGCGTCTTTGTCGATGTTATCCGTACCGATGCCCGCACGGCCAATGACCTTGAGGTTATCTGCAGCGGCGATGATCTTCTCGGTGGCTTTGGTCGCTGAGCGGATGGCAAGGCCATCGTATTGACCGATGACTTCAGCCAGCTTGTCCTTGTCTTTGCCCAGCGTCGGCTGGAAATCCACGTCGATACCGCGGTCTTTGAAAATCTGAACAGCTGCTTCGCTGAGGCTATCGGAGATGAGTACTTTAGGCGCCATGGGTGCGATCCTTTGAATATATTTGTGGGGGTTCAACTGCCCTGTGGGGGCCTCAAAAGAGGCGCCGCGCGTCAGGGCAGCTGTGGAGATTATGCGTTGAGTTCGGCGTTGAACGCGTAGTCGAGCCAAGGAAGCATGGCTTCGATGTCCGATGTTTCAACCGTTGCGCCACACCAGATGCGCAGGCCCGCAGGGGCGTCGCGGTAGGCGCCAATGTCGAGGGCGACGTTTTCATCGGCCAGACGTTTTGCAACGGCTTTGGCAAATGCGGCCCCATCGGCAATGCGGTCATCGGTGAACTTCAGGCACACAGATGTGTTGGAACGTGTCGCAGGATCGACTGCAAGGAAATCAATCCAGTCGTGGGTTTCAACAAATGCGGTGATCGCCGCCGTGTTTGCATCGGCGCGGGCGATCATGCCCTTCAGGCCGCCAACGGATTTTGCCCAATCTAGCGCGAACAGGTAGTCTTCAACACACAGCATAGAAGGCGTGTTGATTGTGGCACCCGTAAAGATACCGTCGATCAGCTTGCCACCTTTGGTCAGGCGGAAGATTTTCGGCAGGGGCCATGCGGGTGTGTAGCTTTCCAACCGTTCAACAGCACGCGGGCTGAGGATCAGCATGCCGTGTGCCGCTTCGCCGCCCAGTGCTTTTTGCCAGCTGAAAGTGGTGACGTCCAAACGATCCCAAGGCAGATCCATCGCAAAAGCGGCAGATGTCGCGTCGCATAGGGTCAGGCCCGCGCGGTCGGCAGGAATGTCAAAATTGGCAGGAACGCGCACACCCGACGTTGTACCGTTGTAAGTAAAGCAAACATCATTTTCGAAGTTCACACCGTCCAGATCGACGATCTCGCCGTAGGGGGCGGTTTTTTCGGTGGCGTCGATTTTCAGCTGCTTCAGCGCGTCAGTTACCCAGCCAGAGCCGAAGCTTTCCCAAGCGAGCATCTCTACGTGGCGCTCACCCAGCAGGTTCCACATGGCCATCTCATATGCGCCAGTGTCAGATGCGGGTACGATGCCGATCTTGTAGTCAGCAGGTACGCCCAGCACTTCACGTGTGGTTTCGATCGCTTCCAGCAGCTTGGCTTTGCCAGGGGCTGCGCGGTGGCTGCGGCCCAAAGGCGCGTCAGACAATTTTGCCAGATCAAATGTGGGGGGTTTCGCGCAGGGTCCGGAGGAAAAACGCGGATTCGTCGGACGTGCGTCCGGTGGTGTCATAGCCATTGATGCTATCCTTACAGATAAATGCCCTTCGTTGGGGAAGGGTGTCCCACTGCCGCATTTACGGGCACGTGCGCTCTGGCGCAACCCTATAATTGTCGTTAAACCGCCGCATGAGACGCTTTTTGCGACACCTTTGACGCTGATCGGAAACCTTAACAATGTATACAGCCGTACTTCTCACCGCGCCTCAGGCGCGAAATCTGGACCCCGCGCTGGTCGAATCTCTGCGGAATGCATGGGGTGGTGGGGACGTGATTTGGCTCAGCCCTGATGAGGCGGCCGAGTTCGCGCTGGGCGAGGTTCCCGACAACCTTGGGGAGGTCTGGGAGAGCTGCCAGACCATGGGCGTGGATCTGGTTTTGGTGCCAACAGAGGGCCGCCGCAAGAAGATGCTTTTGGCGGATATGGACAGCACGATGATCCAGCAAGAATGCATTGATGAGCTGGCGGATGAAGCCGGCGTGGGGGCCCGTGTAAAAGACATTACCGCACGGGCAATGAATGGCGAATTGGACTTTGAAGCCGCCTTAAAAGAACGGGTCGGGTTGCTAAAAGACCTGCCAGAAGAGGTGATTACCCGCGTTTTGGCCGAGCGGATTACTCTGATGCCGGGTGGTAAAGCGCTGCTGGCCACGATGAAGGGCAACCGCGGATATGCGGCGCTGGTTTCTGGCGGGTTCACAGCATTCACAGCACAAGTGGCGGCGCAGCTGGGCTTTGATGAAAACCGTGCGAATTCGTTAATCGTAGAAGGTGGCGTGTTGACCGGAGAGGTCGGGATGCCGATCTTGGGTAAACAAGCCAAAGTGGACGCGCTGGAAGAGATCACCTCCCGTTTGGGTTTAACGGAAGCGGATGTGATTGCAGTCGGTGACGGTGCAAATGATCTGGGAATGTTGACGCGAGCTGGCATGGGGGTTGCGTTGCACGCCAAGCCTGCCGTGGCGGCGCAGTGCAATGTTCGGATCAATTTCGGTGATTTGACGTCGCTCTTATATGTGCAGGGCTACAGCAGAGACGCGTTTTTGTTGTAAACTGACGCAGGCTGCATCGGGGATGGGGGCCAGCCCCCATCGGCCTCTGGCCGATTCCCCCGGAGTATTTTGGGCCAAGAAAGATAGCTGGTCGTCTCAGGCCAGCAGGCCTGCGGCGGGTTTAAGGATGCCGGTCTGAAGGCCGTCCCAATTATTAATGGGAGCGTTGATGCGTCTGAGAGTTGCGGGGTGGTTCGCATCTAGCACGCCAAGACGCACCAGCAGGGCTGTGATCGCTGCTTCTGCGGCGCGCGTGGTGCCGCAGGCGGCTTTTAGCGCGATGCCGAGGCCGCGTTCGGGTAGAATCGCGATAAAAAATCCTTCGGCACCTGTTTTTAGAGCAACTTTTCCGTCGCAGGCTTGCATAAGTTCAGTGCAGGCGCGGCCCGATCCTGCGACGAGTTCGGGGTGCAAGCGCATGGCGCGATGTAGGCGTGCTTCGGCGCTATCATCTGGGGCGGCGGCAAAATGGGCCATGGCGCGGGCGACGCCGTGCAGGGTGGCCGCGTAATTGGGGGCAGAGCAGCCGTCGATACCGAAGCCGGGGCTTGTTTCATTTGTGACGTCCTCGAAGGCATCGCGGCAGGCGATTTGGACTGGATGGTCTGGGGCGGTATATTCTGGGCCTGCCTTTAGGTGTTTTGTCAGTGTTAGAAACCCTGCGTGTTTTCCCGAGCAGTTATTGTGCACGCGGCATGGGGTTTCATGAGCGCGAATTTGCGCGTCCTTCACGGAACGCTCGCGAGATTCTTGAGGGCCGCAACGAAATGCTGTGTCGTCGAGGCCTAGATCATCAATCCAGTTGTTTACTGCGTTGACGTGTATTTCGGCGCCTTGATGGGAGGCACAGGCGAGGGCAAGTTGTTGGGTTGTCAGGCCGAAAGCATCTGCCGCGCCAGAGCGGATCAGGGGGAGTGCTTGGAGCATTTTTGATGAGCTGCGGGGGAGCACAATCGCGTTTGGATCGCCCCAAGCATCGACGATTTGACCTGTCGCGTCGCAGATGACGGCATGCCCAGAATGCACGCTTTCAAGAAAAGGACCACGCCAGATTTCGGCAAAGGGGGCTGGAGCGGTCATGTCAGTGTCCTTTTAAGCGTTTTTATGGGCGAAAACCTGCCAATGCGGGGTTTCGTCACTCGCGTCTTTCGCGTTATGATGTTTGTTGTCTAGAAGAGCGTAAACCATAGCAACGCAATGGCCCATACAAAAGGGGCACAGCATGGATTTGCAGAATATGTTGAGGCACAAAGACGGCTGGAGAGTTGGACAGATGGCATTATTTAAGGCGGGCGTGATTGCGGCCCTGATGGCTGGCTTGGTAACAAGCAGCGCTATGGCGCAGAGCCAAAGCACGAACCGTGTAGCAGCAAAAACCGATTGGAGCGTTTTTGTTGAGGACAACCCAACCGAATGTTGGGGGGTGTCGACACCCAAAGAGACTGTGAACTCACGCGATGGGCGTGTGGTTGCCGTGAACCGCGGTCAAATTCTGCTGATGGTATTTTATCGCCCCAGTGCAGGTGCCAAAGGGCAGGTTGCATTTACCGGCGGGTATCCCTTTGCAAGCGGCTCAACTGTGACGATGAATATTTCGGGCAATTCGTTTGAGTTGTTTACAGAAGGTGAGTGGGCATGGCCTGCGACCACAGCGGATGACAACAAGATCATCACAGCAATGAAGCGGGGCGCAGACGCCAAGCTGACGGGCCGATCAGGCCGTGGAACCAAGACCGAGGATACGTTTTCTTTGCTGGGGTTCACAGCCGCAGTTGAGGATGCCGCAAAACGCTGCGGCGGCTAAGTATCCTGCATCGATTTATTGCAGCTCTGCCCTTATGGGGCGGGGCTGTTTTCATTTTTAGCGCCAAGCGCCTATATACAGCGCATCCCATACAGGAATCGCCTCATGTCCGCACCGATTACACAAGACGTCCACACCATTCCGCGTAAGCTGCCCGAAGGGCCGCAGAACCTTGTTGGCATGACGCGCGAGGCGATGCGGGAGGCACTGATCACAATGGGTGCCCCAGAAAAGCAAGCCAAGATGCGTGTGGGTCAGATTTGGCAGTGGATCTATAATTGGGGCGTGCGCGACTTTGACGCGATGACGAACCTGAGCAAAGACTTCCGCGCCCAATTGGCAGAGCATTTTGTGGTCGAGGTGCCAGAGGTCGTGACCAAGCAGGTCAGCACCGATGGGACGCGCAAATACCTTGTGCGCATTGCAGGCGGTCATGAGGTTGAGGTCGTCTATATCCCCGAAGCTGATCGCGGCACGCTTTGTGTGAGTTCGCAGGTCGGGTGCACGTTGACCTGTTCCTTCTGTCACACTGGCACCCAGAAACTGGTTCGCAACCTCACCGCAGGGGAAATCATCGGACAGGTCATGGTGGCGCGCGATGATCTGGATGAATGGCCCAAAAGCGGCACACGCACCTATGAGGCGCGTCTACTGTCAAACATCGTTCTCATGGGCATGGGCGAACCGCTGTATAATTTTGAAAACGTGCGCGACGCGATGAAAATCGCAATGGACCCCGAAGGTATCCAGCTGAGCCGTAGGCGGATCACGCTAAGCACCTCTGGCGTTGTGCCGGAAATTGCGCGCACCGCGGCCGAGATTGGCTGCCAGTTGGCCGTGTCCTTTCACGCCACCACTGATGAGGTGCGCGATAAACTGGTGCCAATCAACAAACGTTGGAACATCGAGGCGCTGTTGGACGCATTGCGCGAATACCCTAAGGTCAGCAATTCCGAGCGGATCACCTTTGAGTATGTCATGCTTAACGGCATCAACGACAGCGACGAAGACGCGCACCGTCTGATGAAACTGATCGAGGGCATTCCAGCCAAGATCAACTTGATCCCGTTTAACGAATGGCCTGGGGCGCCTTACAAACGCTCCTCTAACAACCGCATTCGTGCATTCTCAGACATTGTGCACAAGGCGGGCTATGCTTCACCAGTGCGTAAACCGCGTGGCGAAGATATCATGGCGGCCTGTGGACAGTTGAAATCCGAGACAGAGCGCGCGCGCAAATCTCGCCGTCAAATTGAAGCTGAAGCAGGCGTACAGCGGAGCTAAGCGGCAGACCGTGGGTGCTGTTGGGTTTGTTCAACTTTTGCGGGTCAAAATTCCTCTGTTCCGCCACAATCGTTGCGAATTCCTGCCACAGGGGTAGAACAAACTGTTTCCTGAATTGATACAATCAGGAAGCGAAAATGACATTTATTTTAAAACAAGACGCACTTATCGCGGATCAGGCTATCCAAGTGGCCGCACGTGAGCGCGCATCAGCCCTGTCTGACCGCGAATGGAAGCACCGCCTTGCTGGGTATGGGTATTCCATCCGCGATACGGATGATGGAAAACATGTTCTGGAAACTCTGCCGCACCATGTTGCGCTGTGTGAGCTTCCAGAAGAAATGTTCCACTAATCCTAGGCGCGCTTTAGCGCCCGGGGACGGTTTCCCGGGCTGATGGATCGCCCCAGTTTTCGATCAGATCAACGGCTTCTTGGGCCGTTTCAACAAATCGGAACAGGTCCAGATCCTCGGCCGAGATCGTGCCCGCATCCGCGAGCACATCCCAATTGATGATGCCGTTCCAGAAATCGCCACCGAACAACAGGAATGGCACGCGTTGCATGCGGCCTGTCTGGATCAGGGTGAGGGCCTCGAACATTTCATCCATGGTGCCAAAACCGCCAGGGAAGACACAGATCGCCTTGGCGCGCATCAAAAAGTGCATCTTGCGGATCGCGAAATAGTGGAAGTTAAAGCACAGGTCGGGCGTGACATATTCGTTGGGTGCCTGTTCGAACGGCAAAACGATATTCAACCCGATAGAGACACCATCAGCATCAACAGCACCGCGGTTTCCTGCCTCCATTACGCCAGGACCGCCGCCTGTCACAACAACATCCTCACGGCCGCCGCTTTCCTTTGATTTCAACGTCATCAGGCGGGCGAATTCGCGTGCTTCGTCATAGAAACGTGACAGGTCGGCCAAGGTTTTTGTCCGCGCTTTGTCTTTTTCCGCGGGTTCAGGAATGCGGGCGCCGCCGAACAAAACGATGGTTGAGTTTACACCGTATTCATCCAGCATCATCTCGGGTTTTAGCAGCTCTAGTTGCAGCCGAACGGGGCGCAATTCTTCACGGCACAAAAAATCGGAATCGTTAAACGCCAGCTTATATGCAGGTGCTTGGGTTTGCGGCGTGACAGGGACGTCATCGGCGGAGACACTATCAGTGCCAGCATGGCGCAATGGGTGTTGGGTGTTTTTGCTCATTTGGTCCTCGAACTTTGCTATCTTTCCTACCATGCACAGGATCGGCTGGGATGACTATGCAATAGTCGCGACTTTGTACTGTGCGCAGTGAGGATTGCACGGAAAGACCTGTCAGCGTATAGCGCGACCTAAGCAATTTTTTCCAAACGGAGTTCCGACATGTCCAATGCTCAGCTTGAAACCGCAATCGAGGCCGCGTGGGAAAACCGCGACAGCATCACATCCGCCACCACAGGCGAGGCGCGCGACGCCATCGAATCCACGCTGAACGCGCTGGATTCAGGAACCCTGCGTGTTGCAGAGAAAATGGATAACGGCGACTGGCATGTAAACCAATGGGCCAAAAAGGCCGTGCTGCTGGGGTTCCGCATCAAGGATATGGAACAGCAAGATGGCGGCCCACAAGGTTCTGGCTGGTGGGACAAAGTAGACAGCAAATTCAAAGGTTGGGGTGACAACCAGTGGAAAGCAGCTGGCTTTCGCGCTGTGCCGAACTGTGTTGTGCGCAAATCAGCCTATATTGCGCCCAGCGTTGTGTTGATGCCGTCGTTTGTGAACATCGGCGCCTATGTCGATAGCGGCACAATGGTTGATACATGGGCCACTGTTGGGTCCTGCGCGCAGATCGGTAAAAACGTGCACCTGTCGGGTGGCGTTGGAATTGGCGGCGTTTTGGAGCCGATGCAGGCAGGCCCGACAATCATTGAAGACAACTGCTTTATCGGTGCGCGTTCCGAAGTTGTTGAAGGCTGTATCGTGCGGGAAGGTTCGGTTTTGGGCATGGGCGTGTTCATCGGCCAATCCACCAAAATTCTCGACCGCGAAACAGGCGAAGTCATGTATGGCGAAGTGCCTGCAGGGTCGGTTGTTGTTGCAGGTTCCATGCCGTCCAAGAACGGTGTGCATCTCTACTGCGCGGTGATCGTGAAGCGCGTGGATGAGAAGACCCGCTCTAAAACCTCTATCAACGAACTGCTGCGCGACTGATGCGCGGCCTCCTGTCCCTGCTTTTGATGGCTGTTTCAGCTGTCGGGGCAGGGGCGGGGCCATATGACGGGCGCTACCGGCCAATTGGGCCGGAGGGCGACACATGGGATTGTACCTCTGTCGGCGAAGAAGGTGGAGCGATCCTGCTGAATTCATCTTTTTTCTTTGCGGTGGGCAGCCGGTGCAGTCTGCGTGATCCTGTTCCTGTCGTTGGCATGGACGCAACGCTGTATGATGCGATTTGCCGTACAGATGGCGCACCATGGCATCGCCGCATCATGATCATGCGCAGCGAAAATGGCATTACAGTCGTCCAAAAGGGCGCCCGCATCAGCAAGCTGCAGTCATGCGGATAGTCTGAGGCTTTTCAAACCGCGCTGGGCAAGCTAGGTCTGCCCCACCCGAGAAAAAAGGCCCGCGTTGTTATGTCTGACGAAAAGAAACCCAAAAAGCCGTCCCGCCAGCAGGTCTATACGCTGCTTGTCCAGATTGGGCGCAAGACGGGCGACGGTCTGCCTGAGAACGCCACGGGTGCTGCGTTGATGTGCTTTGCCTCTGGCATTGACGAAGCCGAGGCCGTGCGCGAGACGGTTGCGATCCTCAAGCAGGCGGATACGGCCCCGCTGGACGTAACAGGCTATGGCACATTGGCCGAACGCGAGGCAGAAGGCCATGAGATCGACGATGAAGAACGCACGCTTATGCAGCGCGCGTTGGACGAAAATTCGGTTGTTGTGGCGCAGATGACGCCGTTCTACGACTAGGCCGCGCGGCGCTTGGCCAGATGGATGGCCTCATACCATTTCAGCACTTTGTGCGACGTTGCTTTGTGTTCGGGCAGATCATTGCGATCCACAGAAAAGAGCACACTCGAAGCGAGCTGATGCGTGTCGCGCCGCATGCGACCGATGTACATGCTCTCTAACGGGGCGCCGCCTGCCAAAACGGTCTCGTGGTTTGGCAGGATCAATTGCGTGTAGCGGGTCAGGTGGCCGCAAGCTTCGGCGCGGGCGGCAAATCCGTTGACCAGATGGCGCGCAGGCGTCAGTACCTTTTCACACGAAAACAGATACTCGACTTCTGGTCCGTCAATGACCACATGCTGCTCTGGTGCGATGATGATATCGTCCTGCAGACCGAAATAGGGCGCCCGCATGCGAATAGGGGCAAAGCTGCCCCGCGCGGGCACGGTTCGGTTGACTGTTTGCAGCACGGGCACGACGTCGCCTTCATCGGTGTAGACAGTATCGCCGCGCTTTAACGTGCCTGCATTGCGGTAGCCCCAAGGCGTGGCAATGGGGGTGTCAGGCGATAGGGTCGGGCTTTGACCGATGGGTTCGATTTGATCTGACAGGGCGGCAAAAACCATATCAGGGGCGTAATCGTGGTTTCCGCGGCCTAGCATAAGGTCGCGCAGATCATCCAAGGTGAGCGGCAGCGGGTTATCGACAGCAACGCTGGTAACGGATTGATCGCCCGCCTGCTCCAAGGTCAGGCGGCCCCAGTTATATTTGATGTCCCAAGCATAGGTCAGGCGCAGCACCTCGGCGCGGCCGGAATTTTTATGGGCAATGGCGGCATGGGCGATCTTGTCTTTCTGCACATGCACCATCGCAACGCCGCCACCAGGGATGGCCTGAAACACAAGGCTGCGGTGGCTGGGGTGTGGGCTGGTATACCCGAACAAAACCTGCGGTTTGCTGTCTTCGGCAACTTCGGTTTCAAACACGATGCTGCCGCGGTTTAACACCTGATCGGGGGTATCCACGACCACGGGTGTGGCGCGTTTTTCATGGCCTAGCCCGCGCAAAGACAGGCGGCGATCAGTATGGTCGGTGAGCGCAAGCCAAGTCATTATGCCACCCGCTCTGCGCGTAGCAGTTCTGCCTCATAACGTTTCAGCAACCGGCGTGCGGCTGTAGGGTATCCAGCGCCTGTTTCAGGGTCTAGTTCAGGGAAAATGCCGTATATCTCTGCGACGACCTCGGCCTCAAAGCTGCAAGCGGTCTGCGGTCCAGGCAGGAAGCTTTCAGTCTCTAACCCTTCGGAAAACACCACTTGGTGGCGGTCAAAGAGCAGATGGACATACGTGACCTCACCGCCTTCGCGGCGGGTGATGGTTTTGTCATTCACCAGATCACGTGCCGCGACCAGTACTTCATCCTCGCCAAACAGTAATTCAGCCAGATAGTCCTTGATCAACACTCGGTGTAAGGGCGAGACAAGCAAATCGCGATGCTGGCCCAACGTGTTGGCGCGGATGTGGATCGGGGCGAAATCACCGACCGCCGACACACGCCGCGCGCCAATCCAGCGCAAGGGCTGCGGGCCTTCATCTTTGGTCATCACCAGATCACCAGCAGACAGGGATTCCGCACGGCGGTCACCATAAGGCGTGGCAATTAACGTGCCCGCGACAAAACACGGAACGGATGTGGCATTAACAAACCCGACGTCCGTCTCTGAGCCATTGTCGATGGTGTAAGTGAAGTTGAAGTCTTCTTCATCGCCATCCCCGACCACATTGAACGTACCATCGGCGTTCAAGGTAACAAGCTGGCCCGTCGGCAAGGTGATCGGTGTGCCCACAGTGGCAGGTTGGCCATTGATATGGGTGATTGTCAGCGTGGTGCCAGCTGTGTTGTTGATGTCATTGCTCAACACATCCAGCGTCGTTGTGCCATCGGGATAGACATTCACATTGTCGGAAATGGCAACCAGCTCTGTCTGGATGGAGTCACCAGCGATCAGGACGTTGGAATCGTAGTTGCTGTCGCCTACGTCTGCCAATGCAATCCGGATCGAGTTGGTCTGACCCGCGTTTACGTCCATGGTTAAGGTCAGCGTGATGGTAAAGCCGTCCATCTCGGTGTTGTAATCGTCGGTGGTGTTATCAACGTACATGTTGATGTTATTGGTGGTCGAGATATTGAACGGTGCCGTTGTCCCGTCGCCGACGTCATGCTCAACAAACGAACCGTTGACCCAAACGCCAAAGAAATCCTGATAAATGGAATTTGCAAATTCAGGGTATTCTTCAGAGCTGAAGACAAACTGCATCGTCAAAGTATCGCTGTCGGGAATGAAATCAACGTCCAACGTTGTGGCGTCATAGGTGTTGCCACCCGCAGCAGTGTTGTACGGGTTAAAGTTGTTCGTACCCGAGGTGTTGGTGGAGGTGTTTGTATTTTGGTTTGATTGGCCGTTCGAGTTGGTAAAGTCCTGCACTTCACCCGTCGAGAAAATCACCCCAGTATCCCCAGGCACAACCCCAGGCGAAGTCGCGTCGCCGCCGGTGTAGATCCCCGCACTGTCATTATCGCCATAGTAGGTCGCACCGGTCACGGTGACACCCGTGCCGAATATTTCCTGCGCCATCTCTGTGGCTGTGGTGCCTTCGCGCACCGTTTCAATGCTGAGTTCTGACGCTGTTACCATATCACTGCCTCTAACCATTCAGTGAGACAGCACAGCCGCAGCCGGACAGAGGAATAGCCCCTGTTCCAACGATGTCCTTTTGGGACGAAACCCATCCCTGTTTTCAGGTGATGGAACTGCTTATGCCCTGCCTCGGGTCAATTATTATCCTATTAGGCTACCACAATTTTGACATAAATGAAGTGTGATTTCACATGAGGGCTGGGGGCTGGCACTTTTGGGCCACAGAGAGGATAAAGAGCAAAATATCCAAAGGAACTGCCGCACATGTCCGACCTGCCTCCCGTTGATCCCGTTGACCTGACAGCTGCTCTGGTCCGTTGCCCTTCTGTCACGCCCGCAGATGCCGGCGCTTTGGATATTCTTCATGAATTGCTCGGTGCGGCGGGGTTTACATGTGCTTGGGCGGATCGGGGTGGCATCCGCAACTTGTTTGCGCGTTGGGGCACCCAAGGGAACACCCGCAGTTTTGGTTTTAACGGACACACAGACGTTGTCCCCATCGGGGATGAGGCCGCATGGACCATGCCGCCCTTTGGTGCGGAAATCAAAGAGGGAATCATGTACGGGCGCGGCACCACGGATATGAAATCAGGCGTGGCTGCATTCGCCGCTGCTGCGGTGGATTTTGTGCGCAACACCCCGCCTGATGGTTCCGTCGTGATCACGATCACGGGCGACGAAGAAGGCGAATCCGTAGATGGCACGCTGGCCCTGTTGGAATATATGGAAAACAATAACGAACGTATGGACGTCTGTCTGGTGGGCGAACCGACCTGCCCCAACACCATGGGTGAGATGATCAAGATCGGGCGTCGCGGGTCAATGACTGTGAAATTCCGCGTGATCGGCAAACAAGGGCATTCGGCCTATCCGCACCGTGCCAACAATCCTTTGCCGCCGATGATGCGCCTGATGGATCGTCTTGCCAGTCATGAGCTGGACACAGGCACGGATCACTTTGATGCCTCGACACTGGCGGTGGTCACGGTGGATACAGGCAACGCTGCAACAAACGTTATTCCCGCTGAATGTTCGGCGGCGGTGAACATCCGCTTTAACGATGCTCACACAGGCGCTGGGCTGAGCGATTGGATCGAAACAGAGGTGCAGGCAATTCCGGGCACTTACGGCGTCGCGATTGAGACCCATGTGAAAATTTCAGGAGAGAGCTTCATCACCCCTCCCGGCGCATTGTCGAGTATGGTCTCTGCTGCAGTCAGCGATGTGACTGGCATCACGCCTGAACTCTCGACAACCGGTGGCACGTCTGATGCGCGCTTTGTTAAATCGCATTGCCCCGTGGTGGAGTTCGGCCTTGTTGGCCAGTCGATGCACCAAGTCGACGAACATGTTGCTGTCGCCCACATCCACGAGCTGAAAGCGATCTACACGCGCATCTTGCAGGACTATTTTGCATGATCTCAATCGCTGAAACCCAAAACCTCAAAGCATGTTATGCCTTACGCCATACTGTTTTTGTGGCAGAGCAGGGGTATTCGGCCGAAGGAGAGGTGGATGAACTGGACGCTGTCAGCCATCATATGTTGGCCTGTGACGGGGATATTCCCATCGCCACGGCACGGGTCTATTTGGACAATGATACCGCCAAAATTGGCCGCGTTTGCGTGATGAAATCTGCGCGGGGCTTGGGGCTGGGGGCGGATGTGATCCGCGCTTGTGTTGCGTTGGCCACGGAAAAAGGCGCGCGCCGCGCCGTCCTAGGCGCCCAAGTGCAGGCTGTTGAATTTTACGCCAAGCTGGGTTTCGCGGCATATGGCTCTGTCTATGCAGATGAAGGTGAGCCGCATCAAATGATGGAGCGCAGGCTGTGAGGCGGACCCTGATCGTTATGCTGAAAGAGCCGCGCGCGGGCCGTGTGAAAACCCGTTTGGGCCGCGACATTGGCATGGTGGCTGCCGCGTGGTGGTTCAGGCATCAATTGCACGGGCTGTTGCGCCGCGTTGAGGATCCGCGTTGGAATTTGGTGCTGGCCGTTGCCCCGGACCGCGCTGGCATGTTGTCGCGGGTTTGGCCCTCGCATTTGGCGCGCATCCCCCAAGGAAATGGTGATCTGGGTGACCGAATGGGGCGCGCGTTGCGTTGGGCGCCGCGGGGGCCTGTTTGCGTGATCGGGGGCGATATCCCCGACATCAACAGTGCCCGCATCGCCGAAGCCTTTGCCGCGTTGGGCAGCAATGATGCAGTTTTTGGCCCTGCTGATGATGGGGGCTATTGGTTGATTGGGTTGCGCCGCACCCGTGCTATCCCGCCTCAGTTGTTCTCAAATGTGCGCTGGTCAACGCAGCATGCTTTGGACGATAGCCGCGCAACGTTGCCCCACCACCGCATCGTCCATGTTGCGACCCTGCGGGATGTAGATACCGTGGCCGACTTGCGCTTGCGCTGAAATTTATGTGACGCGCGCGCATACCCGTGCTACCTGCAGAAGCATGAGTAAA